>CAIMLX010000072.1 GCA_903842455.1 uncultured Hyphomicrobiales bacterium | reverse complement strand
TGGCTCGATACCGGCGATCAGGTCCGCCAACTGACCGAGCCATTCGTGCTCCTCGCCCGTGGGATCGAGTTCGCAGCGGGGCTCGCCTGGCACGAGGATGGCGAGCGTCTCATCGTCAGCTTCGGCGCCCGGGACAGCGAAGCCTGGATCGCGACAGTGTCGAGCGCCGACGTTCGGGCGGCGATGGCTCCACACAAGTGAGTGTCCGTCGCGGCTAGTAGGGATCGGCTCTAGCGGTTCCCCACCCGCTTCTCGATCATCATCACCGCCGTCACCACCACGAAGCCGAACACTACCATGCCCGCGGCGAGGATGTGGGCGCTGCCCCATTCCAGCCGCTCCACATAGTCGTAGATGGCGATGGACAACACCTTGGTCTTACCAGGGATGTTGCCGCCGATCATCAGGACCACGCCGAACTCGCCCACCGTATGCGCAAAGGTCAGCACCGCGCCGGCCAGGTAGCCGCGGCGGGCCAGCGGCATCGCTACACGGAAGAAGGTCTGCATTCGGGAGGCGCCCAGTGTGTGCGCCGCCTCGATCGGTTCGTCGCCGAACGCCTCGAACGCATTGCGCAGCGGCTGCACCATGAAGGGCAGGGAGTAGATCACCGAGCCGATGACCAGCCCCTCGAAGGAAAAGGCCAGCGTCCTCGCTCCCCATAGCGAGGCGAGCGCACCGCCGGGGCCGCTTGGGCCGAGTGCGATCAGCAGGTAGAAACCGAGCACCGTCGGCGGCAGCACCAGTGGCAGCGCCACGATCGCCGCGACGGCCTCCTTCCCGCGCCAGGTCGACCGGCACAGCCACCAGGCGATCGGCGTCGCGATGACGACGAGCAGCAACGTCACGATAAGGGCGAGCGTCAGCGACAGGGCAACCGGCGCCGCGATTTCGCTAAGGCTCAGCATGGATCATCCGCATCGCCTCACTGCGCCAGATCGTAGCCGTATTGCCTGATGATGACAGTTGCCTCGGGCCCCCGCAGGAACGCGAGGAAGGCTCTGGCGGCCGGATTGGCTTCGCCCTGTTTCAGCAGCACCGCATCCTGCAGGATCGGCGCATGATAGGCTGCCGGGACGACCCAGACCTGGCTGGCCGGCTTCTCGCTCACCTGGCCAAGGGCAACGAAACCGAGCTCGGCATTGCCGCTGTCGACGAACTGCAGTGTCTGCGAGATGCTCTGCCCCGTCACCTGGAGGGGCACGAGGAGATCGGCAAGCCCCAGCGCGGCAATGGTCTCCACCGCTGCGCGGCCATAGGGCGCCGACAGGGGATCGGCAATCGCGATGTGCTGGAACGAGGCGGCCGCGAGGACTGCGGGGCCATCGCTGACATCGATGGTCGGCGAGTAGAGCGCCAGCTTGCCTGCCGCGTAGGTGAACACGGTGCCCTCGACGCCGAAGCCGTTCGCTACTGCCAGTTGGGGCCGCTCATTGTCTGCCGCAAGAAGGATGTCGAACGGGGCGGCCTGCGTGATCTGGGCATAGAGCGCGCCGGTGGCACCGAACGAGAGCACCACCGTGTCGCCCGTCAGGGCAGTGAACGCGGCGCTGATCGCTTCGGCCGGCCGGGTGAAATTGGCGGCCACCGCCACACTCACCTCGGCCGCATGGCTCGGCATACCAAGCAGCACCAGCACGCTTGCGCCAACCAACCGGCCGCTGCGACGCCTCGACCGGCCCGGCCCCAGCGCACGCATCAGGCGTCAGTTCTTACCCAGTTGCGAGGCTTCGCGCGCCAGCTGCTCGATCCGCTTCCAATCGCCTGCAGCAATGGCATCGGCCGGCATTACCCACGATCCGCCGACGCAGATCACGTTGGGCAGTGCCAGGTACTCGGCGGCCTTCGCCATGTCGATGCCACCGGTGGGGCAGAAGGTGATGTCGGGCAGCGGCGAGGCGTATGCCTTCAGCACCTTCACCCCGCCCAGCGCCTCGGCCGGGAAGAACTTGAGGAACGTGTATCCATGCTCGGAGGCCGTCATCGCCTCGGTCGGGGTACCGATCCCGGGCAGCAGCGGAATCCTGTGCTCCTCCGCCGCTTCCAGCAGCCGCGGCGACGCACCCGGCGACACCATGAACTGGCAGCCGGCATCGACCGAATGGCCCATCTGCAGCGGCGTCCGCACCGTCCCCGAGCCGACTATCGCGCCAGGCACCTTGGCCATTTCCTCGATCGCCTGCAGCGCCTGCGGTGTGCGCAGCGTCACCTCGAGTATCGGCAGGCCTCCGGCAACCAGCGCTTCCGCCAGTGGCCGCGCCTGCGACACGTCGTTGATGATGATGACCGGAATGACCGGTGCCAGCGACAGCATCTGGCGAAGGGCGGCGGCGTCTTGCGGCATGGAAAACCTCTTGAGCTGTTGTCCGAGCGTTAGGGGGTGACGCCGCCGCGATCAAGCCAAATTACCGCGCCGAGATGCCGGAGACCCGGTCGCGACCTAGGAGCGGCCGAACACGTTGGCGCGATGCCAGGCGAGCAGATCGGGGTTCGGGTAATCCGCCGCATGGTCCGGCAGCAGCATCCTGAACAGCGCGACCATGCTGTCCTGTAGCTCAGGCGCAAGGCGATACAGATCGCCGAGGATGCGATAGTCCGCGCCGACGCTGAAATGCCCGCTGCGCCACGGCCGCTCCAGCCCCGGCACCATCGGCAGGTAGTTTGCCACATGCAGCGGACCGCCATCCGCCCGCGGACGGATCGCCACGATGCTCAGCCTCGCGCCGGGCACATCCGCGGCCCCGGTGAAGGCGCACTGGTGCCGGAAGCTCCGCAGCACCTGATCGCGGATAGCAACATACGTCGCCTCAGTGGGGACTGATGCAAAGCTGGTGCCTGCCTCTGCCGCTCCGGCCCGCTCGGCCTCCCGCACCTGCGTCAGGATCGCGTCGAAGCGGGCGTCCGGCAACTCCAGCAATCGCCGGGTTCCCGGCACGCCACGCTCCGCCTCGCCCGAAACCGGTGCGGCGAACGGGGTATAGGGGTCGATCGTCAAGGTCCGCCCCGCGCCTGTCCCGATGCCGACGGCCGCCACTCGCCCCTGTCCGACAAAATCCAGGATAACGCCGTCGACGTGCAGGTAGACCAGCACGGTGTCGCCGAGCCGGTCGAAGGCGGCGGAGGCTGTACGGGCATCCACGGCAAGCAGCGCCCGCGTCTCCGCAAGCTCCGATCCCCGTCCCGCCGCGAGCGCCAGCTTGACCAACACCACCCCCGTACGGGGATGACCATACATCCGGATGGAGCAAGTACGTACGGGATTCTTGCTTCCGAGTACTATCATTAAATGATAGTCTACCCCCAAAAGGAGATAGCCATGCCATCCAGCTACACCATCGGCGAACACTACGAGAAATTCGTTCGCGACCTCGTCGAGAGCGGCCGCTACGCCAGCGCCAGCGAAGTGCTGCGCGATGCGCTGCGTCTGATGGAGGAGCGGGAGTGGGTGCGCGAAATCAAGCTCCGGTATCTGCGTGGAGAGATTCAGAAGGGCATTGATAGCGGCGACCATGGACCGCTTGATATGGAGGAGATCATTGCCGAGGCGAAGCGCGAGAAGGCCAAGCGCGACTCCTTGAAGCGCTCCGATGCAGCTTGAAATCCGCCACACCAAGCAGGCACGCCAAGACCTGCGGGAAATCTGGGACTATATCGACCAGACAGATACTGGGGCTGCGGATCGGCAGTTGCGGCGTATCGCCGAGAGGATAATCCAGACGTCGCAGGTCCCGATGAATGGCAGGCCTCGCCCGGAGTTCGGTGAAAAGCTCAGGAGCTTTGTTGTTGATCGCTACGTGATCTTTTACGAGCTTGAGCCAACTGTCCTGCGGATCGTTCGTGTCATGCATTCTGCTCGCGATATCTCTCCCGGTAGCTTCGGCTCGGACTGACTACTCCACCCCCAGCAGGTAGCTCGCCACCGCCTCGCGGTCTTCCTCCGTCCACTGCGACGTGCCATCGGAAATCACCTCGCCCATCGCGCCGCCGAGCACGTTGAAGTCCGGGGTGAAGCCGTCGTTCAGCGCACTCGCCAACGATGCAACGTCGTATTCCCGCTCGAGCAGGACCGCCTGCGTCAGTGCCGGGGCCTTGCCGCCGACCCCGCCACCCGGATTGCCGGTGAGTTCGGCACCCCTGTCGATCGCCCCGAGCAGGTTGCGCGGCGAGTGGCAGGCGACGCAGTGGGCAGGGCCATAGACGAGGTAGCGTCCACGGTTCCACTTGTCCGAATGCGCCGGGTCGGCCTCGTATCGGGCGGGCGCGAAGAACAGGTTTTTCCACCCGGCCAGCGCCAGGCGGATGTTGAATGGGAAGCCGACTTCGTGCGCCTTCGACGGCGTCGGATCGGCCGGCACGGCCATCAGCGCCGCATAGAGATCGGCGATCTCCTGGTCGCTCATAAGCGTGTAGTTCTCGTACGGGAAGGCCGGGTAGAGATGGCCCTCCGGCCCCTCCCCGTCGCTCATGGCCTGCGAGAACTGCGCCAGCGTCCAGTTGCCGATGCCCGCTTCCGGGTGCGACGTGATGTTGGGGGCGTGGAAGGTGCCGAACGGGCTGGTCAGCCCGGGGCCTCCGGGCCCGCCAGACAGCATGCCGCCGCCGCTGCTGCCATCGGTATGGCAGGCGATGCAGCCTCCAAGCCGCAGCAGATACTCGCCACGCGTCGCATCACCCACCAGCGTCAGGTCGCGGGCGGGGCCGTTGACCGGGCGAAGGAAGAACACCGCCACCCCGATACCGAGCACGACAACGATCAGTCCCAACCACTGCCAGATCCGCATATCGACTCCCTGCCCTATGAACGAAAAGGCATCAGCTAACCGGCCGATGCGCAATTGACGTGCGCGTGAGCGTCAGGCGCTCGCCAGCGCCGCATCGACCTCGGGCCGCGTCGGCGGCACGCAGCCGACATGCTGGCAGTTGAGGCCCGCCACGACCGCGCCGAAGCGCAGCATCTCGCCAAGTGCACCACTGTCGAGCGTCGACAGCATCGCCGGCCGCAACGCCCCGCGCTCGTTGAGCCAGGTCAGCACGCCCGCCATCAGACTGTCGCCGGCGCCGACCGTGTCGCCGAACGGCACTGCCGGAAAAATCTCGGCCTTCGCCGATCCCGCCCGGGTGAAGGCCCGGCTGCCCTCGTCGCCGAAGGTCACGATCACCAGCCCCATGTTGGACCGGCGCAGGAACTCGTCGACGTATTTCGCCACTATCGCCTCGGTCTCTTCGGCAGAAAAGTCGCTCGCCTTCACCGCCCTGTTGCGCTCCAGTGCCCCGAGGTCCTCGATCGACACCTTCACGAGGTTGACGATGTCGAGAAACTCGCCGAGCCGCGCCTTGTAGCCGGCAAAGTCCGGCACCAGCGACGGGCGCACGTTGGGGTCCATCGACAGCGTCGCGCCACGCGAGGCGGCTTCGCGCGCCACCGCCATCCACGCCTCGGCGTCAACCGGATCGATCGGGCAGAATCCGCCGACCTGGAATACCTCGAGCCGCTCGGGCAGCGCCGCGATCATCCCCTCGCGGGTGAAGGCCCGGTCGGCATTGCGATAGAACCCGTACTGCGCGCTCTTTTTCTCGTCGAAGGTCACGACCGCCAGCGTCGTGTAGGCAGATACCCGCTCGCCCAGCAGCGGCTTCACCCCCGCCGCGGCGAGCGGCCCGAGCAGGTAGGTGCCGAGCCCGTCGGCGCTGATCGGGCACATGAACCCCGTCTCGTTGCCGAGCTTCGACAGCGCTATGGCGCAGTTATACGGCGAGCCACCCTGGTGCGCGACGAGGCGGATCACGCCGTCGGCGCCCACCGGCTCGGAAATGAGGTCGATCAGGCTTTCGCCACCCACCACGAACATGCCCGTCTCCCTCGCGGCTTTGCATCTGGCAAACCGTTACAATGCCGCCACGAGCGCCCGCAAGCCGATCCAGTTGCATCGCGCCTGCTCTCCTGCTGATAGTGCGGCGCAAAACCTGGAGGAGCATCGACGTGACGACGAACGGAAACACCCTGCGCTGGGGCATCATCGGACCCGGCGCCATCGCCAAGGACTTCCGCCGCGGCGTCCTCGATTCGCAGTACGGCACGCTCGAAGCCATCGCCTCGCGCAATCCCGCCAAGGAATCGCTCAAGACCGACTTCCCCGAGGCTCGCATCCACGACGGCTACCAGGCGCTGCTCGATGACCCGAACGTCGATGCGGTCTATATCGCCACCCCGCATACCGGCCACGCCGAATGGGCCATCAAGGCCGCCGAGGCCGGCAAGCACGCGCTGGTGGAAAAGCCGATCGCCCTCAGCGCCTTTGAGACCGACGCCATCTTCCACGCCCACAAGAAAGCCGGCACCTTCTGCGGCGAGGCCTTCATGTATCGCCTGCACCCGCAGACCCAGAAGCTGTGGGAACTGCTGGCCGCCGGCACCATCGGCGAAATCCGCTTCATCGAAACGAGCTTCGGCTTCCAGATGCCGCGCTACATGCCCGAGCACCGGCTGTTCGACTCGGCGTTTGCCGGCGGCGGCATCCCCGATGTCGGCGGCTATGCCGCCTCGATGGCCCGCTTCATCGCCGGTGCCGCATCGGGCAAGCCGTTCCTCGATCCGGTCAAGGTGATGGGCACCGCCACGATCAACGCCGGGGGCACCGACAACACCGCGGCCGCCGTGCTGCAGTTCGAAAACGGCATCACCGCGCAGATCAGTTGCGCCATCATGATCAACCTCGCCAACACCGCGCGCATCTATGGCAGCGAAGGCACCATCGAGGTGC
Organism: uncultured Hyphomicrobiales bacterium; assembly: GCA_903842455.1. Taxonomy (GTDB): domain Bacteria; phylum Pseudomonadota; class Alphaproteobacteria; order Rhizobiales; family Devosiaceae; genus Devosia_A. The sequence continues at coordinate 45,934 of CAIMLX010000072.1, read as the reverse complement.
CGAACTTCTGGTTCGCCAACGGCGACCGCACCGGCGGCCAGGGCAAGATCGACATCATCCGCAAGGATGGCAGCCGCGAAACCGTAGTGGCTGGCCAGTCCAAGCATCTCTACGCCTACGAGGCAGATGCGGTGGCCGAGGCAGTGTTCGCCGGCCGCCAGGAATTCACCGCGCCAGGCATGACCTGGGCCGACAGCCTCGGCAACGCCCGCGTGCTGGACAAGTGGCGTGCCGATGCCGGCATCGAATACCTGGTGGAGAAGTCCTCGCACCGCGTCAACACGCTCTCCGGCCGCCCGCTGAAGACCGACGGTACCGTGATCCCGAAGCGCGCTATCCCCGGCCTCGGCAAGCCGGCCTCCGCCGTCGCCCTCGGCTTCGAGGATTTCCGCACGTTCGCCTCCGGCGCCATCCTGCTCGATGCGTTCTTCGAGCGCGGCGGCAACCTGTTCGACACCGGCTTCATCTACGCCGGCGGCTTTACCGAGAAGCTGTTCGGCGAGTGGCACACCTCGCGCGGTACCCGCGAACAGTCGGTGCTGATCGCCAAGGGCGCGCATAGCCCGCTCTGCTACCCCGACGTCATCGGCAAGCAGCTCGACGTGTCGCTCAACCGCCTGCAGACCGACTATGTCGATCTCTACTTCATGCACCGCGACAATCTTGATGTGCCCGTGGGCGAGTTCGTCGACGCCATGGATGCCGAGGTGAAGAAGGGTCGCATCCGCGGACCGTTCGGCGGCTCGAACTGGACGCAGGCCCGCCTCGACGAAGCGATCGCCTATGCCGACAAGCACGGCAAGCAGCGGCCGGGAGCGCTCAGCAACAACTTCGCCCTCGCCGAAATGCTGAAGCCGCTCTGGGCCGGTTGCGTCACGTCCTCGACGCCCGACTTCAAGCAGTGGCTGATCGACCGGCAGATCCCGAACTTCTCCTGGTCGAGCCAGGCCCGCGGCTTCTTCACCGACCGCGCCGGCCGCGACAAGCTCGGCAACGCCGAGCTGGTCGAGACCTGGTACAACGACCAGAATTTCGGCCGCCGCGACCGCGCCATCGAGCTCGCCAACCAGCTCGGCAAGAGCCCGATCCACATCGCGCTGGCCTACGTCCTCACCCAGCCCTTCCCGTCGATACCGCTGATCGGGCCGCGCACGCTGCACGAACTCGACGACAGCCTCCAGGCTTTCGACATCAAGCTCACGCCCGAACAGGTGAAGTGGCTGGAAGGCTGATGACCCAACGGGAGGCGGGGTGGTAGTCGCCCCGCCTTCATCCGTCCCCTCCGCCGTGCCATACTTCTGTCCGCACCCAAGGAGGAAACCATGCCGCAGCTTCCAGGCCTCGTGGCCTATATCGCCCCATCCGACGCCGTTGCCGCCGCCGAGTTCTACAAGACCGCCTTTGGCGCCACCGACGTCACGCCGATGATGGCCGATGACGGCAAGCGCTACATGCACTGCTCGTTCGTGGTGAATGGCGGCCTCGTCTACATGAGCGACTCGTTCCCCGAGTACGGCGTGCCCTGGGTGCAGCCGCAGGGCTTCAACCTTCACCTCAACGTCGATGACGCCCAGCAGTGGTGGGATCGGGCCATCGGCGCCGGCTGCGTTGCCACCATGCCGCTCGAAAAGCAGTTCTGGGGCGATATCTACGGCCAGTTGCAGGACCCCTACGGCATCACCTGGGCCATCGGCCAGGCGACGGCCGAAAGCATGACCTGATCGGCCGATCGATGATCTTGCATTGACGCGCCCCGGTGGGACGTGTTGCGGTCTGATCTGAAAAATGAGATCAGCCGCGCTCAACGCGGGACGTGACGGGGGGACATCAGGTGCAACTGCTTGCCGGCTACATCCGGTCCGTCAGCGCCATCAACCGCTGGGTGGGGCTGACGCTCTCCTGGCTGGCGCTAGCGGTCGTTCTGGTCTGCTTCACCGTCGTGGTGCAGCGCTACTTCCTTCACGCCACCCAGTTGTGGATGCAGGATCTCTATGTGTGGCTGAGTGGCGCCATGTTCACCGGCGTCGCCGGCTTCGCGCTCTTGCGCAACGACCATGTGCGGGTCGACATTTTCTACGGCCGCTGGTCGGTGCGCGGCAAGGCGATCGCCGACCTCGTCGGTGTCGTCCTGTTCCTGCTGCCCTTCGTCGTGGTCGTCGCTGTGTACGCCATGCCCTTCGTCCAGCGCTCCTGGCGCATCTACGAGGGCTCGGCGAACGTCGGCGGCATGCCGGGTCTTTTCATCCTCAAGAGCTTCATCCTCGTGTTCTGCGTCCTCGTCGGGCTACAGGGCATCGCCTGGGTCTGCCGCTCCATCCTCGTTCTCGCCGGCCGTGAAGACCTGCTGCCCGAGACGCTTCGCTACCGGACGGAGACCGCGGAATGACGCAGCAGCTCCTCGGCGAAATCCTCGCCGGCACCATGTTCCTCGGCGTCATCGGCGTGCTGCTGCTCGGCTTCCCGGTGGCGTTCTCGCTGGCTGGTACCGCGCTGCTGTTCGGCCTCGCCGGCATGGCCTTCGGCGTGTTCGACCCCTCGAACTTCGGCTCGCTCGCCAACCGCTATATCGGCACCATGACCAACGAGGTGCTGGTCGCCGTGCCGCTGTTCATCTTCATGGGGGTGATGCTCGAGCGGACCGGCATCGCCGAAGCGCTGCTCACCACCATGGGCAAGCTGTTCGGCAACCTGCGGGGCGGCCTAGGGATCTCCGTCGTGCTGGTCGGCGCCCTGCTTGCGGCCTCCACCGGCGTGGTCGGCGCCACCGTCGTGACCATGGGCCTCATCTCGCTGCCGGCCATGCTGCGCGCGGGCTACGACCCCAAGCTCGCCTCCGGCGTCATCGCTGCTTCGGGCACCCTTGGGCAGATTATTCCGCCTTCCACCGTGCTGATCTTCATGGGCGACATGCTGAGCGGCATCAACGCCCAGGTGCAAATGGAGAAGGGCAACTTCGCCCCGGAGCCGGTCTCGGTCGGCGCGCTGTTCGCCGGCGCTTTTCTCCCCGGCCTGCTGCTGGTCGGGCTCTATATCGGCTGGATGATCTTCAAGGCGATCACCGACCCGAAATCCTGCCCGGCTACCCCGGTGCCTGAAGACGAGAAGCAGCACCTGATGCGCGAGGTGCTCGTCGCCCTCGTGCCGGCGCTCGCCCTCATCATCGCGGTGCTCGGCTCCATCCTCGTCGGCATCGCCACGCCCACCGAGGCCGCCTCGGTCGGCTCGGTCGGCGCCATGCTGCTTGCGGCGATCAAGCGGCGGTTCAGTTTCAAGGTGTTGAAGGAAACTGTCATTTCCACTGCCACCATCACCTCGATGGTCTTCATCATCCTGATGGGCGCCGCGGTCTTCTCCGTCGTGTTCCGGCTGATGGGCGGCGACAACCTCGTGCACGAGTTCCTCTCGGCCATGCCGGGCGGCGCCATCGGCGCGACCATCGTCGTCATGCTGATCATGTTCGTGCTGGGCTTCATCCTCGACACGTTCGAGATCGTCTTCATCGTCATCCCGATCACCGCGCCGGTGCTGCTGGCGCTCGGCGTCGATCCGATCTGGCTCGGCGTCGCCGTCGGCGTGAACCTGCAGACCAGCTTCCTCACTCCCCCCTTCGGCTTCGCCCTGTTCTACCTCCGTGGCGTCGCCCCACCCCGGGTGACCACCGGCATGATCTACAAGGGCGTGCTGCCGTTCGTGGGGCTGCAGATCGTCGCCATCGCCATCCTGATGCTGTTCCCGCAGATCGCGACCTGGCTGCCCCGCCTCATCTACTGATCGAGGTCCCGGATGTGAAAAGGCCCCGGCGCAGTGCCGGGGCCTTTCCTTTTCGAGCAGAACCCTGCGATCAGCTGTACTTGATGTATTTCTCGCGGGCCGCCAGGTACGGCATGTCGGTACCCTCGGTGCGGGTGCGCAGCAGGTTGAACGCCGACACGAAGCTCTCCGCCACCTTCTTGGTCAGCGGATCGCCGCCTTCGCGGATTTCGCCGATCAGTTCCATCGACGCCTTGGCGCCGGCCTCCAGGATTTCATCCGGGAAGCGACGGATCTGCACGCCATGTTCGTTGACCAGCGCCGCCAGCGCACGCGGATCGTTGGCATACATATCGGAGGCCACGTCGTCATAGGCGGCCTGCGAGCAGGTGCGGACGATTTCCTGCAGGTCTTCCGGCAGTTCCATGAGCTTCGACTTCGACACCGCAACTTCGGTGGCAAGGCCCGGCTCGACGAAGCTGGGGAAGTAGTAGTTCTTGGCGATCTGGTAGAAGCCGAGTGCCAGGTCGTTGTACGGGCCGACGAACTCGGCCGCGTCGAGCGTGCCCGACTGCAGCGCCGCGAAGATTTCGCCCGCCGCCATGTTGGTCACCGAGGCGCCGAGCTTGCCCCACACCTGGCCGCCGAGGCCGGGAGTACGGAAGCGCAGGCCCTGGATGTCGGCAACGCCGGTCAGCTCGTTGCGGAACCAGCCGCCTGCCTGCGTGCCGGTATCGCCCGACAGGAAGCCGACAATGCCGAACTGGTCGTAGATTTCGTCCCAGATTTGCTGGCCGCCGAGGTAGCGCACCCAGGCCGTCAGCTCACGCGAGGTCATGCCGAACGGCACGCCGGTGAAGAAGCTGAGGCCCTGGCTCTTGTTCTGCCAGTAGTAGGGCGTGCCGTGGCTCATTTCGGCCGAGCCGTCGATCACTGCGTCGAGTGCCTGCAGCGGCGGCACCATTTCACCGGCCGAGAACACCTGCACGGTGAGCCGGCCGCCCGATGCCCGGGTGATGCGGTCGGCGAGGTTCTGCGCGCCAACGCCGAGGCCAGGGAAGTTCTTCGGCCACGTCGTGACCATGCGCCAGGTGATATTGCCCTGTGCAAGTGCCGGGGCCGCCAGGCCCACCGTTGCGGCTGCGCCACCAATGGCCGCCGACTTGAAAAACTCGCGTCTCTTCACTGAATTCCTCCCAATTGCTTTAACATCGGCCCCCTTTCTGCGCGGCGACCGAGCTGACGCTAACTGACCAAGCTTCGCGCCCGCTGTCTACTCTCTGCTTCAGGTACCGGCGCTTTGGGGGTAGGCCGCCTCCCACCAGGTCCGCCAGCGCGCCTCCAACGCACCGAATTCCGCATCGCTGAGGCCGTAGATCGTCAGCAGCGCCGTCCCGCCGCCGCCCGTCCTGTCCGCCACCACGATGAGCCCGCCGCTCCACTGCTCGACGAGCACGCCGAGCTGGTGCCGCGACCAGTGCCACACATCGCCCGACACCCGGTCGCCCGGCGACAGCTCGCGCTCGTAGCGGCTGCCCGCCTCGCCAACCCCGATCAGGCCGACAGCCTCGATCGTCCCCGGCCCGGATTTCGACGAGAACCACAGCGTCCGCCGCGTGTCGCCGCAATGCGTTTCGAGGTAGAAGCGCAGTTGCTGGCAGAACGTGATCCAGCCCTCGACCACCTCGTCATAGCCCACGCCCCAGCCCTCGGCAGGCGGCGTCCCGTGCCGGACTACGTGGACCACGGTCTTCCCGTCGCGCTCGGAGAGCTCGAACCGGTCCGACACCCCCTCCCACTCGCCGAACTGGATGATCCCTTTCGCCTCGTCGGCCTCGGCACCATCGACGAAGATCATCCTGATTTCCTCGTCCAGCGTGGGTGCCTCCCAGCCGAACCAATTGCGCACCTCTGCCGGCTCCCGCAGCGCCCGCCACACCACTTCCCGTGGGGCCGCAATCTCAACCTCGGTGATCTCCCGATCTTCGCTCATGCCACGTCTCCGCTCTCGATCCCGGTCAGCTTGCCACGAAATCGGCCGGCCCGGAATAATCCGGCGACACCGGTGTTGATCCCAGTGAGACCGGGCGTTCGACCGGTCACCCTCGGGAGAGACACCATGAAACTCGCACTGCTGCTCGGCGCTGCCGCGCTCGCCGCCCTCACCACCACTTCCTTCGCCGCCGACTACGCCGCTGGCGCCATCAAGACGATGGAGATCGCCGGAAAGGAAGTGCTGACCGATGCCAACGGCATGACCCTCTACACCTTCGACAAGGACACCGCCGGCGTCTCCAACTGCTACGAGCAGTGCGCCGTGAACTGGCCGCCGCTGTTTGCCGCCGATGGCGCTGCCGATGAGGGCGAGTTCACCATCGTGACCCGCACCGACGGCACCAAGATGTGGGCGCACGAGGGCAAGCCGCTCTACCTCTGGATCAAGGACGCAGCCCCCGGCGACACCACCGGCGACGGCGTCGGCGAAGTCTGGCACACTGCCTACGAGTAATCGTAGCAACGGCACCGGCCGACATGGACTTCCTGGACGAGATCGAGACCTGCGTGCCGGCCCTGCGCCGCTACGCCCGCGCCCTGACGCGCAATGTCGATCGCGCCGACGACCTCGTCCAGGATTGCCTCGAACGCGCCATCCGCAAGCGGGGCCTGTTCCGCCCCACCGGGCCGCTGCAGGCCTGGCTGTTCCGCATCCTCGTCAACCTGTGGCGCAATTCGCTGCGCTCCGAGCGCCGCCGCGGCGAGCATGTCGCCTACGACGCGCTGGTGATCGAACCGTCGATTCCGGCGCCGCAGCATGGCCGGCTGGCGCTGGGTGAAATGAACCGCGCCCTCGACAGGCTACCCGACGACCAGCGCGAGACGCTGCTGCTCGTCGTCCTCGAAGGCGTCTCCTACGAAGAGGCCGCAGCCATCCTCGGCATCCCCATCGGCACCGTCATGTCACGCCTCAGCCGCGCCCGCGCGACATTGCGCGCATTGACCGGCACCGGCGACGAACCCAGACTGCGAACCGTCAAATGACGCCCCGTCCCGCTCCCATCACCGAGGATGACCTCCACGCCCATGTCGACGGGCTGCTGCCGCCTGCCCGCGCCGCCGAAGTGGAGGCCTGGCTGGCCGCGCATCCCGACAGGGCTGCCGAGATCGCCCTCTGGCAGCGCCAGAACGAGGCCCTCAATGCCCTGTTTCCGCCGGCGGACGCCGAGCCCGTCCCCGACCGCCTGAAGCCGCGCCGGCTCGCCCTGCGCTCCCGCGGCGTTACGCTCGGCTGGCCCCAACTGGCGGCCGCCGCCGTGTTGCTGCTGGCTAGCGGCACCGGCGCCGGCTGGGCCCTGCGCGAACTCGACCGCCCGTCCGAAACCGCCGGGCTCATCGCCTCGGCCGTCACCGCGCACGCGCTCTACGTCAAGGAAAACCGCCACGCCGTGGAGGTTGCCGCCGCCGACCGCGACCATCTCGTCTCGTGGCTCTCCAACCGCGTCGCCCGCCCCATCACCCCGCCCGACCTCTTGCCGGAAGGTTTTGAGCTCGTTGGCGGCCGCCTCCTCCCCGGGGACTACGACAGCGACGACGGCGGCCCCGCCGCACAACTGATGTACCAGAACGCCGCCAGCGACCGCGTCACCGTCTACATCACCGCCGCCCTGCCCGACGAGAAGGCCGCCTACCAGTTCGCCAACCGCGAAAACCTCGACGCCTTTTACTGGAGCAACGACCACATCACCTGCACCGTCGTCGGCTCGCTCCCGGAAGATGAGATGAAGGCGGTAGCCAAGAAGATCTACACCCAACTCACCTGGCGCCCCGACGCGGCGCGGACCTGAGTTCGAGGGACCCACGCCCTCGTGCAATTGCGACTTTCCAGCAATAGGGCATACTTCGCGAATGTCTCAATTCAGCACTTCGCATCTCTGGCCGGGCGTCCCATTGGCTCTGGGATCCGCCCTCCTCTTCGGTGCGTCAGCGCCGGTTACCAAACTGCTCGTCGGCTCGATCGACCCGTGGCTGCTCGCGGGGGTGCTCTATCTCGGCGCTGGCCTTGGGCTTGGCGCGATCCAGTTCATCCGCGCAACCATCGGGCTGGGCCACAAAGAGGCACCGATTCGCCGGGCAGATCTTCCATGGCTTGCGGCGGTTGTGCTGTTCGGCGGGGTGATAGGGCCGTTGATGCTAGTATTCGGGTTGTCACTCACCTCTGCTGCATCGGGGTCTTTGCTGCTCAACCTTGAGGGGCTGATGACGATGGGCATCGCGTGGCTGGTGTTCCGCGAGAACGTCGACCGCCGGCTGCTGCTCGGCGCTGGAGCCATACTTGCCGGTGCCGTGGTCCTTTCTTGGCAGGGACGGGGGGCCTCCCTCGACATGGGCAGTTTTCTGATCGCAGGGGCATGCCTCGCGTGGGGCATCGACAACAATCTTACCCGGCGGCTCTCCTCGGCGGACCCTTTCCAGATCGCCACGATCAAGGGGTTGGCGGCCGGTATCACCAACCTCCTCCTGGCCATTCTGCTCGGCGCCAAGCTCCCCTCCGTGGGCATCGTCGCAGCCGGGGGGCTTGCCGGTTTCCTCGGGATTGGCGTGAGCCTTGTAATGTTCATGCTGGCGCTTCGCCACCTCGGCACCGCCCGGACCGGAGCCTACTTCTCGCTGGCCCCGTTCATCGGCGCGTTGCTCTCGCTGGTCATCTTCAAAGATGCACTCACGGTGCAGTTGGTCATCGCGGGGGCGCTGATGGCCGTCGGGTTATGGCTGCACGTGTCGGAGCGACACGAGCACCAGCACACCCACGAGGCGCTTGAGCATGAGCATGCGCACGTTCACGACGCACATCACCAGCACCCTCATGAGGGCCCGGTGATCGAACCGCACTCGCACCGGCATAGGCACGAGCCCCTGACCCACGCTCACGCACACTACCCTGACCTTCACCACCGCCATAGACACGGGTAGCCGCCCCACACCCTAACCTCGGGCGCATATCACCCCCGCTTCAATACCCCTGCCGCCGCACCAGTTCGTTCGAGTAGATGTTGTGCGGCCCGACGTTCTTGATGTCGCGCTCGCCCATCAGCGCCATCGTCGTGTCGGTCTCCTTGCGGATGATCTCGAGCGCCCGGGCCACGCCCGCCTCGCCCCCGGCACCGAGCCCGAACGCCATGGCGCGACCGACGAAGGTGCCCTTGGCGCCGAGCGCCAGCGCCTTCAGCACGTCCTGGCCCGAGCGGATGCCCGAATCCATCAGCACCTCGGTCTTGTGGCCCACCGCATCGACGATCTCGGGCAGCACCCGGATCGAGCTTGGCGCGCCATCGAGCTGCCGCCCGCCATGGTTCGAAACGATGATGCCGTCGGCGCCATGGTCGAGCGCCAGCTGCGCGTCCTCGGGGTCGAGCACGCCTTTCACCACCACCGGCCCGCCGAACCGCTTCTTGATCCAGGCGATGTCTTTCCAGTTCAGCGACAGGTCGAACTGCGTTGCCGTCCAGCGGCTGAGCGTGCCCAGATTGGTCGCCTCGGTTACGTGCCCCTGGATGTTACGGAAAGTGCGCCGCTGTGTCCCCAGCATGCCGAGCGCCCAAGCGGGCTTGGTCGCGATCTCGAACAGGAATTTCGGCGTGATCGGCGGCGGCGCCTTCAAGCCATTGCGGATATCCTTGTGCCGCTGCCCGAGGATCTGCAGGTCCATCGTCAGCACCAGCACCGGGCACTTGGCCGCCTTGGCGCGGTCGATCAGCCGCTCGACGAACGGCCGGTCCTTCATCACGTAGAGCTGGAACCAGAACGGCTTGCTCGTATTCTCGGCCACGTCCTCGATCGAGCAGATCGCCATGGTCGAGAGCGTGAACGGGATGCCGAACTTCTCGGCCGCCCGCGCCGCCTTGATCTCGCCGTCGGCCGACTGCATGCCGGTCGAACCGACCGGCGCGATCGCCACCGGCATCGACACCGGTTGCCCCAGCATGGTGGTCGCGAGGTTGCGGTCCTCGAGGTTCACCGCCACGCGCTGGCGCAGCTTGATCTGGTCGAAGTCCGTGGTGTTGGCGCGGTACGTGCCCTCGGTGTAGGAGCCCGAATCCGCATAGTCGAAGAACATCTTCGGCACGCGCCGCTTGGCTGCCTTCATCAGGTCTTCGATCGTCAGATACTTGTCCATGTTCGGCATAAAGGGCGCCCCGCTCCATCCCGCCCGCGCGGGAAATCTTCAGGCGGTTCTAGGCAGTGACATGTCAGTGGTCAATGCGACGTTGGGGGATTGGCACCGCCGCCGCCTTGGTCCTCCACCGCGTAGCGGGGGAGGGGGACCAGCGAAGCTGGTGGAGGGGGCGTCCACAAGCACCGACCTCAGAGCTTCACCCCATTCAACCGCAGCGCATTGCCGATGACGCTGACCGAACTCAGCGCCATCGCCGCCGCGGCGACCATCGGCGACAGCAGCCAGCCGGTGAACGGGTAGAGCACGCCCGCCGCCACCGGAATCCCCAGCGCGTTGTAGCCGAAGGCGAAGGCGAGGTTCTGCATGATGTTGGCTAGCGCCGCCCGTGACAGCCGCCGCGCCTTCACCACCCCGCCGATATCGCCGGTGAGCAGGGTGATCCCGGCCGACTCGATTGCCACGTCGGAGCCGGTGCCCATCGCTATGCCCACATTGGCCTCGGCCAGCGCCGGCGCGTCGTTCCCGCCGTCGCCGGCGAACGCCACTACCTTGCCCTGCTGCTTCAGCGACGCGATCAGCGCCTGCTTGTCCTCCGGCGACAGCCCGGCGCGCGCCTCGGTCAGGCCCACCGCCTTCGCCACCGCATCGGCCGTTCCCTGCGCGTCGCCGGTCGCCATGATGATCTCGATGCCGTCCGCCTTCAGCGCCCTGAGCGCCTCTGCCGCGCCGGGCTTGATCGGATCGCTGACCGTGACGAGGCCGATCGCCTCGCCGTCATGCGCCACCAGCACCGCCGTGCGGCCCGCCGATGCCTGTTGCCGCAGCAATGCCAGCAACTTGTCGTCGATCGCCACCTTTTCGTCGGCCATCAGCTTGGGGTTGCCGAGCGCCGCGCGCTTGCCGCCCACCGAACCGACAATCCCCTTGCCGGTCACCGACTGGAACCCCGTCGCCTCGTAGACCCGGGCATTGCGCTGCTCGGCGCCCTTGACGATCGCACTGCCGATCGGGTGCTCAGAGCCGCGCTCCAGCGCCGCCGCAACAGACAGCACGAAGCCTTCGTCGACGCCCTTCACCGCGATCACCTGGTCGAGCACCGGCCGCCCCTCGGTGATCGTGCCGGTCTTGTCGACCACCAGCACCGTCACCCGCGACATCACTTCGAGCGCCTGCGCTTCGCGCACCAGCACTCCGTCCCGCGCGCCGCGCCCGGTCGCCACCATCACCGACATCGGCGTGGCCAGCCCCAACGCACACGGGCAGGCAATGATCAGCACTGACATCGCCGCCACCAGCGCGAACGACAGCTGCGGCGACGGCCCGAAGGCGTACCACGCGCCGAAGGCCAGCCCCGCCACCACCACCACCAGCGGCACGAACCAGTTGGCCACCCGATCGGCCAGCCCCTGGATCGGTGCGCGGCTGCGCTGCGCCTTGCCCACCAGCGTCACGATCTGGCTGAGCCGCGTCTCGGCCCCGACCCGCGTCGCCTGCATGACGAAGCTGCCCTGTCCGTTCAGTGTGCCGCCGGTCACGTCGGCGTCCTTCAGCTTTTCCACCGGCACTGGCTCGCCGGTCAGCATCGACTCATCGACGAAGCTCTGCCCTTCCAGCACCACGCCATCGACCGGTACCGCCTCGCCCGGCCGCACCCGCAGCCAGTCGCCGGGCTGCACCGCCTCGATCGGCACCTCGATATCCTTGCCCCGCCACACCCGCCGCGCCGTCTTCGGCGCGAGGTCGAGCAGCGCCCGGATCGCCTTGCCGGTCGCCTCGCGCGCCCTGAGTTCCAGCACCTGCCCGAGGAAAACCAGCGCCACGATCACTGTCGCAGCCTCGAAATAGACCGGCGGCGCGCCGTTCATGTGCGTCATCGTCATCGGGAACAGGCCCGGCGCCAGCACGGCCACTACCGAGAACAGGTAGGCCGCGCCGACCCCGAGCCCGATCAGTGTCCACATGTTCGGCGAGCGGTTGACCAGCGAGTTCCAGAACCGCCGGAAGAATGGGAAGGCCGCCCACAGCACCACTGGCGTCGCCAGCACCAGCTCGATCCAGCTCGCCAGCGGCTCACCGACCCACTCGCGCACCGGCAGCCCCACCATGCCGCCCATCGCCAGCACCACGATCGGCACGGCAAGCAGCGCGCTCACCCACAGCCGCCGCGTGAAGTCGATCAGTTCCGGGTTCGGCCCATCATCGAGCGACGCCACCATCGGCTCGAGCGCCATCCCGCACAGCGGACAATCCCCCGGCCCATCCTTGACGATCTCCGGATGCATCGGACACGTCCACTTCGACCCCGCCGGGGCGGCAGAGTGGTCGTGGTTGTGCCGGTGAGGGTGGACGTGGTCCTCCCCTGTCGAAGACGGGGGAGGGGGACCAGCGAAGCTGGTGGAGGGGGCGTCGGACGCCGCCTTCCGCACCGGCAGCACAAATGGCTTCGCATTGAGGTACTTCGCCGGGTCAGCCTCGAACTTCGTCCGGCACCCCTCGCAACAGAAATAGTAGCGCGTCCCCTCGTGCTTCAGCATGTGCTGCGCCATGGTCCGATCCACCTGCATCCCGCATACCGGATCGGTGGCGGTGAGATACTGCTCCGGCGCTGCCTCGAACTTGCTCTTGCACCCTGCCGAGCAGAAGCCGATCTCGCGCCCGTCATGAGTCGTCCGGTGGGCCGTCTTCGCCATGTCGACGCTCATGCCGCACACCGGGTCGCGGGTCGCGGGTCCGGCAGAGTGGGGGTGCGAGTGAGAATTCATGGCGAGGCTCCGTTCAATGCAACATTGTCCTGCACCTTCCCATCATGGTAAGGTCAAGCACATTGTTGCTGGACGAGGTGATCCCATGCAGATCGGCGAAGCCGCAAGGCTTACCGGCGTTTCCGCCAAGATGATCAGACACTATGAGTCGATCGGCCTGATCCCCTCGGCCGACCGCCGCGACTCGAACTACCGTGACTACGGCCACCACGACGTCCACAGGCTCGGCTTCATCCGCCGGGCCCGCAATCTCGGCTTCTCCATCGACGAGATCCGCGACCTGCTCCGTCTGTGGGGGGATCAGTCGCGCTCCAGCGCCGATGTAAAGGCCCTCACGCTCGGCCATGTCGCCGAGCTCGACCGCAAGATCGCGCTGCTGACCGAGATGCGCGACACCCTCACTCACCTCGCCAACGCCTGCGACGGCAACCACCGCCCCCACTGCCCGATCATCCAGAGCCTCGCCGGCGACGAGCCGCATGCCCACCACTGACGTCACCTACCGCGTCGATCCATTCCCGTCGGAAGAAGAGCTGCAACCCATCTGGCAGGCGGCGTGGGGCAGTCGCTGGTCCGGCGACCTCGCCTTCATCCTGACCCGCAGCCTCGTCCACGCCTGCGCCTATTTTGGCGACCGCCTCGTCGGCTACGTCAACGTCGCCTGGGACGGCGGCGTCCACGCCTTCCTGCTCGACACCACGGTCGATCCCAAGTTCCAGCGCCGCGGCATCGCCCGCGAACTCGTCAGCCTCGTCACCGCCGAAGCCAGGACCCGCGGCGCCGAATGGCTCCACGTCGACTACGAGCCCCACCTCGCTGCCTTCTACGAAAGCTGCGGCTTTCGCCCGACAGCGGCCGGGTTGATAGACCTGACCAGGCCCGCCTAGCGCCGGCGCGTCCGGAGCTTCGTCACGTTGCCCGGCGCCAGTCGCTGGCGGACGATCGAGCGTGGCACGACGCCGCTGCGAAAGCCTCCCGCCGCCCAGTCGTCCTCGACGAATTCCAGCGTATTGCTGGCGCCGTCGTAACGCACGGCGAGCGCCTGCCCGGTGGTCGAACGGTAGAGGCTGGTTGTCGGGTGGGCGCGGTCGAGAGTCATCACGGCCTCCATGGAGCGAACCGCATCTGCGGTAACCAAGGATTAACCATAACCGGTGCCGGGTTCATGACAGTTCGGCAACCGATTGTGACAGCTCAAGCCATTGATGATGCGATACAATCGGATGCCATGCTGCCGATCCGCGGAGCGGCATGCAGAATCACTCCGTCGGCAGCACCTGGAACCCCGGCCCCGGCCCCACCGCCGTGCCGTCCTCCGGCATCGAGCGCACATTGGTCACTGCCGAGTGCGGCGGGCCGACACGTAGCGCGATCAGCATCCGCTCGATCACCGCCGGTTCGCCCGATAGCAGCGCTTCCACCGTGCCGTCGATGCGGTTCCGCACCCAGCCGTCGAGCCGGAGCGCCTGCGCCTGCATCTGGGCATAGTCGCGAAATCCTACGCCCTGCACCTTGCCGCGCACGATGACCCGCACTGTTGCCACGAGAACCGCTCTACTAGAACGTCGCGCCGATCTGCCACGGCACGAACTCGTTGTCACCGTAGCCCAGTTCTTCCGACTTACTCTTTTCGCCCGAGGCGACCTTCAGGATCTTGTCGAATATCTCCTGGCCCTTCTGCTCGAGCGACACCCCGTCCAGCACGTCGCCCCCGTCGATATCCATGTCGTCGATCATCTTGTGGTAGATGTCCGAGTTGGTGGCGATCTTGATCGATGGGGTCGGCTTGCAGCCATAGGCCGAGCCGCGACCGGTGGTGAAGCAGAGGATGTTGGCCCCGCCAGCCACCTGCCCGGTCGCGGAAACCGGGTCGTATCCGGGCGTGTCCATGAACACGAAACCCTTCTCGGTCACCGGGTCGGCGTAGTGGTAGACGGCGTTGAGCGGCGTCGTGCCGCCCTTGGCCGCCGCGCCCAGCGACTTTTCGAGAATGGTCGTCAACCCGCCCAGCTTGTTGCCCGGCGACGGGTTGTTGTTCATCTCCATGTTGTTGCGTTCGGCGTAGTCTTCCCACCAGTGGATGATGTCGATGAGCTTCTGCCCGACTTCGCGCGACTTCGCCCGCCGCGTCAGCAGGTGCTCCGCGCCGTAGATTTCCGGCGTCTCCGACAGGATGGCCGTACCGCCATGCCGCACGAGGATATCCGCCGCCACGCCCAGCGCCGGATTGGCGGTGATGCCCGAATAGCCGTCCGAGCCGCCGCACTGCAGCGCCAGCATCAGTTCGCTCGCCGGCTGCGTCGTCCGCGTCGCCCGGTTGACGATTGGTAGCATCGCCTTCACCGCCTCGACCCCGGCCTCGACGGTCTTCCGCGTCCCGCCCACTTCCTGGATGGTCATGGTCCGGAACGTCTCGTTCTCGGTCACCCCATAGGCTTCCTTGAGCTTGGGGATCTGGAACCCCTCGCAGCCGAGTCCCACCATGATCACCCCGCCCATGTTCGGGTTGGTGGCATAGCCCCAGGTGGTCTTCTTGAGGATGTCGAAGATCACGCCACGATAGTCGATCACGCAGCCATTGGCCTGCTTCAGCGCCACGATGCCGTCGACATTGGGATACTGGGCGAGGATGCCCGAGCGCTCGACCTCCCGGGCGATGAACCCCGCGACCGTCGTCGAGCAGTTCACCGAGGTCAGGATGCCGATATAGTTGCGCGTGCCCACCTGCCCGTTGGCCCGCTTGAAGCCCTGGAAGGTCGCCTGCGCCGCCCCGGTGACGAAGTCGACCGGCTGCACGCCCTCGCAGAAAGCATAGTCTCGCTCGAAGGCGCCGTGGTCCTCGCCGATGCCCGCGTTGTGCTCATGCACCCAGTCGCCCGCCGGAATCTCCACCTTGGCGCGACCGATGATCTGCCCGAACTTGACGATGGTCTCTCCGGCACCGATCGTCCGCACCGCGAACTTGTGCCCCTTGGGCACGCGCCTGATGGTCCGCACGCCTTCGGCGGTGTCGGTGCCGACATCGAGGTTGCCGAGCGCTACGGCCACATTGTCCTGTGGATTGAGCAACAGCGTGCGGGCGGCGGGGCGGGACATCACGTCGGACATGGAAGAAGCTCTTGGCAGGTTGCGTCGGGACTGTAGACGGCCGTTGAATTGGCCTTCGCGTCCAACTAACATGTTAGCATGAAGATGGAAGCAAGTCCCTACCAGTTTCTGGCCGTGCCCGCGAGTCCCACCCGCGGCAACGTCACCGTTTTCGTCACCGACCTGCTGCGCCAGGCGATCGTCGCGCTCGACCTGCAGCCCGGCGAGGTGATCGACAAGGGCGCCATCTGCGAGCGGCTGGGCGTTTCCCGCTTCCCCGTCTCCGAGGCGCTGGCCCGGCTGCAGGCCGAGGGCCTCGTCGATATCCTGCCGCAGCGCGGCTCCACCGTGTCGCTGGTGCGCATCGCCGACGTGCTCGAGTACATGCTGATCCGCAAGTCGCTCGAAGCCGAGGCTGTTCGCGTCGTCACCGGCAACCACTCGCCCGAACTGGTCGAGACCCTGCAGCGCAACATGAGCTACCAGCGCGCCGCCGTGCAGATCGACGACCAGAACGGCTTCCACGAGCGCGACCTCGAATTCCACGACATCATCTTCGGCGACATGCGCTTCACCAAGGTGAAGGGCGTCATCGAGAACACCCGCGCCAACCTCGACCGCGCCCGCCGCCTGATCCTGACGCCACGCCGCCTGTCGACGACGCTCTCGGAGCACCAGGCCATCCTCGACGGCATCGCGGGCGGTGACGCCGGTCGCGCCTCCGCCGCCATGCGGGCCCATATCGATTCGGTGATGGCTGAACTCATCGAGTTCGCGAGGGACAATGCCGAACTGTTCGCCGATGGCGACCTGCTCAACAACGACCCCGCCTACGCCAGCTTCCCGTTCGGCTGAACGGCACAATTCCAAGGGAGACCCCATGCTCAAGAACATTCCGCCGATCCTCGGCCCCGACCTGCTGCACATCCTCCGTGCCATGGGCCATGGCGACGAGATTGCCATCGTCGATGCCAATTACCCCGGCGACAGTGCCGGTCCCGAACTCGTGCGGCTCGACGGCATCAGCGCCACCGAGGTGCTCGAAGCCGTGCTGACCCTGTTGCCGCTCGATACCTTCGTCGATGAGCCGGCGATCGGCATGGCCGTGGTCGGCGAGCCGGACACGCGGGTCGAAATCCACGGTACGTTCGCGTCCATCGTCGAAAAGCACGAGCCGGGAATGACCTTCACCGTGATGGAGCGCTTCGCCTTCTACGACCGCGTCAGCGACGCCTACGCCGTCGTGCAGACCGGCGAGCGCCGCCTCTACGGCAACATCCTGCTCAAGAAGGGCATCATCCGGCCCGAATAGGCCGAACGGATTCGCCGAACGTCGCCCTCGACTCGGGCGCCCCCGGGCAATATCCATCCCGCCACACTTGAGGAGAACTCCATGAAACTGCTGCGCGTTGGGGCCAAGGGCTCCGAAAAGCCCGCCATCCTGCACACTGACGGCACCTACCGCGACCTGTCGTCGGTGGTGTCCGACATCAACGGCGCCACCATCGGCGCCGAGGGCCTCGCCAAGATCGCCGCCGCCGATCACGGCAGCCTGCCGGTCCTCGACAAGTCCTCGCGCATCGGCCCCTGTGTCGGCGATGTCGGCAAGTTCATGTGCATCGGCCTCAACTACGCCGATCACGCCGCCGAAACCGGCGCCGCGATCCCCGAGGAGCCGATCCTGTTCATGAAGGCCACCAGCGCCATCATCGGGCCGAACGACGATGTCGAGCTGCCCAAGAACACCCTGAAGCCCGACTGGGAAGTCGAGCTCGGCGTCATCATCGGCAAGACCGCCAAGTACATCGACGAGAAGGACGCCCTCGACTACGTCGCCGGCTACTGCGTCGTGAACGACCTCTCCGAGCGCCACTTCCAGACCGAGCGCGGCGGCCAGTGGACCAAGGGCAAGTCGTCCGACACCTTCGGCCCGATCGGCCCGTGGCTCGTCACCAAGGACGAAGTCGCCGATCCGCAGAACCTGAAGATGTGGCTCGAAGTCGATGGCCACCGCTACCAGGACGGTTCGACCAAGACCATGATCTTCGGCGTCGCCCACATCGTGGCGTATCTCAGCCAGTTCATGAGCCTGCAGCCCGGCGACGTCATCACCACCGGCACCCCTCCGGGCGTCGGCATGGGCCAGAAGCCGGTCCAGGTCTGGCTGAAGCCCGGCCAGGTCATGCGGCTGGGCATCGAAGGCCTCGGCGAACAGCAGCAGACCACTTACGCCTACAAGGGCTGAGGTCCGTCGCAGCGACGAAATCGAAAGGGCGCCCCCGTGGCGCCCTTTCTCGATTGCGGTGCCCCTTGATTGTGACCCGCGCCTGAGGCATCCGCGTCTCATGCAGCGCGGCACCGTCACCGAAGTCTTTCTCGCCTTCCTCAGCCTCGGCTGCACCAGCTTCGGCGGGCCAGTGGCGCACCTCGGCTATTTCCGCACCGAGTTCGTCGAGCGGCGCAGTTGGCTCGACGATGCGGCCTATGCGGATATCGTCGCGCTCTGCCAGTTCCTGCCCGGCCCGGCCTCGAGCCAGGTCGGCATGGCGCTCGGCAAGCTGCGCGCCGGCTATCCCGGTGCCATCGCCGCCTTCATCGGCTTCACCCTGCCGTCGGTGCTGCTCATCCTCGCCTTCGCCTATGGTGCGACGGCGTTGACCGGTCCCGCGGCCCAGGGCGCCCTGCACGGCCTGCAGATGGCTGCCCTCGCCGTCGTCGCGCAGGCCCTGTGGGCCATGGCGAAGTCGCTGACGCCCGACTGGCCGCGCCGCGCCCTCGCGCTGGCGACGGCTCTTCTTGCCCTGCTTTTCCCCTCCCCGATCACCCAGGTCGGCCTCATCGCCGCAGCAGCCGCCATCGGCCTCGCTCGCCCTGCCGCCCACAGTCCCCTGATGCCACCGCGCCGCGCCGACCTCGTTTGGCTCGGATTGTTCCTGGTGCTGCTGGTGGCACTTCCTGTCCTCGCCCTCGGCGGCGACCCGACCGTCACCGTCGCCGAGAAGTTCTACCGTACCGGCTCGCTCGTCTTCGGCGGCGGCCATGTCGTGCTGCCGCTGCTCGAGGCGGAACTCGTCGAGCCCGGCCTGATTTCGCGCGACCTGTTTTTCGCCGGCTACGGTGCCGCGCAGGCGGTCCCCGGCCCGCTCTTCAGCTTCGCTGCCTATGCCGGCGCGCTGCTCAGCCATCCGCCTAACAGCCTCTGGGGAGCCACCCTCGCTCTGGTATTGATCTACCTGCCGAGCTTCCTGCTGGTCTTCGCTACCCTCGACTGGTGGCAGTCGCTGCGGCAGAACGTGCGCCTCCGCAACGGCCTGACCCTCGCCAATGCCGCCGTCGTCGGCCTGCTCCTTGCCACCCTCTACGATCCGGTGGCGACAAGCGGCATAGCCGGCTGGCCCAACCTGGTCTGGGCCGCCGCCGCGCTGGTCCTGCTGTTTCGCAGAGTCCCGCCGCCGCTGGTCGTCCTCCTGAGCGCTCTGCTCGGCGCCGGCCTGTCGTTCGTCTAGGGCCCGATCAGGGTCGCCGGGCCACGAGGTCGATCTCTACCAGCGCGCCCACCGCCAGCGCCGTCACCCCCACCGTCGTTCGCGCCGGCAGCTTGCCCGGCTCGAAAAAGCTCGGCCACACCGCGTTCAGCGCCGCATAGTCGCGTTCGAACTGCGTGAGGTAGATGCGCGCCATCGTCACATGCTCGAGTCCGAGCCCGACACCGCCCAGCACGACCTTCAGGTTCTCGACCACCCGGCGCGTCTGCGCCTCCACGCCCTCGGGCAGCGGCGCGTCGGGCGCCGCAGGGTCGGTCGGCATCTGCCCGGTAATGAACACCCACCCGTCCGCCTCAACCGCGTGGCTGAACGGCGCCACGGGCCGCGGGCCCGCTGAGATCATGTGGTGGATGGGCAGGCTCATGGTCGGTTGTCTCCGTGGTTTGGCCAAGGATGTCGCCGTCCCGGACGTCTCAATGTCAAGCCGCCGTTCAGACACCATTCACCGATAGTTCATCGCCCCGTTACCATTGTGTCGGGACCGCATCCGACACGCCGGGCGCCGAGGAGTTTCCCGCCTTCATGTTTTCGTTCATCCACGACATCTCGCTCTGGCTCGAGGCCATCCTCACGGCCATCTCCTCGAATTTCTGGCTGTCGCTCCTCTTCATCTTCCTCGTCTGCATCGGCGAGGCCGTGTTCATCCTGGGGCTGCTGGTGCCATCGCTGCCCATCCTGCTGCTCACCGGCGGGTTGATCGCCCAGGGCGCCCTGCCCTTCTGGCCCATCTTCTTTGCCGCCGCCATCGGCGCCATCATCGGCGACGCCATCTCGTATTCGGTCGGGTATCTGCTGAAGGACCGCATCAAGTCGGTCTGGCCATTCAACAAGAACATCGCGCTGATCGAGCAGGGCGAGCGGTTCTTCGCCCGTCACGGCGGCAAGGCCATCTTCATCGGCCGCTTCATCACCGGGGTGAAAGCCGTGATCCCGGGCGTCGCCGGCATGATGGGCATGTCCTACCGGCACTTCACCATTATCAACGTCATCTCTGCCTTCGTCTGGGCCGCCGCGCACATCCTGCCCGGCGTGCTGCTGACCGGCTGGCTCAAGTCGATCGGCCTCAGCCTCGAACTGGTGATCATCGTCGGCGCTCTCGTTCTCACCGTGCTGTTCGTGCTCATCCACTTCTGGAAGCGCATTGCGCTCGCGCTCGCCCCGTTCCTCGGCGGGTTCGGGCGCAAACTCACCGCGCGGCTGAGCAAGCCCGGCGCAGAAACGCCACACTGACGGTCGCCCTTCACAGCCGGCATCCAAGCCCCATATGGTGCGGATGCTGGCGACGCGCTTTCGCGTCAGAAAGGTCCATCGATGCCCCTCGATCTCCAAGTCGAACACGAAGAAGAAGCTGGTCGCGGCCGCTACGTCATGCACCTGCCTGATGGCACCGAGGGCGAGATGACCTATGTTCGCCGCGATCCCGACACCATCGTCGCCGACCACACGGGCGTCCCGTCGCAGTATCGCGGCCAGGGTATCGCCGAAAAGCTCGTCGCCACCGCCATGGCCGATGCCCGCGCCCGGGGCCAGAAGATCGTCCCGGTCTGCTCCTACGTCGTTGCCCAGTTTCGCCGCCACCCCGAATGGGCCGACCTCAAGGCTGAGTGAACGCCGCTCGGCGGACACTTCTTGGCCACAGATGGATCGAAACCGTTGCGCGCCCGTTGAGCGGTATCCATCTTGAGGGCCAACGATGTCATCCAACGAAGAAATTGCGCAGCGGCTGACGCATTTTGGCACCAACATCCAGAAATGGCGCGATGAGGCGGCGCGGCTGACCCTCCTGGCGACGCAGTCGCGCCAGCGCCCCGCCGGCCTTACCGAACTGACGGCGCTGGAGGAGACCGCGGGGGCGATCTATGCCGACATCACCGCCTTCAAGGCCACGATCGACGAGGTAGCAGCGAAGAGCCCGGCGGCAGCGTCCGAACTCGCGGCTGCCAGCGACGCTCTGCATCTCGTCCTGCTCGAAATCACCGAACTGGGCATCCGCCTCTACAGCGTGCATTCGGGCCTGCCGCATGGCGAGGCCAAGGCGGCGACGCCCGAAACTGCCGGCGACGCGTGAGGCGCGAAAGCGCAGCATTTTAGGCAATTGCTAACCATGACGGCCCGTCCGCCCCACGGCGGTGCAACCGGCCAGCCGCAAGATGGTTCTGCCACCAAAAGGAACCGCTAACCATGCGCACTGCGCCTCTCATGTCCTTCGGCCTCGCGATGCTGCTGGCGACCCCCGCGATGGCCCAGCCTGCGCTGACTGCCGACGCCATCAATGCCGCCGATATCGGCACCCTGCTATACGCCGCCTTGAACGTGCCCGCCTGGACCCCTGCGAGCCAGCGCGTGGCGACCCCGGATCCCGCCATGGTTCGCCTGCAGATCCTCCTCGACCGCGCCGGTGTCTCCCCCGGCGTCATTGACGGCTACGACGGCGACAATGTCCGCAAGGCGATCTTCGCTTTCGAGACGATGCGCGGCCTCGCCGCCGACGGCCAACTGGATGACGATGTGCTCGGTGCCCTCGAATCGGGCGACCAGGTCATCGGCACTTACGATGTCACCGACGAGGATGTCGCCGACATCGTCCCGCCCATCCCGAGCGACTATGCTGAAATGGCCCAGCGCGACTTCCTCGGCTACACCGGCGTGCGAGAGGCGCTCGGCGAGCGCTTCCACATGGCCGAGAGCCTCCTCACGGCGATCAATCCCGGCTCAGGCTTTGCCGTCGGCGACACGATCTTCGTTGCCGCCTACGGCCCCGACCTCGAGGGCGAAGTCGTCCGTATCGAGGCCGACAAGACCCTGCGCCAGGTCCGCGCCTACGACGCCGAGGATCGGCTGATCGCCGCCTACCCGGCCACCATCGGCTCGGAGGACAATCCCTCGCCCACCGGCACCCATATCGTTGAAGCGGTCGCGCCGATGCCGAACTACACCTACAATCCGAGCATCAATTTCCAGCAGGGCGAAAACACATCGGTCCTCACCATCCCGCCCGGCCCCAACGGCCCCGTCGGCTCGATGTGGATCGACCTTTCCGAACCCACCTACGGCATCCACGGTACGCCCGAGCCCTCGAAGATCGACAAGACCGGCTCGCACGGCTGCATCCGCCTCACCAACTGGGACGCCAACGAACTTGCCGCCATGGTGACGCCCGGCGTGCCGGTGGTCTTCCTCGACTAGGCGCTCTGCTTCATGCCCCAGGCCGGATCGAACGCCACCACCCGGTTGCGGCCTTCGGCCTTGGCCCGGTAGAGAGCCGCGTCCGCAAGGTCCACTACCGTTTCGAGCGTGTCGCCTTCGGCGATCTCGCTTGCCCCGATCGACACGGTGATCGAGATATCCTTGTCGCCCAGCGTCACCGGCCGCGACGTCAGCGCCAGTCGCACCGCGTTGGCGATCGGCTGTAGCTCGCCTGTCGCCGTGTCCCCCGTTCAAGGGCGCAAGACTAATCAGTCAGCAGTTAGCGGGGTCGCTAAGTTACTTCCGCGAACCGGTCGTAAAGCCGCCCCGAATTTCTTCGGGACGGCGACGTAAGTGTCTGTCAGTTCTTGAGGAACTGCTGTACCGCCAGCAGCTCCTCGCGGCGGATGTCGTGTCCGCCGTCGTGCCAGAACAGCGTCACCTCCGCCCCTTGCTCCTTCAGGTAAGCGACGAGCAGTTCGGCCGAGTGAACCGGCACGATCGGGTCGCGCCGCCCCGCCGTAATGATGATCCGCTTGCCCTTCAGTCCCGGCTGCGGCTGCGGCGTGAACGGGATCAGCGGGTGCATCAGCACCGCCACGTCGAACGTTTGCGGCGCCTCGAACAGCGTCGCGGCGATGATGTTCGCCCCGTTCGAATACCCAAGCGCAATCCGCTCGCCCTCGGGCGCCACTGAGGGCACCCAAGCGGCCAGCTTCTGTGTTGCCCGCTTCAGGTCCGCCATGTCGTAGCGGCCCTCGCCGACGCGCCTGAAGTAGCGCAGCGCGCCGCCTTCCGACACATCGCCCCGTACCCCGATCCGCCGCGCCCCTGGCTTCAGCTCCGCCGCGAGGTCGGTGAACTGGTTCTCGTCACCACCCGTGCCGTGGAACAGGAAGAAGGCCGGCGCGCCTTCCGACGCGCCGGGGATGTCAACAGTGGTGTAGTCGGCCATTTATGCCGCCTCCTTCTTGTCTTCGAGCGGCTGCAGGTGGCCCTCGAGATAGCTGCGCAGGTGCTCGTGCTGCGCCGGCAGCTTCAGCGTCTCGCCCAGATGCGCCGTATCCTCGTCCCGGTCAAAGCCGGGCTCGTTGGTGGCGATCTCGAACAGCACGCCGCCCGGCGTCCGGAAATAGATCGCCCAGAAATAGTCCCGGTCGATCACCGGTGTCACCTGGTAGCCGGTATCGAGCAGCGCCTTGCGGACTTCGAGCTGCGTTGCCCGGTTCTCCACCGCGAACGCCACGTGATGCACCGAACCCGAACCGAGATCGGCATGCCCGACATCCGGCAGAACCTCGATATCGACGAAGTCGGCGCCGTTGCCGTCCGGGCGGATCAGCCGGTTGATCCCCTTCGAACTCGCCGCGTTCTGGTAGCCCATGTAGCGCAGCAATTCCTCGGTCGCTCCGCCGTCGCGCAGCCGCATCGACACCGAATGGAAGCCGCGGATGGCGCTCTCGCCGTCCACGCCATTGCCGGTCCACGGTACGCGCACGTCGTTCGGCACCTCGACCAGCGCCATCGAGTCGCCTTCCGGCGCCCGGAACGTCAGCCGCTTTTCGCCAAAGCTCTCGGTCGCCTCGAGGTCGCCGGTGCGCGCCGCCGCCAGCCGGTTTTCCCAGTATTTCAGCGACCCTTTCGGCACCGCGAAGGCGGTGGTCCCGACCTCGCCCGTGCCCTGCCGGCCGCGGATGATGTTGGGGAACGGGAAATGCGTCATCACCGTGCCGGGCGTGCCGGCCTCGTCGCCATAGTAGAGGTGATAGACGTCGGGAGCGTCGAAATTGACGGTCTGCTTCACCCGGCGCAGTCCCAGCACCTGGGTGAAGAAGTGGTTGTTCTCGGCCGCGTCGCGCGCCATCGAGGTGACGTGGTGCAGCCCCTTGATCTGAGTGAGCATCGCTCTGTCTCCATTCGCAGCGCCCTCGCCGCGTTCTTGTCGACGCTAGATATAAGGCCGCCATGGAGAGACAAAAGCCTGGAACGACGCACGCATCGTTCGAAATTTAGAAACAATCGTTCCGCCAGCCGCTGACCGCTTGACCGTTTGCGGCTGCCCTCTTAATTACATGACTATGTTAGTCATAAATAAAACCATCGAGCGCATCCGGCTCGAAACCCGCACCCGCATCCTCACGGTCATCTCGGTCACCGACATCACCCCGCACATGCGGCGCATCCGCGTCGGCGGGCCGGAACTGGAAGGCTTCCAGTCTCCCGGCCACGCCGACCACATCAAGGTGTTCCTGGGCGCCGACGGCCGGCCGCTGCCCCGCCCCGAGCGCCATCCCGACGGTCTCGTCTGGCCCGACGAGGTGCCAAAACCATTCATGCGCGACTACACCCCGCGCTACTTCGACCCCGTCGCGCTGACCCTCGACCTCGATTTCGTGCTGCACGGCGATGGCCCGGCCTCCACCTGGGCAACCAACGCAAAAGTCGGCGAGCCGTTGATGATCGGCGGCCCGCGCGGCACCATCCGCGTCCCAGAAGCCTTCGACTGGTACTTCCTCGCCGGCGACGAGACCGCGCTGCCGGCCATCGGCCGCCGCATCGAGGAACTGCCGGCCGAAAAGCCAGTCATCGCCATCATCGAGGTGCCGGAGGCCGCCGATCAGCAGCCCTTCGCCCCGCGCGAAAACCTCGCGATCCACTGGATCAACCGCAACGGTCTTGCCGCCGGCGTCGAGAACCTCATCCTCGAGGCCACCGCCAGCACCGCCTTCCCGCCCGGCGAAGGCTTCGCCTTCGTCGCCGGCGAGGCCCAGATGGCCAAATCCCTCCGCGCCCACCTCGCCGCCCGCGACTTCCCCAACGACGCCATCAGGGCGGCCGGGTACTGGCTGAGGGGTGAGGCGTCGGAGTGATGTCGGGTCGGGCCACGGCGGCAACGCTCCGCTGAGGTATCACCCCGGCGAAGGCCGGGGCCCATCCTGAGCGGCCGGAGCACAAGCGCAACCTCTCAAGCTGGATCCCGGCCTTCGCCGGGATAACAGCGTCTGTTGCAGTGCTACACTAACAGCCCGTCCCGGAAACCCAGCCCCTCAACGGTCGGCTTCACCGGCTTGTATTCGAGCCCGACGAGCCCGTCATAGCTCTGCCCGAACAGCCATTTCAGCCGGTCGGCATAGTCCATCGCCCCCGAGCCCGGCTCGTGACGGCCCGGCGCATCGGCGAGGTGCGCGTGCACCACGCGGTCCACCCGGCCTTCCAGTACGTCCTCGATCCGCTCGCCCATCACCGCCGAGTGGTAGATGTCGTAGATCAGCTTGACCTCGGGCCGCGCCACCTCGTCGACGATGTCGAGCCCCTCCTCGGTCGAAGTCAGGTAGTAGCCCGGATGATCCACCCGGTCGTTCAGCGGCTCGAGCACCAGCACCACGCCCGTGCCTTCGAGGATCTTCGCCGCTTCCTTCAGCACCTTGACGATCGACGCATGCTGCGCCGTCCGCGCCACGCCCGGCTGGTCGTCGCCAGACTGCGCGATCATCATCTTGGCGCCCAGCTTCTGTGCGGCTGCAAGCGAGGTCCGCACCCCGTCGAGGAATCCGGCATGCGACTCCGGGTTGGTCAGCGGCGCGATCGGCTCGCAGAGGATACCGGCGAGCGGCATCCCGGTCTCGTCGAGCGCCGCCTTCACCGCATCGAGGTCCTTGTTGGAGAACCGCCAGAACTCCACCGCATCGAGTCCCGCCGCCTTGGCGGCGCGGATGCGATCGGCGAAGTCAGGGTGCTCGGCGGCGAACAGCAGCTCGATGCAGGCAGAATAGCGCATGTGACCTCAGACGGTTACGGTGTGCGAAACGCGACCCTTGTCGCCGAAGATGCGGATATAGCGCGCGATCTCCTCACGCGTTCCAGTGGCCTTCTCGGGATTATCCGAAAGCTTCACCGCCGGATGCCCGTCCGCCTCGCTGACCTTGCATACCAGCGAGATCGGGTCGAGCTTCGGATTGCGTATGGGCGACACGCCGCCGAAATCGTTGGTGAGGTTGGTGCCCCAGCCGAAGGCCATGCGCACCTTGCCGTGGAAGTGGTGGTAGGCCTCCTCGATCATGTCGACGTCGAGCCCGTCCGAGAAGATCAACAGCTTCTCGCGCGGATCGCGCCCGCGTTCCTTCCACCACTGGATGATCCTGTCGCCGCCAGGGATGGCCGGCGCGCTGTCCGGGCGGAAGCCGGTCCAGTCCGCCACCCAGTCGGGCGCGTTGCGCAGGAACGAGTCGGTGCCGAACGCATCGGGCAGCACGATCAGCAGGTTGCCACCATAGTAGCTCTCCCAGTCCTTCAGCACCTGGTAGGGTGATGCCTTGAGCGCCTCGTCGTTCGGTGCGATCGCCGCCAGCACCATCGGCAGTTCGTGCGCGTTGGTGCCGAGCGCCTCGAGGTCGGTGTCCATGGCGAGCAGCACGTTCGAGGTGCCGGTGAACACCGTGCTCCCCAGGCCCTCCTTCAGCGCCTCCACGCACCAGCGCTGCCACAGGAACGAGTGCCGCCGCCGCGTGCCGAAATCCGAGATGCGCAGGTCCGGCAGCTTCTTCAGCCGCTCCACCTTCTCCCACATCTTGGCTTTCGCCCGCGCATAAGCGACGTCGAGCGCGAACGGCGCGTAGGCCTTGAGCGCCGAGCGGCTCCGCAACTCGTTGATGATGGCGAGCGCCGGAATCTCCCACATCGTGGTGTAGAGCCACGGTCCGGGGAAGGTCAGCTCATACTGCCCGTCGCGCTTTTCGAGGTGGTATTCCGGCAGCCGGAAGCCCTCGAGCCAGCGCAGGAACTCCGGCGCGAAGATCTGCTTCGACCCATAAAAGCTGTTGCCCGCCAGCCAGATCATCTCTTTCTTGGAGAAGCGCAGGGACCGCGCATGGTCGAGCTGGGCGCGCAGTTCCCCCTCGTCGATCTCGTCGGCGAGCCGCACCGTCTGCTTGCGGTTGATCAGCGAGAACGTCGCCTCGACCTTGGGGTAGAGCCCCCAGATCATCTGCAGCATCAGCAGCTTGTAGAAATCGGTGTCCAGCAGGCTGCGCACGATGGGATCGAGCTTCCACGTGTGGTCGTAGACCCGCCTGGCAATATCGGTCGTCGTCATCGGCTTGGGCCTTCTTTCCTCGCGGCGAGTGTTCCTAGGCGGATCGATCCGAAAAATCCAGCGCCCATCGGCAACCGCCGATGAAGCCCCGCCAACGCTTCCTTCACCCGGCCGCGCTATCCCGGTAACGGAACCGCGCACACGTCAGGCCATGAGCACCGCACTCGATACCCGCGACACCACCGCGTCGAACGCCCGCGCCGCCGAAGGCCCGGCCATCCTGCCGGCCGTTCTCATCGCGCTCGTGCTGTTCTGGCTGATCCGCGGCCCCGCCTCGCTCGATGTCGGCAATATCGGCTGGCTCGACCTCGACGACCGGGCCATGCACACGCTGGGCTGGTTCTTCTACCGTCTCTCCCCCTGGAGCTGGCCGCCCGGTGCCAGCAACTACGGCCTCGAACTCGGCAACTCCATCGCCCTCGTCGATGGCCTGCCGCTCTTCGCCATCCCGTTCAAGGCACTGTCGCCCTGGCTGCCCGAAACCTTCCAGTACTGGGGCTGGTGGCACCTCACCAGTTTCGTGCTGCAGGCGACCTTCGCCGTCCTCATCGCCCACCACCTCGGCCTCAGCCGCATCCTGCAGCTGGCTGCGGCGATCTTCTGCCTGATCCAGCCCGCCTTCCTCGCCCGGATCGACGTGCACCTGGCCCTCAGTGGCCACTGGATCATCCTCGCGGCGATCTACCTCTACGTCCGCAAGCCCACGCCGCCGCTCTGGGCCTGGCCGCTGCTGCTCGCCACGGTCTCCGCCATCCATGGCTACCTGCTGGTGATGGTGTTTGCCGTCTGGTTCGCTGCCGCGGTCCAGCGCCTCTGGCAGCGCAGCGTACCACTGCCGCGCCTTGTCATCGAAGCGGCACTGTCGGCCGTCGCCATCGTCGCGACGCTCTGGGCCTGCGGCGTGCTGATGGCCGGCTCCTACGAGAGCTTCGGTTTCGGCCGCTGGCGCATGAACCTGCTCGGCCCCTTCAACCCCGACTTCTGGTCGCTGACCCTGCCGCGCGTCCGCACCGACCCCGAGGAATGGGAAGGCGCCAATTTCGTCGGCATCGGCATCGGCGCCCTGCTGCTCTTCGCCCTGTTCTCGGCCAACCGCTTCCGCCGCCTGGCGACCGCGAAGTGGGCGCCGCTGGCCCTCGCCACCATCGCCATGGCGGTCTTCGCGCTCTCCAACAAGGTCGCTTTTGGCTCGATCGAACTCTTCACCATCCCCCTGCCCGACTGGCTGATGCGGTTCCTGACCACCTTCCGCAGCTCCGGCCGCTTCTTCTGGCCGCTCGGCTACCTCATCATCTTCGCCGTGCTGGTGATCGTGGCGCAGCGCCTGAAGCCGCGCTGGGCAACGGCAATCGTCCTCATCCTGGCGCTGGTGCAGATCTACGACGAGCAGCGGGGCTGGCGCGGCATGTATATCAACGCGGCGCGCACCGCGGAGTACGACGCCTTCCGCACCTATCTCGATTCTCCCGCCTGGGATGCGCTCGCCCCGCACTACGCCCGCGTCCGCGCCCTCCCCATCGAGAACAACACCCCGCTCTGGCGCGACCTGAGCTGGTTCGCCTTCCGCAATCACCTCGAGACCGCCACCGTGTCGCTCGGTCGCATCGACCCGAAGGTAGCCGCCAGCGAACGCGCCCGTGGCAGGGAAATCGTCCGCACCGGCGCCTACGACGAGGACGCCATCTACACGCTGGGCCAGGCCGAAGCGCAGGCGACCATTGCCCACCTCCGCCCCGACGACGCCTTCGGCCGCGTCGACGGCGCCATCGTCTTCGCCCGGGGCGGCAAGCCATGGCTCGATGCGGCCGGCATCACCCTCGATCCATTCATCGACGGTCGCGGCATCAAGCCCGGCTATGAGTTCGACAGACCCTGATCGTACCGGGGATGCCGCACGGCAGTGGCCAGCCCGTCATCAACGCTGAGGGGTGGCTGCCAGCCCAGGCCCAGCGCCTTGCCGATATCGACCCTCAGGTCGCCTAGCAGCCGGTCAGCCACGCCGCCGAGGCCAACCGCGCGCAACCCGGATTCGAGCAGGCCCGGGGCAACCGGAAACAGCCGCGATGGGCGCCCCATGACCTGAGCCATCCGCCGGAGAAGCTGTGGCATCGAGACGTCCTCGCCGTCCGCCAGCACATAGGTCTCCCCCACCGCTGCCGGCTCGTCGAGCACGCGCATGATGAAATCGCAGAGATTGCCGACGGCCACCATCGAGCGGCGGTTATCCACCGCCCCCAGCGGCAGCGGCCAGCCGCGATCCACCGCGTTGATGAGCTTGCGGAAGTTGCCGTTGACCCCGGGGCCGTAGACTAGTGGTGCCCGCACGATCGTCACCGGCAGGTCGAGATCGCCGAGCTCCTGCTCGATCCGCAGCTTGGCCTGCCCGTAAAGGTCGAGGGGTTCGGGCGTGTCCGCTTCGCTGAACACCTGACCCGGCAAGGTCCGCTCCCCGTTGACCTTGATCGACGAGAGGAAGACGAACCGCTCCACGCCCTGTCCGGCAGCCTGCCGCGCCAGGTTGAGCGTCATCTCGATATCGCGCTTGAAGGCATCCGCGTCGCCGACATGCCGGCCCGCCAGGTGCACCACGGAGCGGGCCCCTTCGAGCATCGGGCTCCAGTCGGTTGTAGCATCGGCCGCGCCGGCTTCACGGCCCCGCGTTTCGAAGGGCCGGCCGCTAGCCGATAGCGCCGCGACAAGATTGCGCCCCACGAACCCGGAGGCGCCCGTCACCAGTATCGTACCCTGCCTGCCGTCCACGCCGCATTCCCCAACTCAGGGCCAATTGTATACCACCCGAACTTAAGAACGGATAACGCTATCCGTCGCTTGGCCAACTTGACGTAACGGCATGGAACCATTCGTAGTCGGCACTTCGGCACCATGGAGGATGGTGCCTGCCGGATGAACCAGAGCAGAACGATGAAGATAACCGCCGTTAAGTCCTACCCTGTCTGGGTCGGGATCAGGAACCAGTTGCTCGTCAAGATCGAGACCGACGAGGGGGTGTTCGGCTGGGGCGAAAGTGGCCTGTCGGGCCGCGAAAAGGCCGTGGCCGGTGCGCTCGATCACTACGCGCAGATTCTCATCGGCAAGAACCCGTTCGATATCGGCCACATCTGGCAGTTGCTCTATCGCAGCCAGTATTTCGAGGGCGGCCGCGTGCTGCAGGCGGCGATCTCGGCCATCGACATCGCACTCTACGACATCAAGGGCAAGGCGCTCGGCGTCCCGGTCTACGAACTGCTCGGCGGCAAGCAGCGCGACCGCATCCCCACCTTCGCCACCACCTCGGGTGAACCCGGCGAAGCGATGATCGAGCAGGCGAAGATGCTCATGGAGCACGGCTGGACCGCCATGCGCCTCTCGCCCTCCGGCCACGGCGAAACCCTCTACGAGCCGCGCGAGCACATCGGCCCGACTGCCAAATGGATGGTGAAGGCCCGCGAGGTGCTGGGCGAGGACGTCGTCCTCGGCATCGACTACCACCACCGCCTGTCGGTCGCCGAAGCCGCCAGCTTCTGCCAGAAGATGCCGTCGGGCACCCTCGATTTCCTCGAAGAACCAATCCGCGACGAGACGCCGGAGGCCTACGAGTCGCTTCGCACCCTCACCGACATCCCCTTCGCCATCGGCGAGGAATTTGCATCGAAGTGGCAGTTCCTGCCCTTCATCGAGCGCGGCATCCACCAGTTCAACCGCATCGACGTGTGCAATGTCGGCGGCCTCACCGAATCGATGAAGGTCGCCGGCTGGTCCGAGGCGCACTACGTCGACATGATGCCGCACAATCCGCTCGGCCCGGTCTGCACCGCCGCCACGGTGCACTTCTCCGCCGCCGTCGCCAATTTCAGCTGGCTCGAAACACGCTCCAGTCCGGCCGAAACCCACCTGGGCTTCGACAACTCGGATTTCTTCCCGGTGCAGCCGCGGCTCGAGGGTGCCCACTACCCCGTCAGCGACGCCCCGGGGCTCGGCGTCGAGGTCAACGAGGCGCTGATTGAGAAGCAGAGCTTCAAGTACTGGCAGGCGCCGATGCTTTTCCGCCGCGATGGCTCGGTGACCAACTGGTAAGTCATTAAGGCGAGTGAATTTTCATGCTGGCGGGTTGACGCATCAGCCCGCCACGCCCCTTACTGTGCTCGGACGCAGAATCGAGAAGTCGAACCGCCCGCGTGTCGCACGCGACGGCGAGAGCTCGCGGGATTTTGTCTGCTTCCATGACATTTTCGGTGCGGGGGTCTGCGAAGTGACCGATTTTTTTGAGCCGGCCAGCCGGGGCGTGCAGCATGCCAGCTTGCGTGCCGCCAATCGGCGGGCAGTTCTGTCGACTATTGCCTTCAATCCCGGCATTTCCAATGCCGACGTTTCGCGGCGGACGGGTCTCGCGCCGCAAACGGCTTCCGCCATAGTCGGCGAGCTGGAGCACGAAGGACTGCTCAGCCGCGGCGATGTGCTGCGCGGCCGCCGCGGCCAGCCCGCGACCCCGCTGTTCCTGAAGCTGGATTCGGCCTATTCAATCGGCATCGATGTCGGCTGGCAGCACATCGACATCGTGCTCGTCGATCTGTCGGCCCGGCCCCTCGCCCGCTACCGGCGCGATTTCGACTATCTCGACGCCCGCACCGTCATACCCGAACTGGTCGGCGCTCTCGAGCAACTCCTCGGCAAGCTCGACCGCGCGCAGCGGTCGCGCCTGATCGGGATTGGCGTTGCCAGCCCCACAAGGATCGCCCGCAAGGTCGGCCTCCTCGACGCACCGGCCGAACAGGCCGAACTGTGGAAGTCGCTCGACCTCGCCGCCGAGGTGGAAAAGGCCACCGGCATATCGACCCTGTGGTTCAACAACGGCAATGCCGGCTGCTGGGCCGAGCTGGTCATGCGGCCAGCGCCGCGGCCGGAAAATTTCATCTACCTGTTCGTCGACACCTTCCTCGGCGCCGGCCTGATTGCCGAGCACAATCTGTGGGAGGGCCCCACCGGCAACTCGGCCAATCTCGGCTCGATGCTGGTCTGCCGCAGCGATGGCTCCGGGCGCGAGTTCGGCCACGTCCTCGCGTCCACCATGGCGCTCGACCGCCGCCTGCGTGCCGCCGGCATCGCCCATCCCGCCACCAACCCGGCCGAATGGCCATGGGACGAATGGGAAACCCATGTCGCGCCCTGGCTGGCCGAATGTGGCGACGCGCTGGCCCAGATCATCATGAACAGCGCCGCGGTCATCGAGTGCGATCTCGCCATCCTCGACGGCGCCATGCCGCGTCCGATCCTTGAGCGCCTGCTGCTCGAAACCCGGCGCGCCTTGAGCGAACTGCCGGTCCTGACGTCCGAGCCGCCAAAGGTGCTCACCGGACGCCTCGGCCGGGACGCCATGCCGCTCGGTGCCGCGTTCATGCCGATCTTCCGCAAATATTTTTCGCGCGACCTGCGCGACATGGCGAGCTGGGAGCTGGCACCAGCCCACGCGTGATCCGCAGGACCTCTGCCGCGGCTCAGGACCGCCGCAGATCCAATGGTACTGTCGAGCGCTCCGGAGCGGCTGGGAACACGCCGCTCATCACCACGAAACCCGGGATTCGCCGCACGCGATCGAGCCAGCGGCGGACCGCCGGATAGTCCTGCCGCGACACCCCGCCCTCCTCCGACAGCACCACGTCGGGGAACACTGCGATATCGGCGATCGTCGGATGTTCGCCCGCGACCAGCCAGTCCCGCCCTTGCTTTTCGCCGAACCACAGGTGCTCGTCGAGCCGCCGCAGCAGCCGGTGCGCCTCGGCCTGCAACGCTGGCAGGTCGGCATTCCAGCCGAACGCCACGCCAGTCCGCGCCACGCCTGCGCTGGCCGTGAGCCGCCGCGCGAAGTCGAACCAGCCGAGCATCAGGGGATAGACCATCCAGTCCTGGATGGGATGCCACCGGTCCGTGTCATCGTACTTGCCGGCAAGATGGATCAGGCAGGGATTGGCATCGCTGATGATGTACCCGCCGTCGACAAGCACCGGCAGCGTGCCCTCCGGGTTGAGCTTTCCGAACCACTCGCTCCGGTTGTCGCTTCCCGGGTAGATGTCGACTGATACGGTTTCGTAGTGCACGCCCAGAATGCTTAGCATTAGCCGCACTGAGTAGCAGTTCGCCGAGAGCTCGAAATCGTACAGCGTCACCATCAGATATCGAGCACCAGCCGCGCCGACTTGGCGCGCGACACGCAGGTCATCATCACGTTGCCGGCCGCCTTTTCCGTGCCGTTGAGGTAGACGTCCTGATGGTCGATCTCGCCCTCCAGCACCCGCGTCAGGCAGGTGCCGCAGGCTCCCTGCTCGCAGGACGACGGCGCCTCGATGCCGTTCTCGCGCATCACCTCGAGGATCGACCTGCCCGCCGGTACCGTCAGGCTCAGCGCCGAGCGCGCCAGCTCCACCGTAAAACTCGACGATGTGTCGATCTCGTGGGTGTTCTTGAAATACTCGTAGTGCACCGCCTCGTCCGGCCAGCCCAGTTCGGAAGCGATGCCCCGCGCCAGCTCCAGCATCGGCCCTGGCCCGCAGATATAGACGTGCCGCGCGAAGCTGTGCGCCCCAAGCACCTGCCGGATCGCCTCTGCCGTCTCTGGCGGCCCAAGCCCGAAATGCCGGCTGACCCGGTCCCCCAGCGCCTCCAGTTCCGGCCCGAGCGGCAGATGCTCCGCCGAGCGGGCGAACGCGTGGAAGTCGAACGCCAGCCCCTGCCGCTGCAGCGCCCGCGCCATCGAGAGCAGCGGCGTCAGCCCGATACCACCGGCGATGAACGTCGTGCGCACCGCATCACGCCTGAGCGGAAAGTTGTTGCGCGGCTCCGACACCGCCAGCACATCGCCCTCGCGCAGCGTTTCGGCGATCGCCGCCGACCCGCCCCGCGATCCCGCCTCGCGCTTCACCGCGATGGTGTAGCCCGTGAGGTCCCCCGGCCCGTTGGTGATCGAATATTGCCGCACCAGCCCATTGGGCAGATGCAGGTCGATATGCGCCCCCGGCTGGAAGGTCGGCAGGTGCCCCGACAGCGGCGCAAGTTCGATGCCGGTGACGTCGAGCGCCGCCTGCCAGCGCCGCCTCACCATCACCCGTACCGTGGCCTGCCGCCCGATCACCCTGTCGGGCATGGTCGCCAGTTCGACCGACACCGGCTCGTAGCGCGGCACGATCGGATCGGGCAGTTCGATCGCCCGCGCCTCCGCTTCGACCGCGTCGCGCAGTCTCGCCAGCACCGCGTTGAACGCCATCAGCGTATCGACATCCGGCTCGGCGTCCAGCACGCCCCGGATCACCGCGCGCGCCGAATCCACCGGCTGCACGAAATACGTCGCCCGCCCCGGGGCTCCCGCCAGCACCAGCGCCGCCCCGAGCGGCGGCAGCTGAGTCACGGCCTCGCCCCGCGCCACCAGCGCCGACAGCACCATCTCCGGCAGCGCGTTCACCGGCATCGGCCTGAGCGCAAAGCCAGCCTCGGCCACATCCATCTCCGGCGCATCGGCGCTCAGCGCCGCCCAGACCAGCCCGAACCGCTCCTTGACCGGATAGGTCCGGTTGGTGATCCGTCGGGCCGGCGCATCGGCGGGGTGCGCCGGAATATAGGTGCAGCCCGCCGTCCGGTTGGCGTAGCGCCAGCCGTGGTACTGGCACTTCAGTTCGGCGCCGTCATTGATGCCGATCGAGAGCCGCACCCCGCGATGCAGGCAGCGGTTTTCCCAGATGTTCACGTAGCCGTCGTCGGCGCGCCAGATGGCGAGTTCCTGCCCCAGCAGCTGTCCGTGATAGACGTGCCGGAACGGCAGGTCGTCGCTCGAGGCGACAGGATACCAGGCGGCCTGCCTGAGTTCGGCGACACCCAGCCCCATCAGCTCAGCTGCTGCGGGATCACGCCGTAATTGACCCCCTTCTGGCTCAGCCAGCGGCGGTAGGCGATGGCCGACTTGTCGGCGCGGATCGGTGTTTCGGCGCGCGGGTCGAGCGGCAGGCGCTTGGGGTACTGGTTTTCGAGGATCGGCCGGTCCTGTCCGAAGATCGTCTGCTGGAACCGGCGGATGCCCGCGTCGGTGTTGTCAGCATCGATCATCGACAGCATCAGGTGCGCCCGGATCGTCTCCTCGGTCATCGGCTGGCAGAAGATGGCGATCACGTCGAGCCGGCTCTCGTCGGTCGGGCAGCTCTTGTAGAGCACCGAGCAATAGGGGTGCGGCACGCGGTAGATGTAATCGACGTCCTGCCCCTCGGTCGCCGTCAGTGCCGCCTTGGGCTGGAAGAACCGGCAGCGCGTCGCCAAGATCTCGTCGCGCTCGAAGCTGATCTCGACGTCATATTCCTTCACCTCGGTATGCGGCTCCGCCCCGAGGATGTCGGTGTGCACGTAGGGAAAATGGCCCATGTCGAGGAAGTTTTCGATCGCGCGCGGCGCCGAGACATTCACCCCGATCGATCCGGCAATGATGTTCCGCCGGTCGCTCTCGCCATACTCGAGGATCGGGAACAGGTCGGCGCTCGGCGATCCGAAGCTCGTCCAGATGCACCCATAGCGCTCGATCACCGGCAACAGCGTGCCATCGTCATTGCGCGCCACCCGCAACCGCTCATTCCGTGACACCGTAAGGCCGGTGTCGAACAGCGTCGTGACGCGCCGGCCGCCCATCGGCACCTCCTGCGAGGCGGCGATCACGTGCCACAGGTCGCGCAGCGCCGGCGCGAGCGTCTTGGAATGCCCCATTTCCGAAGTCCCCCCGGATTTCTTGAGGCCCATCGTGTGACCCTTCGGTGACAATCCACAACCCGCGTTGGATGCATGGCTAGCTTGACGTGAGCGAATGCCACTGCCCATAACCCGGGCTTGTTCACACTCATTTATTCGAGGCTATCTTGGCTAAGCTCCTCATGTACACCGGCAGCAACAACCGCGGCGGCGACCCCGGCAAGGGCATCGAAGCTTGGTCGGTCGACAGCCAAACCGGTGCCGCCGAGCAGCTCGCCACCATTACCGGCATCGAGAACCCGAGCTACGTGAAGGTCTCCCCCGACGGCACCCTGCTGGCCGCGGTGGAAGAGGTCGGCGGCTGGAACGAGGGCAACGCCATCCTCTACGCCATCGACCAAGCGACCGGCGCCCTCACCTACCTCAACAAGCAGGCGACGCGTGGCTCGATCACCTGCCACTTCAACTTCTCGCCCGACGGCCGTTTCGGCGCCATCGCCAACTACTCGACGCTCGCCGCCGGCACCCCGCCCGATTGCGGCACGGCGGTGTATCCGGTCAGCGCGTCGGGCCTCGGCCCCGTCTCGGGCGAAGCCGTGCACTCCGGCACCGGCCCCAACCCGCAGCGCCAGGAGCGGTCGCACGCCCACTGCGCCGTCTGGTCGCCCGATGCCCGCCACCTCTTCGTCGCCGATCTCGGCCTCGACGGCGTCATGATCTACGGCTTCGACGCCGGGAAGATCACCTTCAAGCGCAAGGCCGAGGTGCCGCCCGGCTCCGGCCCCCGCCATCTCGTTTTCCACCCCAATGGCAAGTTCTTCTATGTCGTCAACGAGCTGATCTCGTCAGTGTCCAGCTTTGCCTACGACGCCGCCGACGGCGTCCTGACCCTGCTGCACACCGAGTCCTCCCTGCCCGCCGGCACCGAGGTCACGAGCTACTGCTCGGCGCTCAAAATCTCGCCCGACGGCAAGCACCTCTACGCCGGCAACCGCGGCCACAACTCCATCACCCGCTTCGCGATCGGTGCGGACGGCATCGCCAAGTTCGTCGACACCACCTCCACCGAGGGCGACTGGCCCCGCGACTTCGACATCGACAAATCCGGCAAGGTGCTGGCGGTCGGCAACCAGCAGAGCCACGACATCCGCCTGTTCCACATCGGCGCCGACGGCAGCCTGACCCGCTTCGGCGCCCCGATCCCAAGCGGCGGCGTTACCGCGATCGCGTTCGTGAACTGAGGCATCTCGAGGCCGGCGGGACGTGCAGAAGCCCCCGCCGGCCATTGGCCTCGGGTTGGTGAGAGGTGGGCGGGACCGGCGAGGCGGTTGCCCCAACGCGGTAGTCCGCAAAAAAACGAGGCTTGCGCCTCGCCGGTCGTGATCGAGGTCTGATTTGGACACGGGGCTTAAGCTGGAGCCGAAAGGCACATCCCGCACCATCTTGGGTCTCCAACCCATCGCCGCAGCCCGCCGGTGGACGACTCCTCCGGCCCTCGACGCCCCCGCCCTTCGTTCGTCGCGAGCGACCGCCCTGCGGGGAGCGAGGGCATAGTCGCATGGGGGTGGAATCGCGGGGATAAGTTTCGCACGTCGATCCGCGCCGCCCTCTCGCCCGGACCGCAATCGCGTTCGTGAACTGGAGTCGTCGCCCACCCCACCCTAGCTGCGCTAGGTCGCTTCGCGACAGCTCCGCTACCCTCCCCATCAAGGGGAGGGAGCCACTGTTGCCTGCTCCGTGCCACCGACCTCCCTCCCCCTTGTGGGGAGGGTAGCGCCGCTAGTCGCGCAGCGACTTAGCAGAGCTGGGGTGGGGGTCGGCAACGTCGACGCGCAATGGCAAACAAAAAGGCCGCCGGGTCGCCCCGACGGCCTTCTGGAATTCTGAATGGTCAGGCCTACTCGGCCTTGTCAGCCGAAGTCGCGTTCAGCTGGCCGTACTTCTCGACGCCAATGGCGTTCAGCAGCTGCAGCTGGCTCTCGAGGAAGTCGATGTGGCCTTCCTCGTCCGCCAGCAGTTCCTCGAACAGGTTCTTGCTCACGTAGTCGCCAAGCGACTCGCAGAGCTCGCGGCTGGCCTTGTAGGCCTTGCGCGCGTCGTACTCGCCGGCGAGGTCGCACTCGAGCACTTCCTTGATCGTCTGGCCGATGCGGAGCGGCGCGACGCGCTGCAGGTTCGCATGGCCTTCAAGGAAGATGATGCGCTCGATGAGCTTGTCGGCGTGGTGCATCTCTTCGATGGACTCTGCCCGCTCCTTGGCCGCCAGCTTGGAGTAGCCCCAGTCCTGCAGGATGCGAAAGTGCACCCAGTACTGGTTCACCGCGCCCAGCTCAAGAAACAGCGCCTCGTTGAGTCGCTCGATGACCTGTGCTTCGCCTTTCATGCCGACCTCCGGTTCTAATGCGTCGCATGGCAGAAAGCCGCGGAGAGACCACCGGTCCCTCTGCAGCGCCATTCGCCATGTGGAGGTGGTACTCTTCTGTCACCTTGATAATCAAGTCCACCACATTCGGTACACAGCCGGCGCACTTGAAGCGCTTTTCCAGCTCTCGGTACACCATGGCGGGCACGACGATCTGCCAGGGGTCGGCCGTGAGCAGCGTCAGGATGATCTGCTTGATCTCCCGATCGGTGATCACATTGCAACTGCAGACAAGCATCGAGCGTCCGTAGGCCGCGGAAGTGGCGGCATAAAACGCCCGGCAAACTTGAATGTCAACGTCAGATATAAACCGGCGGCGGGAAGGAAACCCGGCCCCGGGTATTGTACGTTCCTGCGCTACCCCGCCCTGACCAGCCAAGCAGATGTCCCTTTCCCTCGTCGGCCTCCTCAACACCGTAAGCCCCAAGTCCAGCGCCTCCACCCGCATCGCCACCGCGCTGCGCTATGGCCCCGCGGACAACCACCTGCTTGACCTCTACGGCCCGCGGACTCCCGGACCGCATCCGGCGATCGTCTTCTTTTATGGCGGCGCCTGGACCGATGTCGGCGACCGGCGCGACTTCGCCTTCGCCGCCCGCGCCCTTGCGAGCCTCGGCTACGTCGTCGCGGTGCCCGACTACCGCGTGCTGCCCGAAGTGGCCTATCCGGCCTTCCTCGAGGATTGCGCCCTCGCCGTGCACTGGGCGCTCGAGCATCTCCCCCGCCATGGCGGCAATCCGTCGCGCCTCGCGCTGGCTGGGCACTCCGCCGGCGCCTACAATGCGGTGATGCTGGCGCTCGACCCACGCTATCGCCTGCATGGCCGCATCACGGCGGTGGCCGGCCTGTCCGGCCCATACGATTTCTACCCGTTCAACGAACCGATCGGCGAGCGCACCTTCGGCGACGTGCCCGACCCCCTCTCGACCCAGCCCGTCAACCACGTCTCCCCCGACGCCCCGCCGATGTTCCTCGCCCACGGCGACCGCGACACACTGGTAGGCCGGGTGAACGCGGAGTCGCTGTCGAGCCGCCTGCGCTCCGCCGGCGTCGCCGTCGAAGTCCACAATTATCCGCAACTGGGTCACGCCGGCCCGGTGATGGAACTGGGCAGCCTGATCCGCGGCCGTTCCAGCCTCTTCGCCGACCTCCGCGATTTCCTCGCCCGGAACCTCTAGGCTGGAATTGCCCGGCCGCCTGTGGCTATCATCGGCCGGGGTGACAGGGAGCAGGAACCAATGAAAATCGTGCATCTGGCACTCGCAGCCAGCATGGCGGCCGTGACCACATCGGGACTTGCCGGTATCGCTCCGATCGATGGGAAGTCCGAAGCATTCATGGCCTGCGCCGAAGCGGCTTCCAGCCAGTACGAGCCGGGCTATGCCGATATCGGCCGCGACAGCAGCCAGATCGACATTGCCGCTGCCACCGAGGCCTGCCAGGCGGCGCTCGCCGAAGACCCCGCCTCGCTGCAGGTGAAGGCCTGGCTTGGCCGCGTCTACGATGTCGCCGACGACCCCACCAACGCCTTGCCTTTGCTCGAGGAGGCGGCGAACGGCGGCGTCCCCCTCGCGCTGACCATCTATGGCGACCTGCTGATCGTCGGCGAACAGGTGCCCGGCGACTGGACGCGCGGCAACGACCTGCTCTCCCAGGCCGCCACGATCGGCTTTGCCCCCGCCCTCAACAGCCTCGGCCTGTCCTACGACTACGGCGAAGGCGTCGAGCAGAACTCCGCCACCGCCCTCGGCTACTACCGGCAGGCAGCGGTCGCCGGCCTGCCCCGCGCCGCCACCAATACCGCGTTGATGTATCTCGAAGGCCTCGGCACCGACCGCGACCCGGTCGCCGCCGAAGCCTGGCTGCTGCGCGCGGCGCGTGACGGCGATGCGCGCGGCGCCTACAATCTCGGCAAGCTCTACGAAAGCGGCGAACTGGCCGACCTGCCCAACTATCTGGCCGCCGTCAGCTGGTACCAGCAGGCCTCCGATGCGGGCTATCCCCTCGCCTCACTGGCGCTGGGCTACCTCATGCAGCACGGCTACGGCACCACGGCCGACCCCGCCTACGCCGCCCAACTCTATCAGTATGCCGCCGACAATGGCGTCGCCCAGGCGCAGCTCAACCTCGCCATGCTCTACGAGGACGGGATCGGTGTGGAGCGCGATTTCGCCCAGGCCCGCCTGCTCTACCGCCAGGCCTCGGACAACGGCCTCTCCGACGCCGCAGCCAACCTGGGCCTGCTCTACCTCGGCCATAGCGGCGACATCGCCGACTACGACAAGGCACTGTTTTACACTCAGCGGGCTGCCGATGCCGGCAACCCGGTGGCGCTAAACAATCTCGGTTATCTCTACGAGAACGGCCTCGGCATTTCGGCGGACCTCCAGCTTGCGCGCGAAAACTACCAGCGCGCCGCCGATCTCAGCTATCAGCCCGGCGCCGACAACCTGGCGCGGCTCGAGGCCGCCATGATCATCGAACCGCCCCCGGCCGACGAACCCACGATCATCACCGCCCCCGTTGCCCCGCTGGCCGGCCCG
Organism: uncultured Hyphomicrobiales bacterium; assembly: GCA_903842455.1. Lineage (GTDB taxonomy): Bacteria > Pseudomonadota > Alphaproteobacteria > Rhizobiales > Devosiaceae > Devosia_A. The sequence goes on along the minus strand of CAIMLX010000072.1, from coordinate 4,660 downwards.
AAATACTACCCGAGGAGCAAGATCGACAACTAGCCGCCGCCCTCACAACCCGCTCGTATCCTTCCGCACCGGCTGGCCGCTACCGGTGCCATGCTCCTGCTCCCGCCGGCTCGCCAGCACCGCGACGGATGCCGCCACCCGGTGGGCCGTCGAGAAGAACTCGCGGTGGATGAGGAACGCCACCGTGATCACGGTCGCCGCTATCGCCGCCCATTCCGACGCAAACCAGAACACCATCGGCACCGCGAAATAATAGGCGCGAATGCCGTTGTTGAAGTTCTTGGCCGCCAGCGAATTCAGCTGCGCGATGGCGATCACCTCTTCGGCCGAGGTGTGCCCGGAATGGTCGATCGCCCCGATCAGGATGCAGAAGTGGTTGAACTGCCGCAGCGCCAGCGTGAAGGCGAAAAAGCTCAGCACGAACACCGCCAGCATGGTGAACAGGTGCACCTGCACGTCGGGGGTCGAATAGCTCGCGCGGAGCCCCACCGTCGCCAGCGTGTCCATGAGCGCCGTCAGGTTGCCGAAAGCGGTGAACACCGCCAGCATCAGCAGCACTGAAGTCGAGGCCAGAAAGCTCACCGACCCCATCAGGTTGCCGGCGAGAATGGCATCGAGCGGCGTCTCGCGGTTCACCGCGTTCGCCACCCAGCGCCGCCGCTGCATCGACATGATCGTGCTGAGCGACGGCCGCAGCTTTTCCAGCAGCGGCACCCCGTAATTGTAGGCAAACCAGCAGATCAACGGAAAAAGCGTAGAAAACAACGTCACGGCGCCGGCTCCCTGGGATTCGCGGGCACCTTAGCGCGCCACGGAGGCGGTTTGCACCTGTTGGCGCCGGAGCCTTCGCCCCTCTCCCCTTGAGGGAGAGGGTGGACGCGAAGCGGACGGGTGAGGGGCCGGTCAGTCCGGCCCCGTCAGAGCGTCCGCGCGTACTTCATGAAGATCCCCTGGATGCCGTCCAGCACCTCTTTGCCCAGCGTCACGTCGGCCGAGGCGATATCGGCCTGCAGCTGTTCCATCGTCGTGGCGCCGATGATCACCGAGGTCATGAACGGCTTGGTCAGGCAGAAGGCAATCGCCATCTGGTTCACGTCCAGCCCGTGCTGCTTGGCCAGCTCGATATAGGCCCGGATTGCCGGCTCGGTGTACTGGTTGTTGCGATAGGACGACCCGGAGACCGCGCCACGCGTGCCCGGCGGCAGCACGCCGCCCAGGTACTTGCCGCTGATCGCACCGGCGGCCAGCGGAGAGTAGGCCAGCAGCCCGATATCCTCGTGATAGGCCAGCTCGGCGAGGTCGAGATCGTAGTAGCGGCGCAGCAGGTTGTACTCGTTCTGGATGGTCTGCACGCGCGGCAGGCCATGCGCTTCGGCGAACTTGAGATACTGCATGGTGCCCCACGCGGTCTCGTTGGAGAGGCCGAAATGCAGAATCTTGCCTTCCTTGACCAGTTCGCCCATCACCTGCAGCACTTCGAGCATGTTGGGCAGCACCGCCGCCTTGTCCTGCGTGTAGGGGTTGTAGTCCCACGAGCCTTCGAAGTGGTAATGCCCGCGGCGTGGCCAGTGGATCTGGTAGAGGTCGATGCGATCGGTCTGCAGCCGGCGCAGGCTGTCTTCCACCGCCTCGCGCACGCTCGGCCCATCGATGCCGCGGCCGCCGCGCACCCAGGGCCGCCCGCCGCCCGCGACCTTCGAAGCGAGCACGACCTCGTTGCGCTTGCCGGTCTTCTGGAACCACGTCCCGATGATCTCCTCGGTCTTGCCGAAGGTCGAGGCATCGGGCGGCACGGCATACATTTCGGCGGTATCGAAGAAGTTTATGCCCTGCGTGATCGCATAGTCCATCTGCGCATGGCCGTCGGCTTCGCTGTTCTGCTTGCCCCAGGTCATGGTCCCCAGGCAGATCTCCGACACCATCACGTCGGTGCGGCCCAGCTTCTTCATCTTCATTCGCGGCATCCCCGTTCAATCCGGCGCGCACCCTAGAGGGGTTTACCGAAAAGGTGCAGGCCTTTCCGGCAAGAGACCACGACAAATCCGGATCACCGCCGACGCATCACGGATAGCGGACCGCGGGTTGCGCGCGTCCGCCTTATGGGGGAGATTGCGCTCCGCCAACCGGGGAAATGCCTTGCTCCGCAAATTCTTGCTTACCGTCATCGCCATCCTCGCCACAGCCCAGTCGGCGATGGCGCAGGAGGATGCAGCCCCAGGCGATCCGCAAGTGGCGGGCATCGCCACCATGTCGGTCAAGGAACTCGATACCCTGGTGAACTCTGTTGCCGCCGCGGTGAACCAGGACACGCTCAAGCTGCGGGGCTTCGCCCAGTCCAACGATTGCCTCGACCTCTTTCGGGCCTCCAACTCCCTGGCGCTCGCCTATTCGTCCCTGGCCGAAGTGAAGAGTGTCGCCGCCGGGCGTCCCGACAAGGAAGCCCCGATCGTGCGTGCGAAGGCCGTGCAGACCCGTGTCACCACCTTTGCCGCGCGCGTTCGCGCCGAGGAGTGGCTTGCGCAGCGCTGCCGCAACTTCGCCGTCCCGGCCGACCACGCCGCCGATCCGCGCTACGCCACCCCGCTCGAAGTCTCCAGCGCCGACTACACCGACGCCGTCATCGATGCGCGGGAGACGGCCGAGACCAATCTCGCCATCGCGGTCGGTGCCGGCATCAGCGGGAAATGCCCCGAAGCGATCGCCGCCGGCCAGAACATCGCCCTGCTCCTGCCCTATATCCAGAAACTGCTGGCCGACACCGAAAAGCGACCGGAAGTGCTCGGCCCACGCGCCAGCCGGCGTGGTCTCGAAGTCTCACGCCGGCAACTCGTCGCCGCGCTCGACCAGTTGCAGGCCGAGTTCGGCGAAAAGTGCAAGGCACCGACGTCCGAACCATCGGGCGCCACCACCGATCCCAAGCAGCCTGAATAGGCGTTCAGCCGACGTTCACCATCGGGGCGAAAACCGCACAGCTTTGCGAATGAAACCGGAAGTGCCGGTTTCCGGGGCTTTTCAAGGCGGTTCAAAAAAGTGTCACGCCACTGCGCTTTTGTCCTTGAGCTTACCGGCCGCACGACCTATATACCCGTTGCGCCGCGGTTGATGGACCGCCACTTGAAAGCGCAAAAAGCCCAAGGCTTACAAGACATTGGCGCGGGGTGGAGCAGCCCGGTAGCTCGTCAGGCTCATAACCTGAAGGTCACAGGTTCAAATCCTGTCCCCGCAACCAATCTAAGCCTCACGAAAGCCCCGCGAAAGCGGGGTTTTTCGTTTCTAGCGCCCGACCACTGGTGGTGGGCCGAAATCGCCCGTGCGCCACCTGTGCGCCACCGCGCTTGGGGTCGGCGGTCGTCGGTTTGACCGCCCAAGGCGAGGATAGTTGGCGAGGCCTCGATGACGAGGCGCACAACCAAGAGGAGCGCCATGGCAATCCGGAAAGTCGCCGCCTCCCCTGAGCTTCGCGAACTCATCTCCAAGTACCTGATCGAGCAGATGGGGTCGGTGCTGCGGGCGGAGCGGCCCACTCGCCGCGAGGCCGCTGTGGAATGCTTGGGGGCCGCCAACTTCGGCACCGCCTCGACTGCTGCCCTCGTGGACCGGGCTCTGGCTACGGCAGCGGCTCATATCAGCCCGCTTCGTAAGCGTCCGGTCCAGTTACCGACCTGGTAAGGTAACGCCGCCGTAACGCAGGCCCCCACCCCACATCATCGGACGTGGCTGTAGCCTTTTAAGTTTCTCCAACCAAAACCCGATTTTTGGCAGCCCAAAAACAGTGAGAAACCGGGGGGTCTCGCCTCCGCAGCTAAGGGCGGCGCTGTACGGTCCCTAAAGGGGGAGGGGGGGTAGCTGCTGCCATAGCGACGTCGGGGCGCTAGCCGATAACCCAAGCCTGCGCCTTGATCACTCCGCTTACATTAAGCCCATGCACTCGACCCTCATGGCGTCACAGACGTCGGGGGTATGGGCTTGGCGGATCTCCCCCGCACCCCTCCTAGCTGACCACCGTGAGGCGGTGCACCGCAGCAGTGTGGATAACGAACGGGTGAGCCGCGAACCCAAACAAACTGGTCGTGTCCCCGGACGTGGTGTAGCTGAGTAGCGCGGTGGTCATCGGCGCTTTTCGGTAGGGTCTGGTTGCAACACAACCCCTGACCGGAAGGACAACCGATGACCGACGAGATGATGAACCTGCGCACGCTGGTGGAGAAGACCCCCGACGCCGATATTCTGCGCGAGATGATCGGCTTTGCCGCCGAGCGGCTGATGGAGTTGGAGGTCGGCGGGGCCACCGGCGCCGGTTATGGTGAGAAGAGCGCCGACCGTTTGGCGCAGCGCAATGGCTACCGGGAGCGGGACTGGGAGACGCGGGCCGGCACCGTCGAGTTGCGCATCCCCAAGCTGCGCAAGGGGAGTTACTTCCCCGGGTTCCTCGAGCCGCGGCGGCTGGCCGAGAAGGCGCTGACAGCGGTGATCCAGGAGGCCTACATCCAGGGCATCTCGACCCGCTCGGTCGACGACCTGGTCAAGGCGATGGGCATGAGCGGCATCTCCAAAAGCCAGGTGAGCCGGCTGTGCGAGGAGATCGACGTCAAGGTGAAGGCCTTCCTCGAGCGACCGATCGAAGGCGACTGGCCGTATCTGTGGATCGATGCCACCTACC
>CAIMLX010000071.1 GCA_903842455.1 uncultured Hyphomicrobiales bacterium | reverse complement strand
GTTCGGGCGGGCGGTGCGGCTGCCGGAGGGCGACGTGCCAGCGGGTCATGGCAGCGGCGTATCAAAATCGGCGGCGTCACGACGCTTCGTGGCCCTGTCGACGGAGAAACTCGATGCCTTCATGAGCGCCGATTTGTCCGATCTCGACCTTCTGGTCATCCAGATCGACGGGCTGCATGTGAGCGACGATCTCGTGCTCGTCGCCGCGATCGGCATCGACGCCGAAGGCGGCAAGCACCCTCTCGCGCTGGTCGAAGGCGCGACTGAGAATACCGCCACCGTCCAGGCGCTTCTCGACAATCTGGTGGAACGGGGGCTCGATCCCGCAGTCTCGCGGCTGTTCATAGTCGATGGCGCCAAGGCGCTCTCCAAGGCGATCCGCGCGACTTTCGGCAAGGACAACCTGATCCAACGCTGCCAGGTTCACAAGGCGCGCAACATCATGGACCGCCTGCCCAAGGAGCTTCACGCCTCGACGCGCCGGGTGCTGCGCCAGGCCTGGGAACTCGATGATGCGGCCAAGGCCGAGAAGCTGATCCGAAACCTCGCGCGCCGGCTCGACCAGGATCGACCCGGGGTCTCGGCAAGCATCCTGGAGGGGCTGGACGAGATCCTCACCGTCGTCCGGCTGAAACTGCCCATGGAGCTTCGTCGCTCGCTTGCCTGCACCAACATAGCCGAGAACATGATGGGCACCATCCGCCGCGTCACGCGCAACGTGAAGCGGTGGCGCAATGGCAAGATGGCCCTCAGGTGGGTCGCCGCAGGCATGATCGAAGCCGCCAAGGGCTTCCGCAAACTCAAGGCTCACAAGCAGTTGCCGACCCTGCGCACCGCACTGATCGCCCATCAGGATCGCATCGCCGCCAAGCCCGTTGCTCCGGCATCGAGGGCTGCGTAACATGATATCGCCCAACGTCGCTCAGCCGAAGTTCAACAAACTTCGGGACATCCCCGCACCCCCATCTGTTCGCGTGCGGCTATCGATAGAAAACACACCCGACAACGCCAGCACCAAGAGGCTTTGGGGGCGGCGCCAGCGTTTGAAACTGTCGTACTATCGCCGCGATTTCACCAGCAGCTCAATGCTTCATTTTGGAGGCGAGCGGACGAACCGTTGACATGCCCCTACGGCTTCAACTTGGCAGAGCAGCTCTATAAATAGCGGGCCGGTGGCGCGTTGGGGCTGCAGGAGCAGCTAAACGCAGCGCAGACGCCAGTCCGGCACTACGGCCGATGCTGCCCTGAGGATGTCCAGTTGATGTACGTGATCTCCCTTGACCGCTACTTGGACGGCAAAGGCACCATCGCGATAAGACGAGCGCCAGCGCGGAAAATCGCGAATTTTGCGACGGCTGCTGTCAGTTACGCCTCGAAACAACGCTGGCTGACCGATGCCGAGCGGCCCGTCTGCTTCGAGTGCCGCAAACCAGGAAACAGCGATGTAGACATCCGCCTTACGCCCGACGATCTTGTCGTCTGGCGCTGCAAGGCTTGTGGCTGC
>CAIMLX010000070.1 GCA_903842455.1 uncultured Hyphomicrobiales bacterium | reverse complement strand
TTGCCCGGACTGTTTCCCCCACTACGGGCGGGGATCGCTTGCCGGATTCTTATCCCTTGATGTATGGCTTGCCATCCGCTGCCGGTGCTCGCGCCCGACCGATCACGCCGGCGACCAGCACGATGGTCGCGACGTAGGGTATCATGGCAAGGAATTCGGATGGAATTGGCGTCTGCAGGATCGCGAGCTTCTGCTGCAGACTATCCGCAAAGCCGAAAACCAGTGCCGCCGCCAGTGCACTTGCTGGGTGCCAGCGCCCGAAGATCATCGCCGCCAGCCCGATGAAGCCTCGACCTCCGGTCATGTTGTCATCGAACCGGCCGACCGATCCCAGCGTGAACCATGCGCCGCCGAAGCCGGCGACCATGCCGCCGATCACGACATTGATGTAGCGCAGCCGATAGACATTGACGCCGAGCGTGTCGGCTGCCTCCGGGTGTTCTCCCACCGCCCGCGCCCTGAGGCCGCTGCGCGTATAAAAGAGGTAGTAGGTGGCGATCGCAACCATCACGAACATGCCGTAGACGAAGACATTGTGCTGAAACAGCAGCGGTCCGACGACCGGCAGATCACTGAGGAACGGCACCTCGATCGAGCGGAAGATCGGCGCGTCGTTGAGGAATCGGTAGCGGGTGAGGACCTGGCTCGCCGCATAGGATGTCAGCCCCAGAACCAGCAGGTTGATGGCGACGCCCGCTATGATCTGGTCTACGCGGTAGGTGATCACCAGCACCGCCAGCAGCAGGCCGAAGATGCCGCCGACAACGACGGCCGCTGTGAGGCCCAGGGTGCCGCCGGCGAGTGAGCCCACCACGGCACCGGTGAAGGCGCCGGCCAACAGCATGCCTTCGATCGCGATGTTGACGACGGCAACCCGCTCGCAGAGGACCCCCGCCAACGCGCCGAGCGCGATCGGCACTGCCCTGACCAGGGTCGCCTGCAGCATGCCCGTGAGCGAGAAGGACTTGCCGTCTGCCGCCCAGGTCAGAAATGCCGTCACCGCGAGCAGCATGCCGATGCTGAGCAGCAGACCGGTCCAGCGCGCGGCACCGCGCATGAACTGGCGGGCGCCGAGGAAGGCCAGGATGGCCGCGACGGCATAGGCATAGGGTGCCGCGGGAACGACGAGATTGGGGACGACGAAGGCGTCGCCGGGATAGCTCAGCCGGAAGGTCGCGCTGCCTGACGAGTCGAGGCCGAAGACCAGCGCTACGAATGCAGCGGCGGCGAGCAGCAGCCAGCCCGCCGTCAGGGTCTGGCGCCGCCGACTGAGGTCGACCGCCTTGAGCGAGGCGGTATTGTCCAGCGCCGTCATCTTGCACCTCCCGCGTTTGAAGCCAGGCCAGGAACGAAGCGGAAGAGGATTGGGGCGGAGATGAAGATGATGATCAGCGCCTGCACGACCGCGATGAGGTCCAGACTGACGCCGGCAGAAACCTGCATCTGGCGGCCACCGGCCTGCAGGGCGCCGAACAGCAGGCCGGCCAACAGCACGCCGCCAGGATGCGACCGACCCAGCAAGGCGACGGCAATCGCGTCAAAGCCGATACCGGCGGTAAAGTTGGGTGAGACCCGGTCGATGACCCCGAGGACCTGGTTGGCTCCGGCCAGGCCGGCCAGCGCCCCCGCCATGGCCATGACGGTCACGATGACGGCGCCCGCACGCATGCCGGCATAGCGGGCCGCATCGGGGTTGGCGCCGCTGGCGCGGAACTCGAAGCCGAGGGTCGTGCGATAGAGCAGCCAGTAGACCAGGGCTGCGGCGCCGAGGGCGAGAAAGATGCCTGCGTGAACGCGAAGGCTCGGATCGAGCCAGGACAGCAGCTCCGGCAGTCGCGCGCTTTCCAGCACCGATTTCGAGATCGGGTCCGATCGTTCCGGGTTCTGAATCGGCGGGTTGCGCAGCAGGTAGGTGAGCAGGCGCTGCGCGGTCAGGTTCAGCATGATGGTGAGGATCACCTCATGGGCGCCCGTCGTCGCCCGCAGCCATCCGGCGATCGCCGCCCAGGCGGCCCCGCCCAGCGCGCCCATGGCGAGCGCCAGGGGCAGATGCAGGTAGATTGGCAGGCCCGGCAGCGAGAAGCCGACGATCACCGCCGCCACTCCGCCCAGGATCATCTGTCCTTCGGCACCGATATTGAACAGGCCGGCCTTGAAGCCAAGCGCGAGTCCGAGTGCGGCCAGGGTCAGCGGCGTTGCGGCAGTCAGCGTCTCGGAGATCGCGTAGAGCGAGCCGAACGAACCGGCGAACAGGGCGCCGTAGGAGCGGAGAATATCACTGCGATCCCGGAGCCGAAAGCGGGAGAGGTCCTGACAAAGGTGACGGCCTGCGGGGTTTGCCGAACGGATGCCCATATTGCCGACGGCGAACTGCCTGCGCACAGACTGCCGCTGGTGCCCGGTCACGAGATTGTCGGCACGGTTGCTGCAGCAGGCGCCGAAGTTCAGGGCTTTGCTCCTGGCGACCGAGTTGGCGTCCCGTGGCTGGGCGGGACCTGCGGCGCCTGCCCGTACTGCCTCGCCGGCAGGGACAACGTGTGCGATGCTCACGAATTCACCGGATACGATCGCGACGGCGAGTATGCTGAATACTGCGTTGCCCGGGCGGCTCACCTCGTGCGACTGCCAGCAGGCGGAAGAGACGACCACGTCGCGCCGCTTCTGTGCGCCGGGCTGGTCGGGTTCCGTTCGTATCGCCACGCCGGACCCGTGCATCGCCTCGGCCTCATTGGCTTCGGGGCGGCCGCGCACATCATCACCCAGTTGGCCCGCGCCGACGGCGTTGAGATTTGTGCCTTCACTCGCCCGGGCGACGCCGCGGCGCAGCGGCTGGCGCTGAAACTGGGTGCCAACTGGGCGGACGGAACCGACCAGTTTCCCCAG
>CAIMLX010000069.1 GCA_903842455.1 uncultured Hyphomicrobiales bacterium | reverse complement strand
TGGCTTACACTGGCGCCCGCATTTTCGATGGCGATAACTGGCACGATGACGCAACGTGGTCATCGACGGCGCACGCCTTCTCGCCATCGGCGCCGCGCCCCCCTGCGTTGCGACTGTTGCCCTGCCCAACGACAGTATGGTCGTTCCAGGCTTCATTGACCTGCAGGTCAATGGCGGTGGCGGCCACCTGATCGGTCCTGCCACCCGGATACCCGATCTGGAACTCGTACTCGACACGCATGCCCGGTTCGGTGTCACCGGCCTGCTGCCGACGCTCATCACCGACACTGACACGGCGGTAGATCGAGTGCTTTCGGTGGGCGCCGAAGCCTCTCGCCTCGGTTTGCCGGGGTTCCTGGGGCTACATCTCGAAGGACCCCACCTGTCGATTGCACGGAAGGGCGCGCATGATCCGGCGCGTATCCGCCCGATGGTCGAAGCCGACCTTGTGCGGCTCGAGCGAGCGAGGCAGGTGTTGCCAAGTCTGCTGGTCACCGTGGCTGCGGAGACCGTTACGCCGGAGCAGATCGCCCGGCTCGTCAATGCCGGTGTCGTCGTCAGCCTGGGGCATTCCGATGCATCGTTCGAGGCAGCGTCGGCGGCCATCCGGGCGGGGGCGACCATGGTGACCCACCTGTTCAACGCCATGAGCCAGCTTGGCAACCGCGACCCAGGGGTGGTTGGTGCAGCGCTGCACCACGGCACGGTCTCGGCCGGCATTATTGCCGACGGAATTCATGTGCATGGGGCAACCTTCGGGATCGCCCTTCGGGCGAAGTCCGGGCCCGGGAAAGTCTTTCTCGTCTCGGATTCGATGTCACAAGCCGGCACCGACCTGACCCAGTTCGAGCTGGGCGGTCAGACCATCTACCGGCGGAATGGCGCCCTCCGGCTGGCCGACGACACGCTTGCAGGCGCCGACCTCACCCTGGACCAGGCCGTACGCTATGCGCATCGGGAGCTTGGCCTCAGTCTGGACGACGCTCTTCGTATGGCTTCGATAGTCCCTTCGGGCGCCCTGGACCGCACACCGGGATATCTTCGGCCCGGCGCCGACGCGGATTTCGTTCTGCTGACGTCGAAGCTCGAGGTCGCAGCCACCTGGAGAAAGGGACGACGAACAGAGTCTCAAAATACCTCCAGTGCTGCCATCTGACTTGAGATAAGGGCAATCGGCCCTTCGGTGAACTCCGACATCTTCATGGAACTCTGCTGCTCCCGGACAGGGGGTCGTCAGTGGAAAATTCCAGCTCAAAAATGGTCCGACTTGCGGGATGCAGGTCAACGGCTTTGACCTGCGTCAACCTACAGTCTGTGCTCTCTTGGCATCGGCGCCGGCCAGAAATTGGTCTAAAATGGCGTCAGGGATCTTCGGTTCTTTACGTCGCGGCATATCAGGAGCTCCTTCGCTTCCTTTATGCCCGCCTCACACGGAATTCCTGACAGTGCCGCCGCGACGTTTTCCGTCACCGCACCGAAGTGCTTCGCCACCCCCTGCCGGATCGGCTCGAGGGCTTCCCAGCGGCTAGCGCTGGAAGAGGCATGGGTTCCGATCAGTTCGCCCGAGCAATGATCGACGGCGATGAAGACATAGGCGCGGCCTTCACCGGTCGTGATCA
>CAIMLX010000068.1 GCA_903842455.1 uncultured Hyphomicrobiales bacterium | reverse complement strand
GAGATCGGGGAGGTGGATAAGTTTGAGCACGAGGTGGTTGAGGCAGAAGGCGGCGTCGAAGGCCGGATCGCCATACCAGGCGCATTCGGCATCGAGCAGCACCGGGTGGCCGTCATGGACGGAGACGAGGATGTTCTTGGGGCTGACGTCGCCGTGGACGAGCGCGAGGTGGGTGGCGCGCGAGCGGTCCATGGTGGCGAGGATGCTCGGCGCCAGATCGGGATGGCGGGTGGCGATGCTGCGCAGGTAGGGGTCGAAGCGCAGGGCGTCGATCAGGTGGTCGGTCGGGAACTCGACGGCGGCGGTTGGGTCGTTCAGCGTGGCGGCGTGGATGCGGCCGAGCGCGTCGGCGACGCGGAGCGGCACGTCGGGATCGGCCTTGCCGGCGAGCAGGTCGGACTTCCACAGCGTGTAATCGGCGGGCGGCAGGTATTCGAGCAGGGCGATGCCGTGCGCGCGGTCCTCGGCGATGACGCGCGGGGCGGCGCCGGGGACGATGCTGCCGGCGCGGCGCAGCCAGGCGATCTCGTAGTGGTTGCGCTCGAGGGGCGCTTCCCAGGTGGCGGCAACCTTGAGCTGGGAGAGGGCGCGCTTGGCGCAGAATTCGCGGCCATCGGAGAGCGTGACGCGGACGATGTCGGAGGAGACGCCGCCGGTGAGCGGCTCGACGCGCAGCGGACCGGCGACCGAAATGCCGGCCGAAGCAAACATCGGCGGAAGCAGCGCTTCCCAGCTGTCGGAACCCATGCTCACTCCCCAGGGTCACTCCGGACCCATTGCTGACATGTTAGCCGAGGACGTTTGCCGCAACAATCGAACGGAACCGACTTTCTTCCGCCTTGCCAAAGCCTTGCCGGGCGCGCGAGGTGCTGGCGCCAGGGAACGGGGAGGACACCATGGGCCGGCTCGACGGAAAGACCATTTTCATGACCGCTGCGGCGGCCGGGATCGGCGGCGCCTGCGCCACGGCCTTCGCGCGCGAGGGCGCGCGGGTCATCGCGACGGACCGCGACGCGGCCGGGATCGCGAAGAAGGGCGAGGAACTGGCGGCCATCTCGGGCGGCCACGAGACCTATGCGCTCGATGTGACCGACAACGCGGCGCTGCGCGCGGCGGCGGAGCGCCACGATGGGGTCAACGTGCTCTACAATGGCGCGGGCTGGGTGCACCAGGGGATGCTGGGCGACACCGAACTCAGCGACTGGCAGCGCAGCTTCGATATCAACGTGACGCCGATGTTCGTGCTGAGCCAGGCGTTCCTGCCGGCCTTCATCGCGCAGGGCGGGGCCTCGATCATCAACATCGCCTCGGTGGCGAGTTCGCTCAAGGGCGTGCCGAACCGGGTGAGCTACATGTCGACCAAGGCGGCGGTGATCGGGCTGACCAAGTCGATCGCCTTCGACTACATGAAGCACAATATCCGCTGCAACGCGATCTGCCCCGGCAGTGTCGACAGCCCGTCGCTGCACGAGCGCGCCAAGGCGCTGGGCGACCATGACGAGGTCTGGAAGACGTTCGTCGCCCGCCAGCCCATAGGCCGCATGGCCTCGGCCGACGAAATGGCGCACATCGCGGTCTACCTTGCCAGCGACGAGAGCGCCTATGCCACGGGTGCCAACTTCGTCGTCGATGGCGGCATCACGATGTAGGGATTGTAGTGGAAGGCCCCCTCTCCTCAGCTTCGCTAGCCGGCAAGCCGACAAGCTTCGCTATCTGCCATTCGAGCCTAGCTCTCATGGCCTTCTCACCTAAAATCGCTCCACTGGAGCGATTTTGCCTCCGGCACGGGTCGAAGTCCCGCAAGGGGCGAGGAGGCGCTGCGGCATGAGCAAACGCGAAGCGCTTGAGATCTCCGAGGCCGGGATCATCGAGCCGGTGCCGGTTCCGGCCCAGCCCGATGGCCGGCCCCTGATCGGGGTGCTGATGGTGATGGCCTCGGTGCTGCTGTTCGCCGGCAACGACATCGTCACCAAGGTGCTGGTGACGCAGTACCCGGTGCCGCTGGTTGCTGCCATGCGCTACATCATGCAGTTCGTGCTGATGCTGGCGCTGCTGCCCCGCATGGGAACCCGCCTGCTGAAGACCGAGCGCACCGGCCTGGTGCTGCTGCGCAGCGCCTGCCTCGTGGTATCGACGCTGGGCATGGGACTGGCCTTCCAGCGCATGCCGGTGCCGGAATCGGTGTCGATCGTGTTTCTCGCGCCCATGCTGGTAGTGCTGGTGGCAGGGCCGGTGCTCGGCGAGAAGGTGGCGGCGGCGAGCGTGCTCGCTGCGGTGGTCGGTTTTGCCGGCGTGCTGCTGATCGTGCGGCCGGGCGGTGGTCTCGACTTATTCGGCGTCATCTTCGTGCTGATCGCGGTCACGACCTCGGTGGTCTACTACCTGCTGTCGCGGGTGCTGGCGCGGACCGAAAGCACGCTGACCATGCTGTTCTATACGGCGCTGGTGGGAGCGGTCTGCTTCGGGGCAACGCTGCCCTGGTCGTGGTCCGGCCCGGCGCCGGACCTCCCCACGATAGTGATGTTTGCGAGCCAGGGCGTGGCAACCGGCCTCGGCCATTACCTCTTCACCTCGGCCCATCGCGAGGCGACGGCATCGCTGCTTGCGCCGGTGGGCTATATGCAACTGCTCTGGGTCGGGCTGCTGAGCTGGCTGATCTTCGGGCATGTACCCGACGCGCTGACCATCGCCGGCATGGCGCTGGTGACGACGGCCGGGGTCAGCATTGCGATGATTTCGGCGCGGCGGCGGTAGGCGGATCGGCGCAATATCGAAGCCGCCGGAAAGATTAAGTTAGGAATCATAATTTAAACGCTCCACCCTCAACCTAGAGGGATGGGTCTTGTCGTCGAACGTGGAACTGGAAGCTGCCGTCAGAACGGCAATTGGCGCGCATGGTGCCTGGAAGCTGACTGAAGACGGCCGTCACTACCGGCCGCAGCGAAACCACGGCAGCAACCGTCGGGCGTGACGACCAGTGCGAATTCGGCAAGTGGGTGCACGGCCAGGGTATCGATGCCGGAACGCGGGCCGGGATGCCCTATCAGGTCGTTCGCCGGCTGCATGCTGAATTCCACAAGTGCGCAGGCAAGGTGCTGGCGCTCGGGCTGGACGGCAAGCGGACCGAGGCGAGCCAGTTGCTCGACGGCGAGTTCACCGCACGTTCCGAAAAGCTGGTCACCGCGCTTTCGAAGTGGCGCAGCGAGCTGCAATCGGCAGGTTGACGGTCGTCAGCGGACGCCCGATCAGGGCCTGACGTCGACGACCGTGCCGACGTGGACACGGGCCATCAGGTCGAGGATGTCGGCGTTCGACATGCGGATGCAGCCGTAGGAGACGAAGCCGCCGATCGAGGCGGGATTGTTCGTGCCATGGATCGCGTAGTCGCTGCCGACCAGGGTCATGGCGGCGGCGCCCATTGGGTTGTCCTCGGCGCCACCGGCGATGATCGCCGGCAGATCGGGCTGGGCCAGGCGGATGGCGGCGGGGGGGATCCAACTGGGCTCGGTGAAGCGCTGTTCGATCGACGAAGTGCCCGTCCACTGCAGGCCGGCCCGGCCAACGCCGACCGGGTAGCGCACGGCCTTGCCATTGCCGATGATGAAATAGAGCCGCCGGGTGGAGGTTTCGACGATGATCGAACCCGGCTTGCCGGGTGCCGCGTAGCTCACCACGGTGCCGGCGACGGCTGGCGCGACCGCCAGCACTGCGCAGAGGCAGAGGGCGAGGAGCAGGCGGACGGCAGTGCTGATGGGGCTCATGCCCCAACAGCTATGCCTATCGACTTACCGGCGGGGCCGAGAACAAGATGGCATTTGACCTATCGCCGTATTGGCCGCGCCGGCGGCTTACCAGTGGTAGGACACGCTCGCGGTGCCGCCGTAGTTGAGCGTATTGTTGGAGAACTCGCCCTGAACCGACGTGCCAAGGGTGACGCCGCTGCCAGTGGTCAGCTCGGCACCCGCCGTGGCGAGCAGGCTGTCTGCGTTGGGGGTGGCCCCGGCAACGGTGAACGACGAACCCGGCATCATCTGGAACTCGGCCACCGTATCGTAGCCCGAGCGCATATCGTGGGCCCAGGCGGCGCTGGCGTAGAGGTTGAGGGTGCCGCCGTCGTCGAGATCGGTCACCCAGTCGGCGCGAGCGCCGATTTCGGTGCGCAGCGACAGGGCGAGGCCGGCGTCGTAGTCGAGGGCGAAGGTGGAGGCACCGGACTCGGTGACTTCGGAATAGGCCGGGGTCGAGAAGGCCTGGCCGCGCAGCGCCACGTAGGGCGTGAACCAGCCCATGTCGTAGCCGGCCTCGATTTCGCCGGCAAAGTTGGTGGCGTCGAATTCGGCGGTGTAGTGGTCGGTGCCGGCGAAGGTGAGGGTGCGATCGAGGGAAACACGGTGCTGACCAATGGCGACCGCGCTGGCGAGATAGGCCTCTTCGAACGTGGACCGGGCATAAAGGGCAGCCTGCAGCACGGCGCTCCGGCCGCTGCCGAGGTCGTCCTCGAGCTCGAAGCTGGTGCCGCCGCCGGAGACGGCGACGCCGACCATGGCGTCGGCGCCGACGGCGCGCTCGAAGCCGAAGGCGACGCCATAGGCGGTGGAGATAGTGTCGTGGGAACCGGTTCCGGCATCGCCATCGACCTCGGTGCGGCTGCCATAGCCGCTCATCCAGGCGGTCCATTCGCCGTCGCGACGCGGCTGTGCGACGCTATCGAAGCCGTCGAAGGCGTCGCCACCGGCCGGGGCGGCGGCCGCGGCGTAGCCCATGACGCTCACGGTGCCACCGGCAGTCGGCTGGTCGTAGCTGGTGAGCAGGGCGCGGCTGTCGCCGCGGTTGCGACGGAGCAGATCGAGGAAGGAATCCATGCCCTGCGTGCCCGACGGCGCTACCTCGGTGCCCAGTTC
>CAIMLX010000067.1 GCA_903842455.1 uncultured Hyphomicrobiales bacterium | reverse complement strand
CGACAGAGTCAATCGTGCCGCTGCCGGGCTGAGGACGTTCACGCTGGTAAGCCTCAGCGGGCTGGTGTCGGCAACGGTTGGCGGCGTCATTCTGCTGTCCGTCACGCTGCTCGCAACCACAGCGCTCGCCGTCCTGTCCTCGATGGCCGCGCAGGAGCACGACCCGGACCTCACGACCGAGGTTGCCCTGGTTCTGACCGTCCTGCTGGGTGGTCTGTCGCTGGATCATCCCGTACTCGGCGGCGCGGCCGCCGTGGCCACAGCGACCTTGCTCGCGGCTCGCACCCGCCTTCATCACTTCGTCAGCCAGACCCTCACGCAAACCGAACTGCGTGATGGCCTCGTTTTAGCGGCGGCGACCTTCATTGTCCTGCCGCTTCTGCCGGATCATCCGATCGACCCGTTCGGAGCGGTCAACCCGCGCAGTGTGTGGACCGTCGCGGTCCTCGTCATGGCTGTCGGCGCCATCGGACACATCGCGACGCGCGCGCTTGGAGCAAGGTCTGGTCTGCCGATAGCCGGTCTCGCCGCCGGTTTCGTCTCAAGCACCGCGACGATCGGCGCCATGGGAAGCCGGGTACGCGCACGCCCGGACCTCCTTCACCCGGCAACGATGGCGGCAATCCTCTCCACCGTCGCTACGGTGGTGCAGCTGGCTGCCGTGCTGGGTGCAACCAGCGTGGCAACGGTACTCGCCTATGGTCCCTCCCTTGCCCTCGCCGGGTTGACGGCCATCGCCTATGCGGCTGGGTTTGGGCTTCGCCGAAAGCCAGCAGCAGACGAGACGGCCGAGCCCGAAAGGGGACACGCTTTCAGCGTCGCCAGCGCGATTGGCTTTGCCGCGATGCTGACCACCGTTATGATCGCTACCTCGGTTGTCGGAGCCCAGTTCGGCGCCGCCGGCCTGGCAGTGACCGCAGGCCTTGCCGGCTTCGTCGACGTCCATTCGGTATCGGTTGCCATCGCCACCCAGGTGGCCACGGGCCAGATCGGGGCGAAAGAGGCCGTGCTGCCTCTTCTCGTCGCCTTTTCCACGAATTCGGTCAGCAAGGCCGTGTTCGCCCTTGTCGGTGGCGGCTTCCCCTTCGCGGTTCGCCTAGTTCCCGGCCTTGTCCTTGTCGCAGCCTGCGGCTGGCTCGGAACGCTGATCCCCACGGGACTGTAGTCGGCCCGACCGCACCTTGCCGACGCGGTCGGATCGGCGCCTGACCCAAGGCGACCCGTTTGATCGGGGTCAAGGTCGACGACCGGCCAAATGGTACCCAAGGCTCGAGAGGAGAAATCCAATGCCTGGTTTCGTCCACGTCGATATCGCCGCCGACGATCCCGAACGTGCGGCCGGATTCTACAGTCGCGTCTTCGGGTGGACAATCACCAAGCTGGCAGGCCCGACGCCATACTGACTGGTTACTCCGACCGATGAATTCGGACCGGGGGGCCGGGATCGGCAAGCGCGATCAGCCTTGGCAAACCGTCATTCCGACGATCGATGTGAAATCTGCCGATGAACTCGCCGAACGGATTGTGCGCGAGGGAGGCAACATCGTGCTCCCGAAGACGAGCATTCCCGGCATCGGTCATCTCGTCACCTTCAAGGACACCGAGGGCAACATCCTCGCCGCTCTTCAGGCGGATGCGGACAATCCGTTCGCCGGCGGTCCGGGAGACGGCAGCTGACTCGAAACTGAAGGGACGCTGCCCCTCGCGCGCTCGCCGCGCCCGTGGCAGGCAATCGAGCAGATCGCGCCGCTCGATGCAGAGCGGATCGTCGTTGCGGCCGAATGCAGCGAAGTCGTGCTGAGTGGCGCCGTCAACTCCTGGCACGAAAAGAAAATGGCGGAGAGCGTAGCCTGGGGCGTGCCCGGGGTTTCGGAGGTCACCAACAACATCCTGGTCCTCTAGGGTCTGTCGGCCAAGGCTCCCAGTGACGTGATCTGGGGAGAGACGACGGCAGCCACCACCGCGGGTGCATGCGCCTGATCCAGATCAATAGCCCATCTCAAGAACGCTCCACTATCGCTGCATCTGGATGGAGGACTGGATCATGACCGAGCACTTTCGGCAGGCACTCGTCGGCGTTTTCGGGGGGACATACATCACCCTGGCGATTTCCGATATCGATGAGCTGACGATAAGCAACTTCGCTCTGCTCAATTCGGCCGACTTCGATGATCCCATGCAGGCGGTGGAGCGCTACCTCAGGTCCATCCCGCGGTGCCCCGACAAGGTGGCCCTGGCGTTCGCCGGCAAGATCAGCGGCGATGCAGTGGAGTTCGAGCACCGGAAGTGGCGCGTCACGCGCAACGACATCCGCGCCGCGACGGGCGCCACGCATGTCTTCATGATCAATGATGCCGAGGCGGCCGCGTGGATGGTACCAAACCTCTCGCGCTACGACATGCTCGAACTACGAGAGGGCAAGCCAGAGCCTTACGGGAACAAGGCGCTCGTCACGTGCGGCTCCGGCATGAGCATCGCCGGCCTTGTGCATGCAGCCGGTGAGTGGCGGCCGGTAACGGGCTCTGGCGGCCTCATGTGCTTTATGCTGACGCCGTCCGATCCCGACGAGCTTCGTGCGACACCCTTTGCCGGTGAGTTGAGCTATGACGAGGTATTCTCGGGCAAGGGTCTTGTGGCGCTTTATCAGGCTCTCGCCGGAAAGAACGACAACCAGACGCCCGGTGCCCGGCAGATATCGGCAGCGGGGCTGTCAGGCGAAGATCCAGTCGCGGTTCGCTCCCTGCACATCATGGCTACCTGGCTCGGCCGGATGTCCGGCGATGTGGCGCTGATCTATGGAGCGAGCGACGGACTTTACCTGGGGGGCGGACTTCCAGCCAACGTCGTTTCAGCGCTGCAGACCGGACCCTTCGAGCAGGCGTTTCTCGGTAGCGGCCGCAGGGCGGACCACCTGCGGCACGTACCGGTGCGGGTGGTGAAGATGGCTGCCGACGCGGCAATGCGCGGTGCTGCGCTCGCGATGGGGAGGTCGCTGCCGTCGCACGCGACGCCGCGCCGTGTGTCCGCCTCCTGAGGTGCTGGAGTGCACATCCCAGAGCCGGTGAAGCGCGTACTCGGCTGGTATGACGGCGAGCGCCCGGGTGTGAAGGCCAATCTTGCACGCCTGCTGATGCATGGACGGCTGGCGGGATCGGGCAGGCTGCTGGTCCTGCCGGTTGACCAGGGCTTCGAGCATGGCCCGGCCCGAAGCTTCGGGAGCAATCCGGCAGGTTTCGATCCCGCCTACCATTTCGAGTTGGCCGTATCAGCCGGACTCAGTGCGCTGGCAGCCCCATTGGGATTCCTGTCGGCTTGCGCCGACCGCTATGCCGGAGCGATTCCGCTGATCCTCAAGGCCAACCATGCCGACAACCTGGAGGTCAGCAGAAACCAGGCCGTGACGGCTACCGTCAGGGATGCACTCGAACTGGGATGCAGCGCGATAGGCTACACCATCTATCCCGGCTCCGAGTTTCAGTACGAGATGTTCGAGGAAGTCCGATCGGGGATTGCCGAGGCGCGGGCGGTCGGGCTGCCTGTCATGGTCTGGGCCTATCCGCGCGGGAGTTCGATCAGCAAGGAGGGCGAAACGGCGCTCGACGTGGTCAGCTACGCCGCGCATATCGCCGCACTGCTCGGCGCGCATATCATCAAGGTCAAGCCCCCATCAGATCGCATCGGGATGCCGGAAGCCAAGCCCGCCTACACGGCCATGGGGCGTGACTTCTCGATGCTGCAGGTGCGGGTCGCCCATGTGGTGGAGTCGGCATTGGCGGGGCGTCGCCTGGTTCTGTTTTCCGGTGGGCCCGCCAAGCTGGTCGAGGATATCTACGCCGAGGTCGGCAGCATTGCTGCCGGCGGCGGCGGTGGCAGCATCATCGGCCGGAACAGTTTTCAACGTCCGCGGGAAGAAGCCCTGATCATGCTGGGACGGATCGCGGACACCTATCTCAACACCACGGGAGCGGGGTCGCTCCGATGAGTGCAATCCTCACAGTCACGGTCAATCCGTCGCTGGACGTCACCACTTCGACCGCCCGGCTTGAGCCGCAACGCAAGTTGCGCTGCGGCCCGGCCGTGCAGGATGCCGGCGGTGGCGGGGCTAACGTGTCTCGGGCGATCAGGGAATTGGGTGGTGAAAGTCGCGCTTTCGTCTGCCTCGGTGGCAATACCGGGCGACAGTTCGCACACCTGCTCGAGTACGCCGGCGTCGAGGCCGTCGAGTTTGCACTCCGGGGCGAGACACGATCCTCGATGACCGTCATGGAGGAGTCGACTGGTCTGCACTACCGGTTCGTCCTGCCGGGTCCCGAGCAGTCGCCCGAAACCGGGGAAGAGATTCTGGCGCGGCTTGGGTGCATCATCGACGAGGGTGTCGGCTACGTTGTCGCCAGTGGCAGCCTGCTGCCCGGGATCGACCGGGACTTCTACGGCCGGCTCGGCAAGATCGTCAGCTGGCGCGGCGCGAAGCTGATCCTCGACACTCACGGCGAGGCCCTCAGTGAGGCGCTGCCCTGCCGCCCGTACCTCGTCCGGCTGAATGAGATCGAGGCACGCGAACTGGCCCACCAAAGCGAGCGCGACGCTCCGGTCCCGGAACTGGCCAGAATGCTTGTCGACCGCGGCTCTGCCGAGGTCGTGGTGATTGGGCTTGGCGAGCGTGGGTCGCTCGTGACCACCGAAGACGAGCAGTTTTCCATCGCCCCTCCGAAGGTAGCGGTTCGGAGCATGGTCGGGGCGGGGGACAGCTACGTGGCTGCCCTGACCCTCGCCTTGTCGCGTGGCTGGTCGCTCGAGGCGGCCAACCGCTACGGGGTCGCCGCCTCCGCGTCCGCCGTTACGGGAGAAGCGACGGAGCTCTGCAAGCATGCCGGGACGGAAGAGTTCTTCAGGCTGACGGGAAAGCCTGTCTACTCGAGGCAAGAACGCTTCACGCCGCAAGGCATGTGACAGCCACGCGCCGGGGGGTAGTTCCGGCGGGCTCGCGACGAGACGGCGGCCATCATACCCCTTGATGCTGATCAAAGCCGGTCCGGCTCGCTCGTGCACGATCCTGATGCCGCGAGAAGATCGCCGCCGTTGGGAGATACTGCGATGACACCAGCAAGCAGTTCGGTCGTCTGGTTCGAGGAACTCCGTCGCAACGATGTGCCACGCGTGGGTGGCAAGAACGCCTCGCTGGGCGAAATGGTGCATGCCCTTGCTCCCTCCGGCATAAGTGTGCCGCCTGGTTTCGCCACCACTGCAGACGCCTACTGGAGGTTCGTGGATGCAAACGGGCTTAAGGAGCAGATCGCCGCCCGGCTCAAGAGCTGGGAGAGCGGCCGCGCGACGCTCGCCCAGGCCGGCGAGGCCATCCGCGGCTCTTTCCTTGCGGCGGACTTTCCCGACGAACTCGAGCAGGCGATCCGCGCGTCCTATCGCGAACTGGCTCGGCGCAGCGGCCGCGACGATGTCGACGTTGCCGTTCGGTCCAGCGCCACGGCCGAGGATCTGCCCGACGCCAGCTTCGCCGGGCAGCAGGAAACCTTCCTGAATATTCGCGGCGAGGATGCATTGCTGGCGGCCTGCCGCCGCTGCTACGCCTCGCTGTTCACCGACCGAGCCATCAGCTACCGCAAGACCAAGGGCTTCGACCACCTCAAGGTCGCGCTGTCGATCGGCGTGCAACGGATGGTCCGCTCCGATATCGGGGCATCGGGCGTGATGTTCTCGATCGACACCGAAACGGGCTTCGATCAGGTAGTGCTGATCAACGGGGCCTGGGGGCTGGGCGAGAATGTGGTGCAAGGTGCCGTGGACCCGGACGAATACGTGGTGTTCAAGCCGTTCCTCGATCGCCCCGGCATCGTGCCGATCATCGAAAAGAAGCGCGGCGCGAAGGCCCTGAAGATGGTCTATGCGGTGGGAGACGTTCCAACCCGGAACGTTCCGACATCGCGGGCCGAACGCGCGGCCTTCGTGCTCACCGACGAGCAGACAGTCACCTTGGCCCGCTGGGCGCAAACCATCGAGCGGCACTACGGTTGTCCCATGGATATGGAATGGGCTCTCGACGGGGAAACCCAGGAGATGTTCATTGTCCAGGCTCGCCCCGAAACGGTGCAGGCACGTCGTGACACCGGCGCGATGCAGTCATACCGGGTGGGTGCTCATGGTCGGCAACTGCTGGCCGGCCTCGCCATCGGTGACGCCGCGGTGAGCGCGCCGGTCTGCCTCATCGAAAGCGCCAGGGATATTGCCAACTTCATCGATGGATCGATCCTCGTAACGTCCACGACGGATCCGGACTGGGTGCCCATCATGAAGCGGGCGGCGGCCATCGTTACCGATCACGGCGGCCGAACCTCGCATGCTGCCATCGTCAGCCGTGAACTGGGGCTGCCGGCGATAGTGGGTACTGGCAATGCCACCGAGCACCTGCATACCGGCATGCAGATCACCGTGAACTGCGCCGAGGGCGACGAGGGTCTGGTCTACGATGGTGACGCCGTCATCGAGATTGAAACCATCGACCTAAGCAACTTGCCGGCTAGCAGGACACAGGTGATGCTCAACCTCGCCAATCCCGGAGCCGCCTTCCGTTGGTGGCGGCTGCCTGCGGACGGCGTGGGGCTGGCGCGAATGGAGTTCGTGATCAGCAACGCGATCCGGGTGCATCCAATGGCGCTGGTGAAGTTCGACGAGCTCCGAGACGAGGAAGCCAAGGCAGAAATCGAGCGGCTGACCGCTGGCTACGCCGAAAAGACCGAGTTCTTTGTCGATCAGTTGTCGCGTGGTCTTGCGCGCATCGCGGCAGCTGCGTGGCCGAAGCCGGCCATCGTTCGCATGAGCGATTTCAAGACCAACGAGTATGCCGGTCTCCTGGGCGGCGCTAGCTTCGAGCCACTGGAAGAAAACCCGATGATAGGCTTCCGCGGCGCGTCCCGCTACTACTCGGCGCGGTATCGGGAGGGGTTCGTGCTTGAATGCCGCGCCATCGATCGCCTACGTCGGCATCTGGGTTTCGACAACGTCGTGGTCATGATCCCTTTCTGTCGCTCGATCTCGGAGGCCGACCGGGTGCTTGAGGTGATGGCGGAGGCCGGCCTGCGCCGCGGAGAAGGCGGCCTGCAGGTGTATGTGATGTGCGAGATTCCCTCGAACGTCATCCTGGCCAAGGAATTCGCCAAGCGGTTCGACGGGTTCTCGATCGGATCCAACGACCTGACCCAGCTTACACTCGGGGTGGATCGCGATTCCGAGGAACTCGCCGGGCTTTTCGATGAACAGGATGCCGCTGTGGAGTGGATGATCAACAACGTCATCAGTGAAGCGCACAAAGCCGGCGCCAAGGTGGGCCTGTGCGGTCAGGCACCCAGCGACCACCCGGAATTTGCCCGCTTCCTCGTCGGATGCGGCATCGACTCCATTTCTGTGACCCCGGACAGCTTCGTAGCCGTCAAGCGCCAAGTGGCCCTGGCAGAAGCCGCAGGGAGCCCTGCAACTTGAGGAACCCCCCGGAATGAGCGATCTACAGTTTCAAGAGCAGGCCCAACTGGGGCTGAAGTACATTGAAGACGCCGTGGTCGATCTTCTGACGCGACACCCGCGGGGCCTCTCTGGCCAGGACATTGGCGTATCACTAGGCTTGGGGGTCGAACTCGAGCCTGCACACCGCGAGCGGCTTGTGGGCGCTATCCTCGAACTGCTCGTGGGCTCCGGTCGTATCCTGCGCGGTGCCGAGGCCGACCTGTTCATGGACAATCCAGCACGGTCGTAGTTTGCATGCGGCGATGCGCCGCCCGCACCTTCGTGGGCGACGAAATGCCCGCACCGGGAGGGGCCACCAACAGTGCCCGTGACCTGCCGCCTGCCGTTGCCCCGTCTTCTATCCAGCGTGACGCAGCTCTTGCGGTTGGTCTGAGCTGCACCCTGATCTTGGACCACCTAGCTGGGGTTTTCCGGGGGTATACGCTCAGAATGGTCCGATTTGCGGGAGGCAGGTCAGTGGTTTGGCGGATCTGGCCGTGGTGAGCGTCCGGGGCTAATGCGGTGCCTTGCATCGAGCGTAGCGCCAGATCCGTCGCGGGTTGAAGGTGCTGAGCGTGCTGCTGCTGGCGGCGAAGTACGGGCTGCCGGTCTGGTGCAGACATCGCATCCCTACGAAAACGAGAGCCGGCTACCGCAACCAAATAGGTCGCATGTTTACCCTAAGGTTACCCAATCCTGCTTGTTACAACTGGCTTCGGTCGTAAATCGTTGAAGTGATTGGTGACCTCGGGTGGATTCGAACCACCGACCAACAGCTTAGAAGGCTGCT
>CAIMLX010000066.1 GCA_903842455.1 uncultured Hyphomicrobiales bacterium | reverse complement strand
TTCACCTCTATCGCCATGAACGTGATCGAAAAATGAGTGATGTTGCTGACAAATCAGGCGCAGAACGACGTGACTTCGATGAGGCTTCCGCGCCGAGTGTTTTGTCTCGTACCGCGGCTAGCCCATGAGCGTCGACGGTTTGGCTATCCCGGCTGCATGTGCTGCTCAGGCGCGAGGGCCATCTGGTCAACCACAAGCGGCTGTTCCGCATCTATCGGGAAGAGAAGTTGACGGTGCGCCGCCGCGGCGGCCGCAAGCGGGCCATGGGCACAAGGGCACCGATGCTGATCCCCATGCTGCCCAATGATCGGTGGTCGCTGGACTTCGTCTCCGATCAGCTCACCGATGGGCGGCGGTTCCGGGTGCTGACGGTGGTCGACGACTGCACCCGCGAGTGCCTGGCACTCGTCGCCGACACGTCGCTGTCGGGCCTGCGTGTGGCAAGGGAGCTCGAGGCCCTTATCGCTAGTCGGGGACGGCCCAGGATGATCGTTAGCGACAACGGCACCGAGTTCACCTCGAACGCCATCCTCGGCTTCGCCGACCGGCAGCGGATCGACTGGCACTACATCGCTCCGGGCAAGCCGATCCAGAACGCCTTCATCGAGAGCTTCAACGGTCGGCTGCGGGACGAGTCGCTCAACGAGACCCTGTTCCCATCGCTGTCGCAGGTTAGGGCCACAGTGGCGTCGTGGCGGGCTGACTACAACCTCAACCGCCCACACTCGCGGCTCGGCTGGCTCACCCCAACCGAATACGCCGACACCTTCAACCCGCGACGGGACCTGGCGCTCCGCTCGATGCAAGGCTCCGCACCAGCCCCAGTCGCTCACCCCGGCCAGAGCGGCCAAACCAACCGCCCGAGTCTACGTCACGCTGGATAAAGGTTGGGGGCAACGTCAGGGCCAGTGCCGAGTCATCACCGCCGCAGTTGGCCACCAGCACCTCTGCTTCTAGCGCCGCGAAGACCTGAGCGTTGGCCGAGAGCGTTTGGGCAAGCTCCGGTCTGTCCGCCCAAGGAATCAGAATTGATAGCCCCATCTTCTCCCCGCAAATACCAACTTCGAGGAGTTGACATGCAGCATACTCCAGGTCAATGCCGCGGCTGGAGGCCCTCGCCGAGTGGCTGCTGTTGGCCCGAGCCGGATACGTCAGGCTATCTTTATGGCCAGCCCCAAGGGGCGGGGATCATCTGAGCCCAAGAAGCTGACCGGTGTTGCCGGCTGCGGTGTGTTCAGGTGGATGGTGTCCGAAATCTCGCCGCCATCGAGGAAGAATTCGGCCTGAAGGCCGCCGGCAACTCGCTTCACTCGATGTGTCCGCCCGGCAAACTCTATCGTGCACCCAGCGTGGAAGTTCGGCACCAACTCAGCGGTTAACGGCAGGGTGACGTGCAGGCGGCTGACACGCGAGAGATCAGCGGCGATCGGCCAAGTCACGCGATTGGTCGCTGTCCAGCGGAAGGGACCGCCGTCGGGCAGATATTCGACGCCTTGCCACCCCGGGGGCAGTTCGCCCGCCTCGACACCTGGGGCGGCGAGAACGAGCTCGTGCGTGGCCGGCTTGACGATCCAGTCGATAAGCGTTCGCGCTTCGAGTTCGGGATCGTTGGCGAGGGCAAACTCGAAGGAGTTGCGCGCAATACGCTCTGCCAGCGCCGGTGTTCGAACCAGAAACTCGGCCTTTTCGACGAGATCGGACAGGTCGCCGGCAATGGGGACGTAGTGCTCCCATGCTGTCAGTCGCGGCTCGAACCACTGCTCGTAGGGACTTGCCACCTGCAGAACACAGCAGCCGAGGCTGAGCTTTTCCATAAGGCCGGCCGCGGCGGCATTGCCGTCAATATGAAGCGCGAACTTAGAATCTACGATGCTGTCCATGGGCGCCCAGTCAGCGAGAAGTCCCCTTTGCTGCAACGCCGCGCGAACGAGCTCTTCTGTTCCGGAGGGGGCTTGCACGATGCCGGTTATCTTCACGTCGAACAGGTCGGGGCGCGCACTGCAGACAGCGGCCATCTTGATGCGCTCGTTTGTCAGCGGATCGGCAGCCGTGAACGGCGACCCGGTCGTCGACCCGCGCCACACGATGAGGTCCGATCGCTGGGACCAGGATGTGAGCTGCTGCAGCACGCTCATCTTGTGGGCGAAGTAGCCATCGCTGTGGAAGTAGTGGGGATCAGGGCAAAGTGGGTTCGAGTATCCCTTGTGGCGACTGAGCGTTACCGCCTCTCCGTCATCGCAACTGTCCTCCATGGACGCCACGAACTCGAAGTGCGAGACCGGGCCGAGTTCCGATCTGATCCGGAGGACAAGCTGGAGTTCCCGACGCATCAAGTTGTCGAGGAGCAGGGCGATCACGCTCGCCAGTCTGTTCAGGTCGAACAAGCTGTCGTGGCCCGTTCGCGCTATCTGGGCTTGTGCGAATTCGAGAGACGCATAGTACGGTGGCAGCACGACTTCGTAACGTAGCGGCGATTCCACCGACACGACGACCTTGAACTGACCGTAAGCAAGGGTCCAACCGCCTTGCGCCGCGCGGATGGAAATCTGTCGGCCGGCGTTCAGAAGCCGGTTCACCGGAGCAGAAAGGCCGGACGGCGAAACCATCCTTTCGAACAGTTGCCGCGGTGACGAACTCCCAGAGCAGAGTAACCGCGCAAAAACGTCAAACTGATCGGGTTGGACAAAAGGCATTCTCATACTTCCAACGAACGGACCGATCCACCTCTAGCATCGCTCGGGTACGCCGGCCTATATCCCGCCGCTGCCTTTCCAGTGCTGCCTCACCCCGGAAATCTTGAGCCGCCGCCACTTTGTTTCCGCTAGACAGGTATCGATCCCGAGAATATCCAAGGATCATGTATCAGCGCTCCAGGCTGATACGAGCCAAGGACTGCGACCTTGCGGTACGGTACGTTTTCCGCTGCCGCGGACATCAGCTACGGTCCCCCCCTCAGCCTGCTTCGTTCGCTGGGCGCCTATCTGGCTTACCCCGTTGCCGAGTCCCTGGAACGCCGCACCGTAAGCCCGAAGCTCGACGAACTCCGCCGCTATTACCGCAAGGATCGGGAGAGCCGCAGCGCGCTACAACGCCAGCGACTGCGCGAAATGCTCGAGTTTGCCGTTGCCGAGGTGCCGTACTATCGCGACCTGTTCGCGAGCGGGGGGCTGGACCCGTCGAAGATCGCTGACGATCCCGCCCGTCTCGCCGATGTACCGCTGCTCACCAAGGCGATTATCATGGAGCAGGGCGAGCGCATGCTGTCGCGCAAGCTCTCCGAGGTTCGACATCACGCCGTCACCACCGGCGGTTCGACCGGTCGGAAAGCAACCCTCTTCTACGATCAGGAAGCGGCCGACTATTCCTCGGCGGTCACGGCGTTCGCCCGTGGTGTCGTCGGCGCTGGGCGAGGCCGATCCTGCCTGCATTTTGCGGCGGAGTTGCCGGCAACGCCGCGGGAGGGATGGCCGAACCGCGAGACGTTGAAGTGCCTGGCGATGAATCGCTCGAACATCTTTTTCGCGGCGGTTGACGAGGCGTCACTCGAGGAAATCTGGCAGACGCTGAGGCGTCGCCGGCCGTACCTGGTGCATGGCCATCCTTCGACGCTCTATGCTCTGGCCGATTACGTCCGGACGCGCCGGCCCGATAGCCGCGATCGGCTTTTTCATCTCTTCGAGTCGAGCGGTGAAGTCCTTCATGACTATCAGGCGCGCTCTATTCGCGAAGCGTTCGGCGCGAGAACCATCGATCGCTACGGCTTGGCCGAATTTGGCGTCATCGCCTATCAGTTCGATGACAGCGAATATCTGGACGTGCTCGATTCGGAAGTCTGGATCGAGTCGCAGGACATTCCGGTCGCCAACGGCGTTTCCAACCTCGTGGTGACCGGTCTGCGCAACCGGCTGATGCCATTGCTCCGATACGATACTGGCGATCTCGCGCAAGTCTCGGGGGAGGGCGCTGGCGTGCGCCTGCAGCGGATGGTCGGCCGGCAGCACGACGTCGTCGCCATCGACGGCGTTCCGCACCTGACGCATTTCATCCAGGACGTGATGGATCACCGCGTCCGCGGCATCAAGGATTTCCAGATCGATACGCGGACGTCGCCGCCTGTCCTGCGGGTGGTGCTGGACAATGCGGACGAAGCCGAACTGAAGCGCAGGGCCATCGAAAGCTTCTGGCCGGGCGCATTCCGCGTCGAGTTCGTCGGGCTCAACGACCTTGTCCGCGTGGGGTGGCGGAGCAAGTTCCGTCACGTGGTGACCGCGTGATCGCGGTTATCGCCGACAAGCGACATCAGCAGGCCGGCGAACTGGTCACCGCTGCGTTGATCAGGTCGGTCGGCTCAGGCTTGGTCGCCACTGCTGCAGTCGGCAACGAACCGATCATCCTGACAATCGGGGATATCCAGCTTGGAAGCCGGCCGCGTTCCAAGCGCGTCCATTTCGGCGCTCTTCCTCCTGAACTTTGGCGCCTGCTGGGCGCCTGCGAGGCTAGGCCACTGGAAGGCCGCGGCTTTCCAGCGCCGCCAGCGGAGGCGAACAATGCCAGTGAGAGCCATTTCGCGGTGCGCTATGGATTGCCAGCACTATTGCTCGGCGGGCGTGAGTGGCGGCGGCCGTTCGCGCGGTACGATTTTGCCGACGAGTGGAACAACCTCGGCTACGGCGCGATCGTTGACGCCGCATCGCCTTGGGGGCTTGGCGAGCCGGCACTTGTAGCGGAGCAGTTTGAACTCGCCGCCATAACTGACGAACGAGGCCAGCGCCTCAGCAGCTACGCCGCGCTGCTGCAGGTGGGCGACGAAGCGCTGCTCTGGTTCAATCGGCCAGTTGGCCCAATCGATTCGTTCGAGTGGCGGCTGGTGGAGAATTTTCTGTCGTCTTTCGGCAGCCCGAACCTGCCGATCGTTCCTGTTATCAGCGAAATCCCGGCTGGATACGACATGCTGGTCTGTGCCCGCCTCGACTGCGATGAGGACATCGAGTCAGCCCGTGCCCTGTGGGCGTCGTATGACGCGATGCATGTTCCGCTGTCGCTCAGCATCCATACAGCGCTGCTCGACGGCGGCGCAGTTCCTGCATTGCTGCTCGAGGCCTCCGAACGGCCTGGAGCAGTGCTGGCTCATTCGGCTACGCATCCGCCCAACTGGGGCGGCAACCGCAGGCAAGCCGAGGTCGAGGCGAGCCGCTCGGCCGATGTGCTCGAACGCGCAACCGGTAGGCGGCCGACATATGCCGTGTCGCCGTTCCACCAGACGCCGGGCTACGCCATCGAGGGGCTTGTTGCCGCCGGCTTCGACGGATGCATCGGAGGCAGCATTTCGGGTGATCCTTCCTTTACCATGGCGCGCAGTGGCGTACCTGCAGGCGCTCCGGATGGGTTCGTCGGCGTGACGGGGCAGTGCATGCTGCACGGGGATTGTCTTTTGGCCAACGACCCGATCCTCCGATATCGTCAGGCCTTCGAGCTTGCCCTGCAGAGCGCCAGCCCGTTCTTGTATCTGGATCATCCGTTTTCCGTTCGCTACCGGTACGGCTGGGCCAGCGAGGGGCAGCGTATCCAGGCGCATCGGCACCTGATCGAGCATATCTCGCGGCGTGCAAGAAGGCCGCTGTTCGTTAGCGCTGGCCAGGCGATGGACTTTGTTTTGCAGCGGACGGCCACCACTGTTCGGGCCAAAGGTGGCGGGTACAAGGTTGAAGCCGCGTCCGGCCTCGACCTAGAGGTCAGCGTCGAATATGGCGGGAAACGCCATCGCCTCGCGGGGAGTCTCGACCTTTGAGGCCGATTGTGGTCACCATAGGTACGCGGCCCGAAGCCATAAAGCTGTCGCCGGTCATTCGCGCATTGCGACCTTTGGCAGCCGTGACGGTGGTGCGGACGGGCCAGCAGACCGTGATGGTCGACGCGATCCTCGACGAACTGGAGATCTTCCCGGACATCTGTATCCCGCAGGTTCCCAACCCCTATAGCCTGACGGACCTGACTGCAGCTACGCTACAGAGCATGCAGACCGTGCTGAAAGACATCTCGCCGGAGTGGGTAGTGGTTCAGGGCGATACCAATTCTGCCGCAGCGGCCGCGCTGGCTGCGTTCTACCAGTCGATCCGCATCGCCCACGTCGAGGCCGGCCTCAGGACGCACGATTTCGCTGACCCTTTCCCCGAAGAGGGCAACCGTCGCCTGATCGGTTCGATTGCAACCCTGCATTTTGCACCAACTCCGCGTGCCGAGCACAACTTGCGAGCCGAAGGCATAGCCGCTGAACGCATACGCGTTACAGGGAACACCGTCGTAGATGCGCTCGAGGATCTGCGCCGTCGCTGGAACGGGCCTGAGCAGTCGCAGATCATCGAGCGTCTCGGCATCGCCGGGCGGAAGGTGGTGTTGGTCACCTGCCATCGGCGCGAGAACCAGGGCCTCGCTTTGGCGGGTATCTGTGACGCGATCAAGACCCTGGCCGAGCGATACCCAGAGATTCTCTGGCTGTTCCCGATGCATCCGAACCCTGCCATGCGAGAGGTCCTGCGGCGGGAAATTGGCTCCTTGCCTAACGTCTTGCTGCGGGAACCGCTCAACTACCGTGAAGTGTTGTTGGTCGTCGAATTCTCGGTGCTGGTGATGACCGATTCTGGCGGCCTGCAGGAAGAGGTGGCGTCCTTTGGCCGGCCAGTGGTGGTGCTGCGCGATTGTACGGAGCGACCTGAGATCGTGGAGGCGGGCCTCGCAACGCTGGCCGGACACGGCCGCGACGCGATAGTGGCGGCTGTCGCTGCCCGCCTCGACTCTGTCCTTGCGGGGGCAAACCACGCAAGAGGGCCCAGCCCGTTCGGTGACGGACACGCCGCAGAACGCATTGCGTCCGCGCTGATCGAGTTCTCCCGATGACCGGGCAGCAACGAAGCTTCGTCGTGTTTTCTTCGGCGGACTGGAAGACACGGTACTGGACCAACAAGCAACACAACGCTGCTCTTTTGGCAAAACGCGGCTACAAGGTACTCTATGTCGAGACGGTCGGTCTGCGCTCTCCCAGCCTCAGGGCGCGGCGCGATATCAGGAGGCTGTTTGTCCGCCTGGCTTCCGGCATCAAGACCTTGCTGCTCGGCCCGGAGCAGGTACTGCCGAACGTCTGGGTGTTGTCGCCTCTCGTGCTGATCTGGGGGCGCCGGTTTCCGATCGTTCGTGCCCTGAACGCGATGTTGCTCCGCTTCTCGGTGCGGCGGCACTTGTCCCGCCAGGGCATGCAGGCGCCGGACATCTGGACGTACCACCCCCTCATGCTGGAGGCGATAAAGGGCCTGCGGCGCGGCAAGCTCGTCTACCATTCGGTCGATGACCTGACAGCCGTCGAAGGCGTGGAAAGAGTGGCTTTTGAGTCAGCCGAGCACGACCTTCTCCGTGAAGCGGATATTGCGCTGGTCACAGCCAGAATCCTTCAGCAGCGCTACGCGGGGAGGGCCCGGAAAGTTGCGTTCATCTCCAACGTCGTGGAATTTGAACACTTCGCCAAATCTCACACGGCTCCCGAACCACCCGACTTGCGCGACATCCCACATCCCCGTCTAGGATATCACGGGGTACTTTCGGCGCAGAAGCTGGATGTTGCTTTGTTGGGCGAACTAATGCGTCAAAATCCAGATTGGCATCTGGTCCTGGTGGGCGACGAATGGGAAGGGCAGGACCCCGAGAGTCTCGCGCCGTTGCGCAGTCTGGCAAACATCCATTTCCTTGGAGGCCGCCCCTATAGAGAGCTTCCAGCATACCTTGGCGCTTTCGACGTCGGGATGATACCCCTCGCCGCTAATGGCTACACGGCCTCCATGTTTCCGATGAAGCTCTACGAGTACTTTGCCGCTGGCCTGCCAGTCGCTGCTACTGACGCGCCTTACTCACGTGAGATCGATGGTCCGATTATTGTTGCTCATGGCGCCATCGAACTGGCCGAAGCCGTTCGGGCCCAGCTTCAGCGCGGCCGACTGACGCTGGCGGAGGCAGAGGCCGTGGTGGGTGATCATACCTACAACAAGCGCCTCGACTACATGCTTGCGTTGACGGCGGATGACTGATGAACGTGCTGTTCGCGACCTATCCGATGGCCTTTCACACGCCAGGTGGCGGAGAGGTCCAGTTGCTGTCCTATGAGCAGCACCTTCCAGGCCACGGCGTCACTCCGCGCCGTCTTGACCCTTGGAACCCGCGTTTCCTTGACAACGACTTGGTCCATTTCTTTTCTTGCATCGGCGGCTCGTCGCATCTGTGTTCCTTCGTCAAGGGACTCGGCCTGCCGCTGGTCGTATCGTCGAGCCTCTGGGTTACCCAGGAGACGGTCGGCAGTTTTCCGATCGACGAAATCCGACACCAACTGGCGACGGCCGACCGCGTCGTCACCAATTCGCGCCTCGAGAGCGATACGTTGGCAGAAGTCCTCGGCCTGGCGCGCGATAAGTTCGTCGAGGTGAGCAACGCGGTCGATGAGGTTTTTCTTCAACCGCAGGAGCCGGCAGCCTTCGGGCAAGAATTCGGCATCGAGCAGCCGTTCGCGCTTTGCGTCGCCAATATCGAGCCTCGCAAGAACCAGTTGGCGCTCGCCCTTGCTATGCTGCGCCACCCCGATCTGCTCCTCGTGCTCGCCGGTGAGGTCCGAGATGCCCAGTACTGGCGCGAAGTACAGCGCGTTGGAGGAGACCGGCTTCGCTTCGTCGGTGCAATCCCGCACCAATCGCCACTACTGCGCTCTGCGTACGCCGCCTGCGACGTCTTCGTGCTGCCTAGCTACTTCGAGACACCGGGCCTGGCCGCGCTGGAGGCGGCCGCCCAGCGGGCGCGTCTCGCCATTACGCGCAAGGGTTCCACCACCGAGTATTTTGGCGGCACGGTCCAGTATCTCTCGCCGGATTCGGTGGATTCCATAGCCGAGGCAATTGCCGGGGCTCTTGCCGGTCCCCCCTGTAGCTACACCCCCCCGAGCTGGCGGCATGCGACACGCACGCTCGCCGATGTTTATGCGGAGCTGGTGCAGTGACGTCACCCCGCGTTCTCGACCTCGCAATCATCGTTCCGACGCTCGACAAATACGGCGGGGCGGAACGGGTCGTCGTCGAGTGCCTCAAGCGCTGGCAACACCGCCACCGGATCACCCTCTACGCCGCGTCGATAAACGAGGCCATGCTGAGTGAGTTCGACATTGGCGAGCAGGTGAAACGTCGCAAGCTTTCAGCGCAATTCACCGAAGCGCACGCCATGTTGTTGAATGCAACGCTGCTGCCGCGGCTATGGCACGACCAGATCGGGCAGCATGATGTCTATCATGCACATCTCTGGCCGACCCATCTGATCGATCGGCACCCGATGGTGTGGTATCCGCACGAGCCGTTTCGCATGGCGCACGACCTGCGCTTCGAGGTGCGCGGCGCCGGTACCGGCATGACTGAGGCGCATCTCTACCCCAAGTTGAACTACGACACGTTGGCGGACGACCTCTTCATCCCGTATCTGCGGGCGATCGAGAGTGCCGATCTCAGCCTCCGCCCGGAACGGACTGTCGCCAATAGTCGCTACACCGCCCAATATCTCAGGAACGTATATGGCTGGGATGTCCCGGATGTCGTTTACCCCGGCGCCGAGCCGAGCCCCCTCCAAGGTCTGCCGCGCGACCCGAACCTGTTCGTCACAGTCAGCCAGCTCTGGTCTCACAAACGCACGCGGCTACTCATCGAGGCGCTGTCGCATACCGAAGCCGCGCAGCTCCTGATCATAGGATCCGGGCCCGATCTGCAATGGCTCGAACTGATGGCTGAGCGGCTGGGCGTGGCCGACCGCGTCTTTTTCCTCTCTGGCCTTCGAAACGCCGAGATGCAGCTGATCCTGGCGAGAGCCTGCGCATTGCTGTTCGCGCCCATTCGCGAGCCGTTCGGCATCGTTGTGCTCGAGGCGATGGCTGCCGGCCTGCCGGTCATCGCTGCCGACGAGGGCGGCTACGTCGAAGTCTGCACCCCCGAGAGTGCATTCCTCGTGCCGCCCTACCCAGCCGCATTCGCCGAAAAGATGAGCTTGCTGCAAGCGGACGCGGATCTGCGGCAGCGCATGGGCGTTGCCGGTCGAGAGGTGGCTGCGCGCTATGGCTGGACCCGTACAGCCGACGAGCTGGAGGCACTGCTGATAGAAACAGCGAAGCCAGCCGCGCCGTTGCAGGACACCGTCGCGGCACCAGCTTCGCGGCCGTTGGTGGGGGCCCAATATTACATGTGGTTCGAGGAAGGGTATGGCGAGGCGCACTGGAACGACAGCGCAGTTTCCGGGTACGTGTCGGATGCGCCGCAGATCGGCTACTACGGGTCGGCCCGTGATGGCACGGTCATCAGCCACCTGAAGCTGCTCGAGGATATCGGCATAGACTTCCTCGTGCTGAATCTGCACGCCGACGACCAGGGCGTTAACGAAATCGAGTGGGGCAGCCTGGCTGTTCTTTTCGAACGGGCAGTTGCAATCGGTTCGAAGGTGCGGCTTGCGGTGCAGATCGTCCCCTACACGGACGACCTGGACTTGGTCGCCCGAGTTGTCGCGCAGATCGAAGAGCGCTGGGCGTCGAGCGAGGCGTACCTGCGCCTCGGTGGCAAGCCGGTGCTTTTCTGGTTCTGGTCGGGGGCGCTGGACGCTCATCCGGGCATCGACGACCTGCGCCGGGCCAGCGCGAGCTTCACCAGTGTGGCCACGGCGCTGCGCTTGCCCGCAGCAGGCGGTGAAGCACAACTGACACGCGGGTTGTTCGAGGGCTTCACACCCTATTCACCCCTCGAACTGGCCGGCGCTGAGGGGCGCGAGTCGGTGTGGTCGCTTGCCTATCGCTCGGCGATTGATGCCGGCATGCGCTGGAAGGTTGCTTCCGTTTCGCCGGGGTACGACGATAGCGGCCTGCTCGACCGACGCCGCATCGGCAATCCCTACCGCGTCGTCCCTCGCGATGATGGCGACACCTACCGGCAGGGGATGGCGTGGATCGAAGGTCTCGACCAACGGCCCGATATAGTGGTGCTTTCGACATTCAACGAGTTCCACGAGAACACCCATATCGAGCCGAGCACCCGGCTCGGTACCGTCTACGCCGACCTGACGCGCGAGTTTACGGGCCGGCTTCGCGCCAGGGGGACGACGGATGGCTAAATCCTCATTGCACGTGGTCATCTCAAGCCGCGGCGTCGTCTTCGGTGACGAAGGTGTTATCCGTGCGTCTATCCATGGCGTCTGGACACCAGATATCCGGGTCATACTCGACATCTATTCGCTCGACCACCCGGTGCATCCGGAGGGCCACCTGGGATGGTGGCGCTTCGCGCCGACCGACTCGTCGAGCGAGCTGGATTTCCGGCTGTCGCGGCAGTCTGGTTCGATCCACGTGCGGCTCAACGGCATCGAACCCGCGGACAGTTGGATCAACACCGGCCTATCGTCGACACGCCTCGCAATCCAAGTGGTGTTGCGGTCAAACGCAACCAACGCCCTGCTGTGGGAAGAGCAGGTTCCGGCTTTCGCCACGGCGGAGGAATTAGCGTCGTTTCGCGCCACTTTCAACCGCAACTGGGCATCGCCTCAATATGCACTGGCGCCCTATGTTTTCGATGCGTCCAGCACAGTTCACCTCGTGGCGCCGGACATTTTTCAGCGGGATGCTGTTGGCAACCTGGCACTCGACGTCTTTCGCATGCTCCGCCAGAATGGTATTTCTACCCGCTTGTTTGCCGTCAACGCCGACCTGCCGATCAACGATCTGGTCGAACCCCGTGTTTCGCTGGCAGGCCAGGTGTCGCCCTCGGATCATATCATCTACTTCTTCTCCACCGCTGACGCGCTCCTTATGGAACTGACGGAACTGCCGGCGCGAAAGACCGTGTATTTCCATGGCGTTACCGATCCAAAAAAGCTGAGGGTCTTCGACCCCGAGCTTGCCGCCGCTGCGACGAAGGCGCTAGCGACCCTGAACCTACTCAAGCGCTTCGACGCTTTGATCGCCAATTCGCGTGCGTCCGCCGCGATACTAGCGGATGCCATCAAGGTGCCGCTCGAACAGATCGCGATTGTTCCGCCGGTGCTCATGTCGCCGGAGGGCAGGGACGCCGGTGAACGTCCAGGCGGCGTCGACCTCCTGTGTGTCGGCCAACTGGCCCCGCACAAGAAGATCGAAGACGTGCTGCGCCTCTTCGCCGAGTATACGCAGATGGTTCCGCAGGCGCGTTGCCACATCGTCGGCAGACGGCGGAATCCTGCCTATTTCGACTACCTTCGCTGGGTCGAAAAAGACGAGCTGGGCCTGCCCGACGGGCAGGTGATCTGGCACGGCAGCGTCCCCGACGACGAGCTGCGCCGGCTCTACGGCTCATCTGGCGCGCTGGTGTCGATGAGCGAAGATGAAGGCTTCTGCCTGCCCGTCTTCGAGGCCATGGGGGCAGGCTTACCAGTACTCGCGCATGGCGTGGCGGCGGTGCGCGAAACGCTGGGCGGCGCGGGCCTCGCCTTTGGCGCTAAGCGGTTCGGCCACCTGGCCCGGGCCGTTGTCTCGCTACTTGAGGACGATGAGCGCCAAAAAGCGCTGGTTGAGCGCCAGTATCGCCGATACGCCGAGCTAGGGGCCCAGATGACAGGCGCGCAATTCTTCAATTTCGTGCAACCGGACTGGCCTGGGACGATCCGCGACTAGCGTACACCCACGCTGATCGCTCCCCTTGCGGACCCCGCGCGACGAGGAGCCAATGAACCGCATAGCGGGGCCCGCCCGCAAAAGGTCCGTAGCGATGCGAGAATATTCTGCCTTCATTCGGCTACGACGAACCCTGCAGCGATTTCCATGGGCCGTAACGACGTTGATTTTTTGGTGCAGGCGATGAGCGTTCGACCTGTCGTTTGCAGTTCGTATCTCTCGGAACGCCGACTTTACCGCGGAAAATCCCACTGAAGGTTTGAGTGTCTGATCCGAAATTAGGGTGAGTGGTGTCAGGGGGTTAGCTTGACGGCTGCCCGGATCGTTGATTCAGCGGTTTTGCAACGAACCGAAGGACATCAACGATGTGGACCGACACCACTCGGGCGCTACATGCGCGAGG
>CAIMLX010000065.1 GCA_903842455.1 uncultured Hyphomicrobiales bacterium | reverse complement strand
CTCATAGCATCGGTGGGTATCGCCCGAAAGG
The DNA here is from genome assembly GCA_903842455.1 of uncultured Hyphomicrobiales bacterium. Lineage (GTDB taxonomy): Bacteria > Pseudomonadota > Alphaproteobacteria > Rhizobiales > Devosiaceae > Devosia_A. The sequence continues at coordinate 3,267 of CAIMLX010000065.1, read as the reverse complement.
CGCAGTACCCGATCGTCCACTCCCAACGAAATATTTACCCTGATCGTGAACACTCCGTAGACCATCAGCACGAGGACTGCCGCAGGTGCTCCATAGCGGCCAACACACCGAGATCGTTCGTATCCTGCTCGTCGACAGCGACGTCGCGGCGGGGCCGTTGCTGTCGATCGGCATACGGCCGGTGCTGCGGCAGATTCCTGTGATCATGCAGGTGGCATCCGGTCACCAGGCGATCGAACAGCTTCGGGCCGGTGCCGTCGATGTGATTCTGCTCGACCTGCCGTCGCTGGCCGACCTGTCGCGGGACGCTGAAACGGCGGTGGCGCGGCTGGTGAAAGTATCCCCCGCGGCGCTGGTGATCGCGATTTCCGACGACAGTTCGGTTTCGACGGCGATGGCGGCGATGCGGGCTGGCGCCCATGACCATGTCTGCAGGCCGTTGGCCGGAGTGGCATTTTCACAGAGGCTGCAGGAGATCGCCGAGCGCCACCGCAAGTTGCGGCTGATGGCCATGGAAGACGATCAGCATCCGGCCCTCGTGGAGGCGCCAGTCACACCGACGCGCGCCGAAGTCCTGCCGATGTGGCGGCAGGAACAGCGCATCATCGAGGAAGCGATCGAGAGTTTTGGCGGCAACATCGCGCTGGCCGCACAGGCGCTGGAGCTCAGCCCGTCGACGATCTACCGTAAGCGCCAGGCCTGGGCCGAGATCGACGGAAAGCGCGGAGCGGCTTAGGCCCCGGCCAGCTTCTCGCGGGCTTTCTTGGCGGTGGCGAAAGCCTTGGCTTCTTCGCCGAGGGCAGAGCCCTTCTTGACCACGGTGCCGGCTGCATCGACCAGCGACCAGTCCCACTTGGTATTGGGACCAACGCCGCCGGTGCGGCGCAGCTTGATTTCGAGTTCTGCGTTTACCGCCACGTGAAGACCCTTGTAACCGAGTAATTGAAGACAACGCTCATGAGGACGCCGAGGAGGCCGGCCACATAGAACTGGCCGTCGAAGGCGTAGATCCAGCTGGCGACCGAAACGTTGGCCAGCGCGCCGATCGAGCAGACGGCGTAGAAGGTGAGCATGCCGGTCCAGAAGTGCCAGCCTTTGAGCTTCTTGTTGGCGTAGGTCAACTCATTGTTGACGACGAAGTTGAACGTCATGGCGACAATGACCGCCAACGTCTGGGCCCAGACGAAGTCGAGCCCGGCGCGCTCGTGCGCCAGCCATAGCGTGCCCATGTGGACGACGACGCCAAACCCGCCGACGAGACCGAAGAGCAGGAAGCTGGTCGGCAGCAGGCCGCCCGTGAGCTTAGAAACGATCAGGCCGAGGAACTGGACGACGACCAGCGGGCTCATCTTGCTCTCGCCGGAGTGGCGGGGGCGGAAGGTGTAGGGGACTTCGCCGATGCGCAGGTCCTTGCCGTGTCGCGCGCGGGTTCGTCCGGCCGAGACGATGATATCGAGCAGAATCTTGAAGCCATCGCTGCTGAGCGAGGGGGCAACCTCGTCGAACACGCTCCGGTGCATCAGGAAAAAGCCGCTCATCGGGTCGGAGAGCGCCTTGCCGGTGAGCAGGCCCGAGAGGCGGGTGGCGAGCCGGGAGCCGGCTTCGCGGGTTTTCGACAGACCCTCGCCCACCTGGCCACCGTCCGAGTAGCGGGTGCCGACCACGATGTGATCGCCGGCAACGGCCTTTTCGAGCATCTGCGGCAGGATGCGCTCGTCGTGCTGGAGGTCGCCATCGATGACGGCGAAATAGGGCGCGGCGCTCGAAGAGATGCCCTCGACCACGGCGGAGCTCAGACCGCGGCGGCCGATGCGGTGAATGCAACGGACGTTCTGGTGCTCGCGGGCCAGCTGCCGCGCCACTTCGGCGGTACCGTCGGGAGAATTGTCATCGACGACAATGAACTCGAAGGGCAGGTTCTGCAGCGCCGCGGCGACCTTCTCGTAGAGCAAGGCGATATTGTCGCGCTCGTCGTAGCACGGCACGATGACGGCCAACTGGGGGGGCGTCCACGCCTGGGGCGCCTGGCGGTAGGCTTCGAGCTGAACGACGGACACGGCGGCTCCGGTCATGAACTTGCCGTCTGGTAACGCCAGAGCGGCCTCATGGCAACTTAACACTCATCAGGTTGACGGTTTGTTCGGAGGCGAATCGACGATCAGGCGGGCGCGGTGTCGTAGCGAATTGCGTTGCCCCAGAATGCCAGATAATCGCGGACAGGCTCCACCAACGGGCACGGGTCGGGGTAGTACCAGACGGCATCCTGAGCGGTTACCTCACCCGATCGCAGCGAATGGTAGGAGGCCTCGCCCTTGTAGGGGCAGGTCGTGTGGGTGCCGCTATCGACGAGGAACTCACCGGCGACGTCGGCACGCGGAATATAGACGCGCAGCGGTGCGCCGGGCTCATCGAGGTCGAGCGCCGCGGTCGAACTGGCGACGAGCTTTCCAGCAAACGTCACCGTAACGCGGCCGGCGTGGGGCCTGATCTTGATATCCTTGTCGAGGCACTGCGGGGGCATCGGCGACTCCTGCTTTGGGCGATCCATACTTACACAATCCCATCACTATCGGGCGCTAGTGTTATCGAACGCGTGAACTTGACTCGTTCGTGCCCCCCTCCTATATCCCGCCCAGCGTTTAGCACTCCTCGACTTCGAGTGCTAACACGCGACAATTTTATGAGGTTGATAGGAGCAATCATGGCTTTCCGTCCCCTGCACGACCGTGTGGTCGTTCGGCGCGTCGACAGCGAAGAGAAATCGGCTGGCGGCATCATCATTCCCGATACCGCCAAGGAAAAGCCCTCCGAGGGCGTTATCGAGGCAGTGGGCCCCGGCGCCCGCGACGAGAGCGGCAAGATCGTCCCGCTGGACGTGAAGGCCGGTGACCGCGTGCTGTTCGGCAAGTGGTCCGGCACCGAGGTAAAGCTCGACGGCAAGGACCTGCTGATCATGAAAGAGTCCGACATCATGGGCGTTATCGGCTGATCGAGCGCTCCGCGCCGATCCCCCGATCTTTCCCAGCTACCAACGTAAGGAGCGCCTCACATGGCTGCTAAAGACGTAAAGTTCTCCACCGAAGCCCGCGACAAGATGGTCCGTGGCGTCAACATCCTCGCCAACGCGGTGAAGGTCACGCTCGGTCCGAAGGGCCGTAACGTCGTGATCGACAAGTCGTTCGGCGCCCCGCGCATCACCAAGGACGGCGTCACCGTCGCCAAGGAAATCGAGCTCGAGGACAAGTTCGAGAACATGGGCGCCCAGAT
>CAIMLX010000064.1 GCA_903842455.1 uncultured Hyphomicrobiales bacterium | reverse complement strand
TCTTTCCTGATATTCGGATTCCGGAGTGAATCCTGCTTTTCAGCATGCGAACCAGAAGGTTTGTGCCGTGAGTAGTTTGAGCCTTTCCAAGGCAGTTCGCTCGAACCTGCTATCTCTGCAATCGACAGCCAGCATGATGGCCAAGACGCAGACCCGCCTTGCCACCGGCCTCAAGGTCAACTCGGCGCTCGATAATCCGACGAACTTCTTCACCGCGTCCGCGCTGAACGGCCGGGCCGGCGACCTCTCCAACCTGCTCGACGGGCTGTCGAGCGGCATCAAGACCATCGAAGCGGCGGACAACGGCCTGAAATCGATCACCAGGACGGTCGAGTCGATGCAATCGACGCTGCGCCAGGCGCGGCAGGACAAGTCGTTCAAGTCGCAAAGCTTCACAATCCCCGAGGGGACGCCGACCGGATCGGAGCAACTGACCCTCGCGGGAGGTGCGCTCGGTGCGGGCGCCGCCATCGACCTGGCAACGGGTGGCAGCGGGGGCGGAGGGCAGGCTGTGTATTCCCTCGCGGCCGCGGACTTTTCGCCCGTCAGCTTCGCCCCCGCCACCCTCGATTTCGCGGCCTCGTACGGAAGCCTGATATCTACAACGACACTTGCGGCGAACGACACGCTCGACATCACCGTCGAGATCGACAGCGTCCCGAGCACCTTCACCATTGCTGCTGGGGACGTCCAGTCGGTCGGCAACGGCGACAGTGCGATCGATGGCGGCTATGAACTGGCGGACATTCTCAACGGCAAGTTCGATGCGGGGAATGCGCCCCTGCGGGCCGTCAATACGGGCACCGGCCTGTTCATCGAACACATCCAGGATCCCGTCATCAACGGCACCACGATTGCAGTCACCGAAACCGCCAACCAGGGCGTCGGCGGTACGGTGACTACTCTTGGGTTTGCTGCCGGCACCGCCAACTCGGCCATTACAGGCGGCGCTGGCTTCGCTTCTCTCGCCTTTACCCTGACGATAGACGGGGGAACACCGACATTCGTCTCGACTTTCGCCGATGACCCACTGGATGTCGACGACGTCATCTCCTCGATCGAGGAACTCGCTACCGTCATCAACGACGCCTATGGCAGCACGATCGCGACGATAAACGGCAGCACCGGGGCGATGGAAATTGCGTCGCCCACGACGGGAAGCGGCTCGTCGGTGCGGATCAGCACTGTCTATAACGGCGCCGGGGCTGCCGGCGGACTTACCAACAGCCTGGTGCAAGGCACCGGCAGCGGCGTCACCGGCTACAAGTCGGTGGATGCGCTGGTCAGCGAGATCAACGGCGACGGTGCACTCAACACGGCGGTGCGTGCCAGCAACGACAACGGCAAGCTGCGGATCGAAAACCTGTCGACTGAGGACCTGACGGTAGCAGGGGCGCTCGGCACCGGCGAGATTTCCGGCAACGACGTGCGCAGGAACCTCGTCGAGCAGTTCAACGGCCTGCGCGACCAATTGGACAAGTTTGCCGACGATGCGTCGTTCAACGGCATCAACCTGCTGCGCGGCGACAAGCTGAAGCTGACGTTCAACGAGATCGGCACATCGACGATCGAAATCCAGGCCGAGGACACGGCCGGCCAGGCCCGTTCGATCTCGAGCCTCGCCTTGGGACTCGACGAGGCGCTCAACGCTGACTTCGATTCCGACGCCACGCTCGATGCTCTGCTCGAGACGATGAAAGGCACGCTCGAGACGCTACGATCGCAGTCGTCGAGCTTTGGCTCCAAGCTGGCGGTGGTGGAGAACAGGAACGACTTCACCCGGTCGATGATCAACACGCTCGAGACGGGTGCGGCCGACCTGTCGCTGGCGGACACCAACCAGGAGGCGGCGAACCTGCTGGCGCTGCAGACGCGGCAGCAGCTCAGTTCGACGGCTCTGTCGATGGCCTCGCAGGCCGACCAGGCGGTGTTGCGGCTGTTCTAGCCCCCTGCCCCGGCAGATATCGGATTTGGCTGTTCGCCGGTAGCGATTTGGTGATTGGCGCGGGTGCACTATGCTCGTCCTGCATGAATCACCAGACGAGCTAGCCCATGTCCCTCAAGGTCGAACTGAAGCCAGGCGAACGCCTGATCGTCGGCAACTGCGTCATTACCAACTCCGACCAGCGCACCAGACTGTTCATCGACGGCAAGGCGCCGATCTTGCGCGAAAAGGATATCCTGACCTTCGAGACGGCGGACAGCCCGGCCAAGCGCATCTACCTCGCGGTGCAACTGATGTACATCCACGAGGACACGGCCAAGCTCTCGGAGGACTATTTCAAGCTCATCAACGACATCGTCTCGGCGGCGCCCAGCACCATCCGCATTGTTGACGAAATCAATAACGAGATATTAACCGGCCAGCTCTATAAAGCTCTCAAGGCCGCGAAGAAGCTGATCCAGTACGAGCAGGAACTCCTAGCAAATGCAAAATAGTGCGGCGTTTGCCTACAAAACCGTAGGCGCGCAGACGGTAAGCCCACGCGTTCTTGAAGCCAACCTCCTCTCCCGCTCCGCCGGCCAGTTGCAGCGCTGCAGGGACGATTGGGACAACACCCGCCACGAGCTGACCACCGTCCTGCTGTTCAACCGCAAGCTGTGGACCGTGTTCCTCGGCTCGGTCACCGGCGAAGAAAGCCAGTTGCCCAAGGCGCTGCGCGAGAACATCGCCAACCTCGGCATCTTCGTGATGAAGCAGACGCTCAACGTGCTGAGCGAGCCCGAGGCCAGGAAGCTCACCGTGCTGATCAACATCAACCGCGAGATCGCGGCAGGTCTGCGCGAACGGGCCTGAATGGCCGGCAACACTGAATGACAAAGGCCCGCGCGATGCGGGCCTTGTGTTTTTCAGGGATCGGAAGCCGCAGCTACTTCAGATAGTTGATCAGCGACAGCTGGCTCAACAGCGCGGTCGTCTGGTAGCTCGCCTCGAGCCGGGTCTTGAGGGCGAGGATTTCCATCGCGACCTGCTCGGTCGGCGCTTCCTCGATATCCTGCAGCATGTTGCCGAGCTGGGCCTTGTGGTCGATGTGCCGCTGGTCGATGGCGCCGGCCGTCGACTTGGCAAGGCCCAGTTCGACCGCGATGACGGCAATCGAGCCGTTGCTGTCGCCGGTTTCGGCGAGGCGCTCGGTATTGCGCGCGACCATCGACATGTAGCGATCGGTGGCGGTGGGATCGGACTCGCTGAACACCTGGATCGCCATGGCAGCAAGGGACTGGACCAGGTTGACGAGACCCGTTTCGTTGGCCTGCACACCATACGCGACCGCGGTGCTCTCACCGACCTTGGCGGTGACCGTGGTGCGCGGACTGGTGCTGTCCTCGCCCTTGTACCAGAAGATGGTGTTGGCATCGGTGCCGGCAACGAGCGCGGTGGCGGTGTCGTAGGGCGGGCCGTCGACGCGCATCGGTTGGCCGCCCTGCCCGTAAAAGAAGCTCTCGGAGGCGGCGTAGGCGGACGCTGTTACCATCCGCCCCTCGGCCATGGCCTTCACCTGCGCCTCGAGCGCCACGCCGAAACTGGCGGCGGTCGCGTCGGCATCGGCGCCGATGACGAAGCTGCCGGGCTCGCCGGCCGTCTCAACCGCGGTCAGGGTGATCGAGTCGGCCGTACCGTCCGGCATGGTGAAGTTGAGCGTGACGGTCTCGCCGGCCACGGGCAAGGTGGCACCGAACTCCACCGACAGCGCCGGCGGGGCGCCGGAGGGCTGGTTGACGGTGATGTTGGCGCAGGTGGTGGAGGCGGTGGACAGCTTGACGCCAAAGGGGTGCGTGCCGTCCTCGGCCAGCGTGGTGGTGTTGGTGGCGGTGCCGATGGTGAGGCGACCCAGATGGCTGGTGCCGAGGTCGGCCAGCTTGCGCTCGCCGGCGACCTGCTTGAAGCCAGCCTGGCTGCCGCGGCCGTTGAGGGCGAAGTAGGCGTCCTCCACCGGCTTGTTCTCGGTCTTGGCGCCACCGAACAGGTAGCGCCCGGCGATATCGACGTTCATCAGCGTCATGACTTCGTCGAAGCGGGCGGAGGCGAGGGTCGGGGTGGTCTGGAAATTGAGGCTGGCCTGGCCACCGGAGCCGGACATGGTGGCGGCGCGGGCGTCGGCCTCGATGGTATCCAGCCGGCCGATCGTCTGATCGAGCACGTTGAGCCGCAGGTTCACGGTCTTGATGTTGCTCTGGTAGCTCTCGATGCGCGAGACGCGCTGGCGCAGGGCCAGGTCGAAGTAGCGGTCCGACCCCATCTCGGCGAGGTTCGAGGCTTTCATGCCCGAGCTCAGCTGGGTCTGGAGCTTGTCGTAGCGCTCCTTCATTCCCATGATGTTGTTGATGCCGCTGGACAGCGGGAACATCGAACGGTTGATGATGGTGGCCATCCCGCGACTCCTTACAGCGACGACATCAGGTCTTTGATGAGTTCCTGCGCGACGCTCATCACGCGGGCGTTGGCGGCGAAGGCGTTCTGCAACTCCATCAGCCGCGCCATCTCTTCGTCGATATCCACGCCGTACTCGCTTTCGAGCCGGTTGCCGAGCGCATCGAGGGTCATCTCCTGCGTCTCGGCTTCCGAACCGGCGGAGTTCGCGATGTTGCCGACGGTGTTGATCGACTGGCTGATGAGGTCGCTGACCGTCCCGGCAAGCCGCGATCCGGCGCTGCCGGAGACACTCCCGGTGCCGCCGGCGAAACGCAGGGTATCGAGGTTGCTCAGCAACTGGTCGACGCGGGAGGCGTCGCCCATCGGTGTTCCCGGCGTGTACTGGACCAGCAGGCGGTTGTCGGTGCTGATCGCGGTGTTGACGCTGATGCGACTGGCGAAGCCGAGCTTCTGGCCATTGTCGTCGAGCGCGTTGGTGAAGCTGGTATTGCCGTAGTCGACGAACAGGTTGATGCCGAGGTCGCCGGCCTGGGTGCCAGTGACAGTGGCACGGGACCCCATCGACTTGACGTCACTGTTGCCCAGCGCGCCATCATCCATGACGCGGATGGTGGTGCCCGAGGAGTTGCTGACGGCGAGGCCGGAGCCGACGGCCGACTGAATCCTGGCTGCGACCGACGCCGGGCCGGCGGTGAAATTGACGCCCACCACCCGGGCGCCGTTGCTGTCGACGTAGTCGAGCGGCAGCTTGGTGGTGTCGTCGACGCGCAGCACGCGGACGGTCTTGCTCACGCCACCCTGGACATAGGCGAAGCTGAACTCGTTGCCGTTCTGCAGGCTGGCGATGTCGATCTCGAAACCAGCGGAGGCGCCGGAGGTGACCTGGGTGCCGGCCGTGGTCTTGGTCGACATCGACATGGCGAGTCCAGCGGCGATCTCATCGAGCTGATCCTGTGCCTGCACGAGATCGTTGTCGCGCAGTTCGATCAGCCCGGCGATCTCGCCCGACGTCAGGACGTTCTGCTTGACCAGGTCGATCTTCAGGCCGGCACCAGTGGTCATGGCGAGGCGACCGACGCCGGATTTGGCATCGCTCGAGTTGAACAGCGACGTGGCGGCCAGTTGCCCGGCGCTCTCGAACGAAATCACCGAGGCTCGGCCATCGAGGATGCCGACGCCAGACCGCGTCATCAGCGCCACGGTGTCGTCGTTGCGGTAGCTGACCCGCATGTCCATCTGCTCGCTGAGCGAGCCGATGAGGCGGTCACGCTGGTCCAGCAGGGTGGCGCGCGAGCTGGGATCGATGCCCTGGTCGGCGAGACGGTTGTTGATCCGCTCCAGCGATTGCAGCTGGTTGTTGATGTCGGCCACGCTGGTCGAGATCTTGGCCTCGACCTCCTGGCGCAGCGACTGGACGTCGCCGCTCAGGCGGTTCAACGCGCCCGCCAGTTCCTGCGCCTTCTGTACGGTGTCGGCGCGGTTGGCGAAGTTGTCGGGGCTTGAAGTCAGCGAGGTGAGCGATGTCTCGAACGCGGAGTAGACGCTGTCGAGCGAGCCGGTGGTGCCGGGCATGCCGAACAGCGTCTGCAGGCGATCGAGATAGGAGGCGCGGACGGACGCGAACGACGAGTCGGACACCGACCGGGTATAGTGCTGCTGCAGCGACTGGTTGAAGGTGCGCGTCAGCGCGCCCTGGCGGGCATAGGTGGAGTTGGCGCCAAGGGAGTCGATGACGCTGACGGAACGCTTGTGGTAGCCAGGCGTGCCGGCGTTGGCGACGTTGCCCGAGAGCACGTCGAGGGCGTTCTGCCCGATCTTCATGCCGCTGAGCGCGTTGCTGAGCGTGACCGATAGACCCATGCGACCCTACTCCATCAATACCGTCAGCCCGGCGCGTGCGGCGCGCCGGAACTTTGTTTTGTCGCGTGTCCGAACCGCAAAACCGTTGCCACTCTTGCTGAAAACGCTCACGTCGTGCGCCGCCTCAGCGGATCATGTTGAGGGCGTCCTGCAGCATCTGGTCGGCGGTCGAGACGATGCGGGTACCGGCGGCATAGGCCTGCTGGGTGACGATGAGCTTGGTGAACTCCTCGGAGATGTCGGTGTTGGACGCTTCGAGCGAGGAGCCAATGATGCCGCCGCCATTGTCGAGGATCGGCTCGCCGGATTCCGAGGTGGCCGCGAACACGCCGCCATCCATGCGCTTGAGCTGGTTGACCGCATTGAAGTTGGCCGTAACCACCTGGGCGACTTCGAGCTGCTGGCCATTGTTGTAGGACACCACGACGCGGCCCGCATCATTGACCGCGACCGAGACGTACTCGCCGGCGGCGTAGCCGTTCTGGCTGAGCGTGGTCACCTCGGCGACGCCGTTCGGATCGGCGAACTGGGTGAGCCCGTTCTGGCCGTGCTGAAGGCGGACATTGCCGACGGCGACGCCGTTGACGGTGAGGTTCGGCAAGTCGGTGTACTCGACCGTGGGGTTTGGCGACCCGTCGTTGCCGAACTGATAGTCGCCGCCCATCTTCGTCCATGCCGTGCCGGTGCCGGTGGCATTGGCGTTGGTCAGGACGAACATGTTCGAGCGCTCGGCGCCGCCGTTCTCGTTGGAGTTCACCTTGGCCCAGCGCATCTGCACGTTGGCGGGGGCGCCGTTGCCGGCATAGACGGTGATGGCGCCGCCAGAGATCGACTGGGCGAAGAAGTCGTCGACGTGGTCGGCAGAGATGGTGCCGACGCGGGCCGCCAGCGCGGCGGGGTCGGACACCGTCGGGGGCGTGTCGCCGTCGGCGAGGCCGAAGCCGTTCGCTCCGGAACCTGTCGTCTGGTCGGTGATGTTGACGTTGTCGGAATCGTTGCCGGCGGTGATGGTTATTTCACCGTCGCCGTTGATCGCGACCGTCGCCCCGGTGGCGCCGTTGGCAACGAGGTCGGCCTCGATGACAGCCAGCAATTCAGCCACCGTGTCGGTGCCGGCATCGCTGATGTCGATATCCGGCATCGTGGTGCTGCCGCCGGTGTTGAAGGCGTAGGTCCGGTCGGTCGTGTAGGGGCCGCCGGCAGGTCCGAAGCGGACGCGAAGGCTGTCGCCGGGGGACGCGATGGTCGAGGTGGCATCGGTTCCGGTGGCAGCCGCGCCGATCTTCAGGGCGGGGGTATCGGGGGTGAGACTGACAAAGTCGCGCGCATCGATCAGTTCGCTGCCCGACGCCTGCGACTGATTGTAGGCCGGGGTCTTGGGCAGCTGCGGCAGGTTGATCTCGTAGTTGACGCGCGTCGTCTGCTGGGCCGGCAGGAAGGCGTTCGAGATCTGCAGGACCTGGGGAACCGAGCCCGAAACGTTCTGGGTGGACGGATCGATGGGCAGGCCCTTGAGGAAGTAGCCGGCCCCGTTGACGAGGTAGCCCGACTTGTCGAGCTCGAAGTCGCCGCGGCGGGTGTAGTAGTTGGCGCCCGCAAAGACCGAGGCCCCGTCCGACTGGCCGATGGCCGGCTCGACGACGAAAAAGCCGTTGCCGTTTATGGCCATGTTGGTTTCGGTCGAGGTGCCCTTCACGTCGCCCTGGACGTTGTTGGTGGAGCGGGACTGGGCCAGCACGGAGCCCGCGGTCTGGCGCTTGGTGGCAGCGTCGGGGATGAGGTCGACGAAGTCGGTGTCGATGCGCTTGAAGCCGGTGGTCTGGCTGTTGGCGATGTTGCCCGAGACGTTCTCAAGCGCGAAGGACTGGGCGCGAAGCCCGGTGACTGCGGTGGATAGAGCGCCGTAGATGCCCATGTTGTCTCCGAAATCCCGTTGGCGTGCTGGGCACGCGAGTTCGGAGAGTGACTTGCAAGCCCTGTGCCAGAGTAGCGGATCGTTGATTTCACTAGCGTTTCCGGCGCGCCGGTAACGCGTGAGGCGACAATGAGGCAAAAGAGTCCGGGTCAGGCGGCAGGTTTTGCCGGGCTTGCGGTGCAGCACCCCGTGCTTGTCCGCTGCCGCGCCATCGGCTACACGCAGGACCGCTGAATTTCGGGCCCGCACACCATGCTGTTCGCTTCGCCAGACGAGTTCCTGAACGCCCCGCGCCATGCGGTGACGGTGTTCGGCATGGCCGGGGTCGGCAAGACGCGGCTCGCGAGCCTGCTGCGCAAGGACCACTGGTTCCACTACTCGGCCGACTACCGGATCGGCACGCGCTACATGGGCGAGTTCATCGTCGACAACTTCAAGGCCGAGGCCATGAAAGTGCCGTTCCTGCGCGAGTTGCTGCGGACGGACTCGATCAAGATCGAGAGCAACATCACGTTCTCGAACCTCGACCCGCTGTCGACCTACCTGGGGCGCCCGGGCAACACGGCGCGCGGCGGGCTGCCGCTCGGCGAATACCAGCGCCGGCAGGAGCAGCACCGGGTGGCCGAAATCGCGGCGCTGCAGGACGTGCCCTACTTCATCGAGCGGGCGCAGACGCTGTACGAATACGGCAACTTCATTGCCGACACCGGCGGGTCGCTGATCGAGGTGATCGATCCGGACAATGCGGACGATCCGGTGGTGAAGGCGCTCGCGGCCAATACCCTGCTGCTCTACATCCGGGGCACCGAGGGCGATGCAGCCGAACTGGTGCGCCGGTTCACCTCGAGCCCCAAGCCGATGTACTACCGGCCGCCGTTCCTTGTGCAGAAGTGGGCGGAGTTCAAGCAGATCAACGGCGTAAAGGACGACGCTCACGTCGATCCGGATGCGTTCGGGGCCTGGGGCTTCGAGGCACTGCTCACCGACCGGCTGCCGCGCTACCAGAAGCTGGCAGACAAATTCGGCTACGTGGTTGAAGCCGCCGATCTCGCCACGGTGCGCGATGGCGACGAGTTCCTCGACCTCGTGGCAGGGGCGATCGGCAAGCGAATGCGATAGCGGCCACAGAGCCGCCGGACGCCATCGCCAGCCGTTTCCCATACAAAGGAGGGTTTCATGCCCATCCGTATTCCCGACCACCTGCCCGCCCGCGTCACGCTCGAAAAGGAAGGCGTGGCGGTGATGGATTCCTCGCGCGCCTCGCGTCAGGACATCCGCCCACTGCAGATCGGGCTGCTCAACCTGATGCCGAACAAGGAGCGGACGGAGACGCAGTTCGCCCGGCTGATCGGCTCGACGCCGCTGCAGATCGACCTGACGCTGGTGCGGATCACCGACCACGTGAGCAAGCACACGTCGGAAGAGTACCTCAACACCTTCTACTCCACCTGGGAGAGCGTGCGGGAGCGCAAGTTCGACGGCTTCATCGTCACCGGCGCGCCGATCGCCAACATCCCGTTCGAGGAGGTGCGCTACTGGCCCGAGATGCTGGAGATCATGGACTGGACCGGCAGCAATGTGCACCAGACCATGTTCATCTGCTGGGGGGCGCAGGCGGCGCTCTACCATTTCCACCAGGCGAAGCGCTACCGGATGGAAAAGAAGGCGTTCGGCGTGTTCCGGCACAAGCTGGTGGGCGGGCCGACCCCCTGGCTGCGCGGCATCTCGGACAGCCCGATGGTGCCGGTGAGCCGCTATAACGACATCGACCGGGCGAGCCTGTCGCAGGACCTCGAAATCCTGATCGACAACGACGAGATCGGGGTGTGCATGCTGCGCGACAAGGCGCGGCGGGCGCTCTACATGCTCAACCACTTCGAGTACGACAACCGCTCGCTGGCCGACGAGTATGAGCGCGACGTGAAGGCGGGGCTCGATACGCCGCCGCCGGTCAACCTGTTCCCCGGTGGCGACACCACCGTGGAGCCGGAGAACCGGTGGCGCAGCCACGCGCACCTGCTGTTCCAGAACTGGATCAACGAGATCTACCAGACGACACCATACGATCTCGCCGAGATCGGTCGCTGATCGATAGCCAAACGGCTGTTTACTTTCAAAACGGTCCTCGCTCCACTGGCCTCCCCCCGGGGAGGCCACCGGCACTTTGGCATAGGCCTGGACGGCGGGGATAACTTGCCGGCCGAGGGATCCGATCGGGCCGCGATCGGCTTGTATTCGGGGTGGCAGCGCCTACGTTTCGACTGCCAGATCAGGAGCTTCCGTGCCCCAGCCGCCGACGACCCTTACCGATGAGCTGGGCATTGCGCTTTCCAACCTGGCAGACGCGGCGGTGGCGCCGTTCACGCCGACGCTGCGGCTGGGGGTGACCGGGCTAAGTCGCGCTGGCAAAACGATTTTCATCACGGCGCTGATCCACAACCTGACGACCGGCGGGCGGCTCCCGGGGTTCTCGGCAATGACCGAGGGGCGGTTCATCGGGGCGCGGCTCGTCGAGCATCCGGACCAGGGGGTGCCGCGCTTTGCCTATGAGCAGCACCTCAAGGCGCTGACGGGGAAGCCGGCGACGTGGCCGGAAAGCACGAGGAAGATCAGCCAGATACGGCTGCAGCTGAAGTTCCAGAGTCAACGCTGGACGCGCGGCTGGCAGGGGCCGACGGTGTTGAACCTCGATATCGTCGATTATCCGGGCGAGTGGCTGCTCGACCTGCCGCTGCTATCGCTCAATTATGGCGAGTGGAGCGCGGCAGCCCTGAAACGGGCCCGAAATGGCCATGAAGCTGAACGCTTCCTGAACGACATTTCGGCCGTCGATCCGCTCGGTGAGGCCGATGAGCCGACGGCGGAGCGGCTGGCGCAGGCGTTCACGGCGTATCTGCGCGCGGCCCGCGAGGACGGAGCCCTGTCAACATTGCCGCCGGGCCGGTTCCTGATGCCGGGGGACCTCGAAGGCTCCCCTGCCCTGACCTTTGCGCCGCTGCCGCCGCCGGCCGGGCCTTCGCGCTCTGCAAGTCTGCACGCGATGATGGAGCGGCGGTACGAGGCCTACAAGGCACTGGTGGTGCGGCCCTTCTTCCGCGACCATTTTGCCCGGCTCGACCGGCAGATCGTGCTGGTCGATACGCTGCGCGCGCTGAATGCGGGGCCGATCGCGGTAGCCGACCTCGAAACGGCGCTGACCGATATTCTGAGCTGCTTCAGGCAGGGGGATAACAATGTGCTGACCCGCCTCGTGGCGCGGCGGATCGATCGCATCCTGTTCGCGGCGACGAAGGCCGACCACATCCATTCGTCGAGCCATGACCGGCTCGAGGCGCTGATGAACCGGCTCGTGGCGCAGGCGGCGGGACGGGCGAAGTTTGCCGGGGCGACGACCAAATCGGTGGCGCTCGCTGCCATCCGGGCGACGCGCGAGAGCGTGGTGGCGGACGGCGGCGACAAGCACGAGGTGATCGTCGGGACGCCGCAGGCCGGAGAAGTGCTGGACGGGGTGACCTATGACGGGAAGACCGAGGTCGCGCTGTTTCCCGGTGACCTGCCGGGTGACCCCGACAAGTTGCTGACCGAACCGGTGGCGCTCAACTTCCTGCGCTTCCAGCCGCCCGGCAAGCTCGAGAAGAACGCCGGGGGCAACGTGGTGCTGCCGCATATCCGGTTCGACCGGGCGCTCGAATTCCTGATCGGGGATTGGCTCAGATGAAACCACCCTTTGCCCGGCCGGTGAATACGGCAACCGGCGAGATCGAGCCAACGCGGAAGCCCCGCGCCTTTTCGCCCGAGGCAGTTGCGGTGCCCGACGAGATCGAGGTGCTGTCGGACGATACCGTCACTCTGGACGCCGAAGTGGCGGAACCGCCGCGACTGATGCGCTGGCCGGGGCGGATCGCCTGGATGGCTGGCGGACTGCTGGTGTCGCTGGCCCTCGGGCTGGCGGCCAAGCGGCTGGTGAGCGAGCTGTTCGCGGCGCAGCCGTGGCTCGGCTGGGTGGCGGTGGCGCTGGTGGTGGTGCTGGTGATGGCACTGATCGCCATAGTCATCCGCGAGGTGGCATCGCTGATGCGGCTCAAGGCGCTCGACCGGTTGCGGGCCGAGGCGGTGCGGGTGATCGAGACGGACGACGTCCGCAAGGGTCGGGCGATCGCGACCGAGCTGCTCGGCATCTACGCGCGGCGGGCCGACCTGGCGCGGGCGCGGGACGAACTGGAAGCCAACGGCCGGCAGGTGTTCGACGGAGCGGAGCATGTGCGACTGAGCGAGCGGCTGCTGATGGCGCCGCTCGATGCGCGGGCCCGGGCGCTGACGGCGGCGTCGGCGCGGCGCGTGGCGCTGGTGACGACGGTAAGCCCGCGGGCGCTGGTCGATATCGCGTTCGTGGTGTTCGAGAGCGTGGGGCTCGGGGGCGACATCGCGCGGCTCTACGGGGCGCGACCGGGGGTGATCGGGACGTGGCGGCTGGTGGGCGCGATCCTCGCGCACCTCGCGGTGACCGGGGGGCTGGTGCTGACCGACGGGGTGG
The DNA here is from genome assembly GCA_903842455.1 of uncultured Hyphomicrobiales bacterium. Taxonomy (GTDB): domain Bacteria; phylum Pseudomonadota; class Alphaproteobacteria; order Rhizobiales; family Devosiaceae; genus Devosia_A. The sequence continues at coordinate 10,322 of CAIMLX010000064.1, read as the reverse complement.
TGGAGCAGTTGCTCGGCCAGGGCTTGGCGGCGAAGCTGTCGGCGCGGCTCGGTGAGGGCGTGGTCAATGGGCTGATGACGGTGCGCGTAGGGATCGCGGCGATGCGCGTGGTGCGGCCCCTGCCGTTCGTGGCGGTGCGGCAGCCGATGGTGAAGGACTTTATCCCGGAACTGGGGAATGTGCTGGGGGAGACGCGCTGACCTGCCCCTCACCCGGCGCTTCGCGCCACCCTCTCCGTCAAGGGGAGAGGGGCAACAGTGGCTCAAGCGGAAGGTGGTGCACCTCTTGCCCTTCTCCCCTTGAGGGAGAAGGTGGAGAGGCGAAGCCGAGACGGATGAGGGGACGTTCAGGTCTCAACGACGAACAGTCCGTTCGCCGGTTACGTGGGTGTGCCGTCTTGCGCAGGGCACCTTGGTGCACATATCTAGCCCCAGTAACTGTTTGTAACTGAGGTAGCCTCGAGATGTTCAAGGTCGCGGTGTTTGTGGGGTCGGCGCGGGAAACCTCGTCCAACATGAAGCTGGCCAAGGCGCTGGCGAAGCTGAGTGCCGGGCGGCTGGAGTTCAGTTTTGTCGATATTGCCTCGCTGCCGTTCTATGACGATACGCTGTGGAACGATCCGCCGGCCGAGGTGATTGGTCTGAAGCGTCAGATCACCGAGGCGGATGCGGTGCTGTTCGTGACGCCGGAATACAACCGGTCGATCCCGGGCATCCTGAAGAACGCCATCGACTGGCCGTCGCGGCCGTTCGGCGAGAGCGTGTGGACGGACAAGCCGGGGGCCATTGCCGGTGCGACGGGCGGCGTTTCGGGGACGGCGGCAGCGCAGGTGCACCTCCGCTCGATCCTGCCGGTGGTGGGCGTGGCGCTGATGGGGCGTCCGGAGATCTACTTCCAGTCGCGGCCCGGGGCGATCGATGACGAACTCAACTTCACCGACGAGCGGGTGAAGACCAACCTCAACATCTGGGTCGACCAGTTCGTGCAGTGGATCGGGCGGTTTGCGGTGGCGCGGGTGGTCGAGGTCGAGGACGAGCGGAAGACGGCTTAGGTGGTTGCGGCTCACCCCCACCCTAGCTCTGCTACGGCGCTGCGCTCCTAGCGGCGCTACCCTCCCCACAAGGGGGAGGGAGACCAGTGCCAGTTGCGTGCAACCTCCGCTACCCTCCCCCTTTGTGGTGAGGGTAGCGGAGGTTGCGAGCGAAGCGAGTTACTGGAGCTAGGGTGGGGGTGGGTGCGCGTAGTATGGTGGTCGCAAGCACTGGCCGGAGGAGCCGCCATGGATGACAACAGCGCGAAATTCGTGGGGGCGATCCCCGACTTCTATGATCGCGGACTCGGGCCGGTGATCTTTGCCGATTTTGCTGCCGGCATGGCGCAGCGGGTGAAGGCGCTCGAACCCAAGCTGGTGGTGGAGACGGCGGCGGGGACCGGGATATTGAGCCGGGCGCTGCGCGATGCGCTGCCGGGGCGGACGAAGATTATCGCCACCGACCTCAATGCGCCGATGATCGAGGTGGCACGGCGGAAGTTTGCACGGGGCGAGCCGATCGTGCTGCAGACGGCCGATGCGGTGAACCTGCCCTTCGACGACGCATGCTGCGACCTGCTGGTGTGCCAGTACGGGATGATGTTCTTTCCCGACAAGGAACAGTCGTACCGGACCGCCTATCGCGTGCTCGAGGACGGCGGGCATTACCTCGTCAGCGTGTGGGACAGCCACGCGTTCAACGGGTTTGCCGAAATCGGTCACCGGATTGCGGGAGAGCTGTTTCCGGATGACCCGCCGCAGTTCATGGCCGTGCCGTTCTCGTGCAGCGCCATCGATCCGATCAAGGCGGGGCTGCTGGAGGCGGGATTCTCCAGCGTCGAGATTTCGGTGAACCGGATCGAGAAGGTGGTGCCGGACCCGGAGCTGTTTGCGCGCGGCATGGTGCTGGGCAACCCGCTCGGCGACCAGATCCGGGCGCGGGGTGGCGACGTGGAAGCGGTGATCGCGGCGACCCTGGCGGCGTTGCACGAGAGGTTCGGGACGGACCCGATGGTGCTGAGCTTGCAGGAGATCGTGTTCGTGGCGCGCAAGGGGGCGGTGGCGCGAGTGTGAGGGCCTGGTCGGTACGAGGACCCCCTCACCCTAGCTTTGCTACGTCGCTGCGCTCCTAGCGGCGCTACCCTCTCCCCGACGGGGCGAGGGGACGATGTTGTTGCCGCGACGGTTCGATCCTACCAGGACAGGCGCTTTTCTTCGGCTTCGCGGGCGGCGAAGGCTTCGCGGGCTTTGGCGATGCGGGTGTTGTTGGCGTTGGCCCAGCGGGTGAGGATGAAGATGGGTTCGCGCAGTTCGATGCCCATTTCTGTGAGTTCGTAGTCGACGCGGGGCGGAATGCTGGGCGTGACCTTGCGAGAGACGAAGCCGTCCTTTTCGAGGTCGCGGAGCGTCGAGGTCAGCATCTTCTGGGAGACGCCGTCGATCTTGCGCTTCAGCTCGGAGAAGCGAAGCGGGCCATGGCCGAGCGCCATGATGATGTACATGGTCCACTTGCCGCCGATCTGCGCCAGCACCTCGTTGACCGGAACGATGGCCTGCTTGCACGCCTCGAAATCCCGGGGTTCGCCGGCTTCGAAGCGGCGCGGTTCAACGGCCGTCGGAATGGCGGAAACAGGCTGCGGGGTGAAGGTTTCCATCGGGTGACTCCGTGAGAAAATGGTGCCGTCTTGCGAGCAGCGACCTTGGGCACATACATAGCGTCAGTTACTGACGGTGACTAGGTCTCTGTTGGTGGCTACCCTTAACATTGTATGCAAGGCAGCAGCAGATGACCCCGCACAGCACCACGTCCCGGCCGAAGATCGGCATCATTTTGTCCACGACGCGCCAGGCGCGATTTGCCGACCGGCCGGCCAAATGGGTACAGGACATCGCGGCGGCACGCGGCGACGCGGACTACGAGATCGTCGACCTGCGCGACTATCCGCTGCCGTTCTTCGAGGCGGTCGGCTCGCCGCGTTTCGTGCCGAACACCAACGCGGTGGCGATCCGGTTCGCGAGGAAACTCGAGGAACTCGATGGCTACATCTTCGTGACCGCCGAATACAACCACACCCTTCCCGGCGTGCTGAGCAATGCGCTGAGCTACGTCTTCAACGAGATGGAGCACAAGCCGGCGGCATTCGTCGGCTATGGGACGGTGGGGGCATCGCGGGCGGTGGAACACCTGCGGATGCTGGTGGTCGAGCTGTCGATGGTGCCGACGCGGTTCGCGGTCCACATCAACATGGAGCCGTTCAAGGCTATGCTGATGGAGGGCAAGGATTTTGGCGACTACCCGTACCTCGCTCCGACGGTGACGGCGATGCTGGATGAGCTGAGCTGGTACACACGGGTGCTGAAGGACGGGCGGGAAGTCGCTGCCGACGAGGCGGTGGCGGCCTGAGGCTTACCCCACCCTAGCTTTGCTACGGCCGCTTTGCGGCCGAGCGACGCTACCCTCCCCACAAGGGGGAGGGAGGCGATGTTGCCTGACTTTGCCACTGGTCTCCCTCCCCCCTGTGGGCCGGGCAATCGCATATGACGACTTTGGCCGCTGATCACCTCCCGCCCTTGCGGGGGAGGTAGCGTCGCTAGGAGCGACAGCGACGTAGCAGAGCTAGGAGGGGGGTATTGCCGAGGGTGTGTCTTGACCCCGACCTCGGTCATACCCCCTCCCTACCTCACGCTAAGGCGCTTCGCGCCCAAGCTTCGGTACCCTCCCCGCAAGGGGGAGGGTGGCAGTGGCTTGAGCCGAACCATATGCGATACCCCTCCCCCATGTGGGAGGGTAGCGGAGCGGTTGCGAGAGCGACTAGCGCAGCTTGGGGGGGGGGCAGCGCCCCCCTGCCCTTACTTCCGCAGGTCGAAGCGGTCGGCGTTCATGACTTTCACCCAGGCCGCGACGAAGTCGTTGGCGAACTTGGTGCTCGCATCGGACTGGCCGTAGACTTCGGCGAGGGCGCGCAGCTGGCTGTGCGAGCCGAAGATCAGGTCAACGCGGGTGGCGGTCCAGCGCGGCTCGCCGGTGGTGCGATCGACGCCATGGTAGACGGCGTGGGTGTCGTCGGCCGACTTCCACTTGGTCCGCATGTCGAGCAGGTTGACGAAGAAGTCGTTCGTCAACTGGCCGGGGCGGGTGGTGAGGACGCCGTGGCCGGGCTTGCCGGCTTCGAGCACGCGGAGGCCGCCGATGAGGACGGTCATCTGCGGGGCGGTGAGGCCGAGCAGCTGGGCGCGATCGACGAGGTTTTCCTCGGGCGACAGGCGCCCGGGGCCGCGGGCATAGTTGCGGAAACCATCGGTGACCGGCTCGAGCGGTGCGAAGGAGGCGGCGTCGGTCTGCTCGGCGGAGGCATCCATGCGGCCCGGAGTGAACGGGACGGTGATGTCGAGGCCGGCGTCCTTGGCCGCCTGCTCGATGCCGACGCTGCCGGCCAGCACGATCAGATCGGCCAGCGAGACCTTCTTGCCGCCCGCCTGAAACTTCGCCTGGACCGCTTCGAGGGCCGCGAGGGCGCGGGCGAGATCGACCGGGCGGTTGACCTCCCAGTCCTTCTGCGGAGCAAGGCGGATACGGGCGCCGTTGGCGCCGCCGCGCATGTCGCTGTCGCGATAGGTCGAGGCGGAGGCCCAGGCGGTGGACACCATGTCGGAGACGGAGAGGCCGGTGGCGGCGATCTCGGCCTTCAGCACTGCGATGTCGGAGGCATCGACCAGCGGGTGGTCGATGGCCGGGACCGGGTCCTGCCAGATCAGCTCTTCGGCCGGCACTTCGGGGCCGAGGTAGCGGGCGCGCGGGCCCATGTCGCGGTGGGTGAGCTTGAACCAGGCGCGGGCGAAGGCGTCGGCGAACTCCTCGGGATGCTCGAAGAAGCGGCGCGAGATCTTCTCGTAAGCCGGATCGACGCGGAGCGCGAGGTCGGAGGTGAGCATGGCCGGGGCGTGGCGCTTGTTGGGGTCGTGCGCGTCGGGCACGGAGTTGGCGCCCATGCCGTGCTTGGGGGTCCACTGGTGGGCGCCGGCGGGGCTCTTCGTGAGCTCCCACTCGTAGCCGAACAGGTTCCAGAAGAAGTTGTTGGACCAGCGGGTGGGGGTCGACGTCCAGGTGACTTCAAGGCCCGAGCCGATGGCGTCGCCGGCAAAGCCGGTGCCGTGGGTGTTGACCCACCCGAGGCCTTGGTTCTCGATTTCGGCGGCTTCGGGCTCGACGCCGACATGCGTCGCTTCGGCGGCGCCGTGGGTCTTGCCGAAGGTGTGGCCGCCGGCGATGAGCGCGACGGTTTCCTCGTCGTTCATCGCCATGCGGGCGAAGGTGTCGCGGATATCGCGGGCCGAGGCGAGCGGATCGGGGTTGCCGGCCGGGCCTTCGGGATTGACGTAGATGAGGCCCATCTGCACGGCGGCGAGCGGGTTATCGAGCTCGCGGTCGCCGGAATAGCGCTCGTCGGCGAGCCAGGTGCCTTCCTTGCCCCAGTAGATGTCGGTGGCCGGTTCCCAGGTGTCGGCGCGGCCGCCGGCGAAGCCGAAGGGCTTGAAGCCCATCGATTCGAGCGCGACGTTGCCGGTGAGGATCATCAGGTCGGCCCAGGAAATGGCGTTGCCGTATTTCTGCTTGATCGGCCAGAGCAGGCGGCGGGCCTTGTCGAGGTTGACGTTGTCGGGCCAGGAGTTGAGGGGAGCGAAGCGCTGCTGGCCCTCGCCGCCACCGCCACGGCCGTCGGCGATGCGGTAGGTGCCGGCCGAGTGCCAGGCCATGCGGATGAAAAGCGGGCCGTAGTGGCCGAAATCGGCGGGCCACCAATCCTGCGAGTCGGTCATGAGCGCGGTGAGATCGGCCTTGAGCGCGGCGAGGTCGAGCTTGGCGAAGGCTTCGGCGTAGTCGAAGGCCTCGCCCATCGGGTTGGCGGCCTTGCTGTGCTGGTGCAGCACCGAAAGATCGAGGTGGGTGGGCCACCAGTCACGGTTGCCGCGCGCGCGGCTGCCGCCATGGGGGACGGGGCACTTGCCGCCATTGCCTTCGGTTGACGCATCCATTTTTCAGTCTCCTGGAATTCCTGCTCCGTTCTAGTCCGTAATCACGATTAGGCAAGTTGATTGTTCTAACCGTATCGATAAGATGACGTTATGAACGTGACATTGCGACAGATGAGTTATGCGCTGGAACTGGCGGAGGCCGGGCACTTCGGCCGGGCGGCAGAGCGCTGCCATGTGACGCAGCCGGCGCTGAGCCAGCAAATCCGGCAGCTCGAGGATGCCTGCGGGGCGCCGCTGTTCGACCGGCTGGGCAAATCGGTGCGGGTAACGCCGCTGGGGCGGGAGTTCGTGGAGCGGGCGCGGCGGATCATCGAGGAGGCCGAGGAGCTGGAGACGTTCCTCGCGGGGAAGCGCGGGCGGCCCGAGCGGGCGTTGCGTTTCGGGCTGATCCCGACGGTGGCGCCGTACCTGCTGCCCGAGATCTTTCCGGCGCTGACACGCGACTTGCCGGACCTCAGCTTTGCGGTGAGCGAGAGCCGGACCGATGCGCTGATCGACGGGCTCGGCGACGGCAGCATCGACGTGGCGCTGATTGCGACCGACCTGCCGTCGGGCGGCCCGAAGCTGGTCGCGGCCGAACTGTTCGCGGACGAGTTCGTGCTGGCGACGCCGGCAGTCGAGCCTGCTGGCGAGCCGGTGGCGCTCGCCGGGCTCGCCAGCGGACGGCTGCTGCTGCTCGACGAGGGGCACTGCTTCCGCGACCAGGCGATCGCGGCGTGCGGGCTGGAGCGGGAGGCGGGACGGCGGACGTTCGCCGCGACGTCGCTGTCGACGATCGTCGAGTTCGTCGCCAACGGCCAGGGGGTGACGCTGCTGCCGTCGATCGCGCTGCGCAAGGAGGCCACGGGCGGCCGGATCGCGGTGCACGCGTTGCAAAGCCCCGGCGCCCGGCGGATGCTGCGGCTGGTCTGGCGCGACGGGGCGCCCTATGCGGGGGTGTTTGCCGAGGTGGCGGGGGTTATACGGGGGATGCGGGGCGTTTAGTGTGGGCCAGCGTGAGGGGTTAAGGCGGAACTCGGCCCGCTCGGGATGGGCCCCGGCCTTCGCCGGGGTGACAGTGGAACGGATAACGCGGGGGCTTGAGCGACCGCTTCAGGCGGACGGAAGCACCTGCCGCCAGGTGCGGACCTTGACCTCGTCCCCTGCCCTGACCTCGCCTTCGCGTTCGACCCAGGCGACGAGGCCGCGTTTGTCCTTGGCGGCCTTCACGAAGGCGAACTGGAGGTCGGGGCGGTCGGGGAAGTGGGGCACGATGGCGGCGCCAGACTTGCGGCAGGGGTCGTTGTCGCCGTCGACGCGAAGGGTGGCGCCGGACGGGAAGAGGAGCAGGCTGCGGGGCGGGAGCTGCGTGAGGTTGGGGATGCCGGAGAGGCAGAGGTTGGCGCCAATCCAGGCTGGGTCGAGCCGGTCGATGTTCAGCGCGGTGGCGATTTCGGCAAGCTCCTCGGCGCCGAGGATGGAGACCTGCCGCTCGTTGCGCATCGGGGTGCCGCGGGGATACCAGGGCTCACGCGGGCCGGAGGGGCGGACGAGACCTTCGTGCCGGTCGCCGGTGATGCCGGCATAGGTGAGGTGCAGCGTGTCGCGCGGGGTGGACTCGACCGCCCTGCCCTCCACCACGAAGGTGCCTTCGACGCGTGCCGTCAGGGTGCGGGCGGTGAGTTCCTGCATCAGACTGGTGGGGTCGCGAGCGCGGCGCGGCGGCGGCGGACCACGGAATCCGTGGTGTAGACGGCCAGCGATAGCCAGATCAGGCCGAAGCTGATCAGCCGCGTGGCGTTGAGGTGCTCGCCGAACACCACCAGCGCCAACACGAACGCGATCGAGGGCGCGATGTATTGCAGCATGCCGATGGTGGTGAGCCGCAGGCGCTGCACCGCGAACGCAAACAGCAGCAACGGGATAGCGGTGCCGGGGCCGGTGAGCATCAAGAGGAACAGCGTGTAGGGGTCGGCGTGAGGGCCGAAATTGCCGTCGCGGATGAAGGTGAAAACGAGGAAGCCGAGTGCGATCGGCGACAGCACCAGCGTTTCAACGAACAGGCCGGACAGCGCCGCTGCCTTCGCCGTCTTCCGCAAGTAGCCGTAGATGGCGAAGGTTATGGCGAGCGTCAGCGCGATGACCGGTATGGTACCCAGCCCGACGGCCTGGATGGCGATGGCGACGACCGCGATCGCAATGGCGATGACCTGCACGCGGTTGAGGCGCTCGCCCAGCAGCACCATGCCGAAGGCGACATTGACCAGCGGGTTGATGAAGTAGCCGAAGCTGGCTTCGAGCACCTGGTTGGTTTCGACCGCGTAGACGTAGATCAGCCAGTTGGTAGCGAGGAACAGCGCGGCGACGCCCATCCGCAGGGTGCTGGCACGGTCGCGCAGGACCGCCCGGACTTCGGCGGTGCGTCCGGCGACGATGAGGATGATTCCGACGAGCAGCAGCGACCACAGCGTGCGGTCGGCCACCAGCGTGGTGGAGCCGACATGCCGCAGCTGGTTGAACAGCAGCGGCAGGAACCCCCACAGCAGATAGGCGGCAATGCCGACGGCAAGGCCGCTATCGACTGATTTGGTCTCGGAAGAACTGATGGACGCCAAGGGGCGGGCTTTCGGCAGGAGGTGCGCTAGCGTGTAGCAGCGCGCCGGGCGTGGGACAAATGAGAGTTTGTGATGTGGCAGATGGAGTTGGGTGATGCGGCAAAGCGCAGACGGGAAACCGCTCCCCACCCTCAGTGGCACGCCTCCGCACCGCGGCGGCAACGCGAGCGGATGTGCCCCCGTGTTTGATCGCCGTCAAACTATTCGCCCGTTGGTGCGTTCATCCTTGGTTACCCACAAGGAGAACACGATGAAAGCCAAGACCACCTGGATCCTCATCGCCGATGGCGCACAGGCCAAGGTTTTCGAACACAGGGGGCCCGGCAAGGGGCTCACGGTTGTCGAAGGCATGCTGTTCGAGCAGGAGCCGCTGCAGGCGCGCGAGATCATGGCCGACCGGCCGGGAAACAGCATCGGATCCCAGGGCTCCCGCAACAGCGGCGGGGTCGAGTATTCGTCCGACCCCGTACAGGTCCGCGAGCGGCGCTTCGTCGAAAATGTCGTCGAGGAACTGGACAAGTACCTGCAGAAGGGGGCGTTCCAGCAACTGGTTATAGCGGCAGCACCGACCGCTCTTGGCGACCTGCGACCTGCCTTGAGCAAGGGGCTGAAGGACGTGACCATCGCTGAACTGCCCAAGGACCTGACCAACATACCGACGCCCAAGCTGGGCTCGCACTTCGCCGACATTCTGACGATCTAGGTCGGTAGTGTTCGGGCGGTCCCGATGGCGGGGCCGCCCTCAGACTTCAGTTGCGAAATTTCAGCGTGCTGAGCAATTTTCCGGCGCGATAGGCCGCGACGGTATCGTCGCCGGGAGTGCTCCAGAACACCACCTGCACCGACCCGAAGCCGGGACGGGAGTGGTAGAAATTCTGGAAGATGAGTTCCGAAGCGCCGCTGCCGAACTGGTACTCGATGACATTCCAGGCGGTGTCGGCGACTGTTTCGGTACGCTCGGCCACCACCGCAACGTCGACGCCGCCATTGGCGTTCTTGCCGTTGATCAGTACGGCCCGGCGGAACTCCGAAACGGAAAAGGTCTCCGCCTCGCTGATGATGGTGAAACCCACTTTTTCGTCGGTGGAGAAGAACAGGAACTCCTGAGCGCCCTGCGGCGCCTGGATGACCCAGTCGCCCTCCTCGATGCAGGCTGAAAGCTTCAGAACCCGCGAATTGACGGTGTCGCAGACGGCAAAGGCCGGCGTGACCGCCATGGCGATAGCGACCGCTGCGGCGGCGAACGAAAACTTGTGCATGATGGACTGTCCCGGACGGATGCGCCGACCGAACATTGGCCAGCGCAGTGGCGTTCGCAAGCAGAATTATGGGGTACCGAGGCCGGTTGGCCGGAGGACCGCCCCCGGCCAAGTCAGGCGAAGGTGCAAGCGTCGGGCGACAGGAAACCGGCCGTTCGCGGCCGTTCATGAACCGCCCACGCCGCCTGAACGCGCGAACCAGCGCCGGTTCAGGGACCGGCGGCTAGCCTCTCCTCATCGTGCGAAACGCACCTACAGGAGAGAAACATGAAGCAACTACTGATCGGCGCCAGCCTGCTGCTGGGCGTGATGGCCGGACAGGCCGTGGCGTTCGAGCACAACGACCGGCCGTCCTGCTACATCTACGTGCATGGCCAGTGCTTCCCGCCCGGCCAGGAGCCCAAG
>CAIMLX010000063.1 GCA_903842455.1 uncultured Hyphomicrobiales bacterium | reverse complement strand
GTGACCGACATGAATACGTAGTCGGTACTAAGTCGATATGCGTAAACTTTATAATTGTCACGACAGATGGACAAACATTGGAAAGCAAACGTTAGCAACGATCGCCATCAAAAGAAACCATGCGCTGACACAAGCGTAGTGAATACAGCGTCGATCAAAGGCACTTACAGAGGAAAAGATACGATGAAAGCTATTTCAACGGCTCTCTTAACGGGCCTGATATTTTCAGTCAGCCTGAATACTGCTCCGGTGTCAGCCGCAGGGCTGCTCGGTGGGGTGCTCGACGGTGGCTCCGGCTCCGGCGGCGCTGTGAGCATCGATGGCGGATCGGCCGGCAACGACTCACTGGTCAACATCGGGCTGGGCAGCGACAGCTCCAACCCCGACAATATCCTCGACCTCAACCTCGGCGGCGGCACTGGCGGCCAGGGCAACATCGACGCCAACGTCTCCGGCGGCAACGGTCAGGGTGGCCTGCTCAACAATGGCGGTGTGCTCGGCACCGGCCTGCTCGATGGCGACGACGATGGTGGGGTGCTCGGCTCCGGCATTCTCGGCTCCAACATCACCGTTGGACTGAACCTCGGTGGCCTCGGTCTCGACCTCACGATCCCCGGCATTGACGACCTGCTCGGCGGGGGCGGTGGAAACGGTGGCAACGGCGGTGATGGCGCGAACGGCAACGGTCGGACCCGCGTCGGCAGCCTCGACAACTCCCTCCAGGTGAACTGTTCGGTCAACGACGGCCGCCAGGTTCTGCAGCTCGCCTCGCAGGGCAAGGTGAACCCGGCCTCCTGGACGCGTGCTGCCAACGTCCGCATCGTTCCGATCCGCCTGTGCCCGCAGGCCCGCAGCCAGGTCGCGCAGATCTTCCGCGCCTCGGGCAAGATCCAGCAGCTGCAGAGCGCTGCTGCCGGCGATGCGCTGATCGTAGCTTCGCTGAGCCGCAGCCGGCATGATGTCGGCGACGTCTTCGCCATCGAAGCCAGCGGCGGCAACCTCACGGTTTACGTCTACTGATCGTCAGCACTACCCGTTGTCGGCGCGGAGCCCTTGGGCCCCGCGCCTTTTTGTTGGCCGGTGCCCAAAGGATGGCTACGCTGCCGCCGTCGAACAGGCAAAGGGGAGGGGACCCATGCCACGCGCCGTCCTGGTTCTGTCGCTGCTGCTCACGCTCACCGGCACCGCCCGCGCCGATTTCGACGCGCTGCTGACCGCCGCCCGCACCGGCGACACCCCTACCATCCTGCAACTGCTGGCTGACGGCGAGGCGGCCAATCCGCCGAGCTACCACCAGGGCTATTCGCCGCTGCAGTTCGCCGCCGGGCGCAACGACGTGGAAGCGGTGCGCGCTCTCCTCGCAGCGGGAGCAGATACCGAGTACCGCGACCATAATGGTGACCGCGCGCTGCTCTGGGCCGCCCGCGGCCTCAACGCCGAGGCAATGCGCCTGTTGCTCGAGGCCGGCTCGCCGCCCGACAGCGAGACCGACCCCTACGGCCGAACCCCGTTGATGGACGCCTCGTTCATCGGCGACGAAGCCGCCGTGCGCCTGCTGCTCGATCGCGGCGCCGATCCCCATCGCTTCAACCAGAGCGCCGAGACCGCGCTCCATTTCGCCGCCTGGGGCGGCAGCACGGAAGTGGCCCGCCTGCTGCTGGCGGCCGGGGCGCATCCCGGCGTCATCAGCGACGTGCTGTTCCGCGCGCCGCTGCACCTTGCCGCGACCTACGGCACCCCCGAACTTATCGAGCTGCTGCTCGCGGACGGCCCGCGCGACTCTCGCGATCTCGATGGCAACACGCCACTGCTGATGGCAACCCTGTCGGGCCGAACGGCCAACGTCGCGAGCCTGCTCGATGCTGGGGCGAGACCCGACATCGCCGATGACAACGGCCTCACCCCGCTGCTCGTCGCTGCCCGCGATGGTCAGGTGGAGATCGCGAGCCTCCTGCTGGACCGCGGCGCCGACCCGACGCGGGTCGATGCGGCGGGGCAGGGCATCGAGGTTTACCTCAATTGGCATCCCGAACCTGAGCTGCTCCCCGAAGGCAGCCGCGCCGCCTCGATTGGCGACGAACCCGACCCCGACGAACTGGCGCGCCTCGACGCAGCCCATGCCGAGATACGCGCCATGATCGCGGCGCGCTGAGCTACTCGGCTGGGGCAGGGACCGGCCCACGCCCGTTCTGGTCCATCGGATCGGGCTCGTCCAGCGCTCGCGCGGCCGCCAGTTCGCGCTCCAGCCGGGCCTCTTCCTCCGCCTTGGGCTTCGAGAACCGTGCCAGCAGCAGGTAGGCGACCGGCGTCAGGTACAGCGTCGCCGCCGCGGCAAAGGTCAGCCCGCCCACCATGATCCAGCCGAGCGCCGCGCGCGCTTCCGACCCTGCGCCCCCGGCGACGATCAGCGGCACGCCGCCGAGCACCGTTGCGATCATCGTCATCACCACCGGGCGAAGCCGGATGTTCGAGGCATTCTCGATCGCCTCCCGCACCGACTGGCCGCGATCGCGCAGCTGGTTGGCGAATTCGACGATCAGGATGCCGTTCTTGGCCATGATGCCCACTACCAGCACCAATCCGATCTGGCTGTAGACGTTCATCGTCACGCCGGTCACCACCATGGCGAACACCGCGCAGGCGAGCCCGAACGGCACCGTCGCCATCACGATGATGGCGCTCCACACGCTTTCGAACTGCGCCGCCAGCACCAGCAGGATCACCACCAGGGCGAACCCGAACGTGATCAGCAGCCCGTTATTGCTCTCGCCCAGAGTCTTGGCCTCGGCCATCGGGATCACCGCCACCCCGTCGGGCAGCATCGGACGGGCAATCTGCACCACCTCGTTGTAGGCGTCGCCGAGCGTGAACGCGTCGGTCAGCGCGGCCGTCACCGTCACGGCCCGCCGCTGGTCCTCGCGGCTCAGCGACGGCGCGATCGGGGCTTCCTCGATCGTCGCGATGGTCGACATCGGCACGTAGCGGCCATCGGAGGTTCGAAGGAAGATCGACTCGAGGTCGCCCGGATCGTTCACCGGGCTCGAGGTCGACAGCATCCGCACCGCGTAGCTCGTGTCGTTGATGAACACCGTGCCGACATCCGAGCCATCGATCATCGCCTGCATGGTGGCGTCGAGGCCGTTGATGTCGATACCGAGTCCGGCCGCCTTGCGCCGGTCGATCGACAGCGTCATCTGCGGCTGCGTCGTCTCGTAGTTCGTGCTGACGCGGCCCCACTTCTCGTCCTTGGACAGCTCTTCGACCAGCCCGTTCGCGACGTCGGCCAGCGTCTGGTAGTTGTCGCCGACCAGCGCGATCTGCAACCCCGAGCCGCCGCCGCGTACCCCGAGGCTGTTGCCCTGCCGGATGCCGGCGCGCACGCCGGGCACCTGGGTCAGCAGCTGGTTGATCTCGGCCGTGATCACCTGCTGGCTGCGGGTGCGGAGCTCCCAGTCAGCCAGCGTCATGACGATGAAGCCCGAACTCGTGTTCGAGCCGAAGCCCGAGACGGAGAAGATGCTCGTCGCCTCGCCGCTCTCCTTGTAGGGCTGCAGCAGCTGCTCGATCTTCTGCATCTGCGTCTGGGTGAAATCGAGGCTCACCGTAGCCGGAGCATTGACGCCGATGGCGATCGATGCCCGGTCCTCGGGCGGCGTCAACTCCTGCCGGATGCTGCCGAACGCCAACGCCGCCGCCGCAGCGAACAGCACCGCCACCACAATCACGATGAGCGGGTTGGCGAGCACCGCGCGCAGCGTGACCTGGTAGAATCGGGCGAGGACGCCGCCGAAGCGCTGGATCGGGTTGGGCTTGCGCTCCACGTGCGGCTTCAGCATGCGCGAGGCGAGCATCGGCGCCAGCGACAGTGCCACCACGGCCGACAGTCCGACGGAAATGGCGAGCGTGAAGCCGAATTCCCGGAACAGCTGCCCCGTCTGGCCGGGCAGGAACGAGATCGGAATGAACACCGCCGCCAGCGTCGCCGTCGTCGCGATCACCGCGAAGAACACTTCCTGTGTTCCCAGCACCGCGGCTGCCCGGGGCCCGAGCCCCATGGCCCGCCGCCGCGTGATGTTCTCGAGCACCACGATGGCATCGTCCACCACGATGCCGGTGGCGATCACCAGTGCGAGCAGGGTCAGGATGTTGAGCGAGAATCCGAAGGCATAGATGCCCGCTACCGTCCCGATCAGCGCCACCGGCATGGTGACAGCCGGGATGATCGTCGCGCGCCAGTCGAGCAGGAACAGGAAGATGATCACGATCACGCCCACCACGGCGATCATCAGCGAGCGCTCGACCTCATGGATGGCGCCCGAAATGAACACCGAGTCATCCGACGAAATCCGCACGTCCACGCCTGGCGGCAACGACGGCTGCAGGTCTTCCACCGTCCGGTGGATGCCTTCGGAGATCGCCACCGTATTCGACTGCGCCTGCGGCACGATGCCGATGCCGATGCCGGTCTTGCCATCGCTGCGCAGCCCCGAATTGGATGCGGCAGGCGAAAACACCACGCTCGCCACGTCGCCGATCCGCGTCTGGTCCCGGATGGTGATGTCTTCGAACTGCGCCGGGGTATTCACCTCGGCAGTGGCGCGGATGGCGATGTTCTGGTTGGTGCCGTTCAGCGATCCGGCCGGGCTGTCGAAGCCGATGGTCGAGAGCGCGCCGCGGATGTCCGCCACGGTCAGTCCGAGGCTCGCCAGCTTCACCTGGTCCACGTCGATGATGAACACGCGGTCCTGCGACCCGTTGACCTGCACGTCGGCGACGCCCTGCACCGCCGCCAGCCGCTCGGCGATCACGTCATTCACGAGGGCGGTCAGTTCGTCCTTGCTCAGCCGGTCCGACGTGACGGCGAGTTGCAGCACCGCCTGGGCGTTTGAATCCGCCTTCACGATGGTCGGCGTATCGACCCCGTCGGGTAGCCGGTTGGTGATGCGGCTCAGCGCGTCGCGCACGTCCGAGGTGGCATTGTCGAGGTTCACGCCGTCGCTGAACGTCAGCGACACACGGCTGCGTCCATACGACGAGCTCGACGATATCGAGGCGACGCCCTGCACCCGGGCCACCGCGCCCTCGACCGCCGAGGTGATCTCGCGGTCCACGGTCTCGGCCGAGGCGCCGTTGAAGCTGGTATTGATCGAGAGGGTAGGGCGCTCCACGCTGGGCAGCTCCCGGACTTCGACGCCGAACAGCGCCGCCAGCCCCGCCACGATGATCAGCGCGCTCACCACGAGCGCCAGCACCGGACGCCGCACGAAAAGACCCGCGATGGCGCCACCGCGCTCGTTCTGGCCCTGGATGCTCATAGCGCGCTCCCCGACCGTTCGCCGCCACCCTGGCTGCCTGCAGCGCCCGTCGGCTCGTCGAGCAGCCGCACCGTGGCGCCGGCCGACAGCTGCTGCACGCCCTGCGTTACCACCTGCTCGCCCTCCGCCAGTTCCGCCTTCACCAGCACGCCGTCCGAATTGCGCTGGATGATTTGCACCGGCACCCGCTCGACCTTCTGGTCGAGGTATTTCCACAGGTACGCGCCCTCGCTTGACCACTGGATGGCCAGCGGGTCGACCGACGGGAAGGTCTCGCCGGGGAACGTCATCGCCACCGAAAAGCTCATGCCGGGCTTCAGCCGGCCGTCGTCATTGGGAATGCGCGCCTCGACCTTCAGCGTCCGGCTGGCCGGATCGATCCGGTTGTCCACCGCCCCGACCTCTCCGTCGATCGTCTGGCCCGGCAGCGCCACGGCGCTGGCCGTCACCGCCATCCCGGGGCTGATTGCGCCCGCGTAGCGCTCCGGCACCCAGAAGCTGACACGGATATGCGAGGTGTCTTCGATGGTGGTCACCACGCTTTGGGCGCTCACCGTGTTGCCGGGGTTCACCTGGAACAGCCCGACAGTCCCGGCGATGGGCGTCGTGATGGTGCGACGCTTCAGGTCGAGATCGGCGTTCTTGAGCGCCAGATCAGCCGTGCTGAGCGCCAGCTGCGCCGCACTCACCTGCACTGTGGTGGCGTTGCTCGCGCCCGCCAGTGCGTTGGTCCGCTCGAGCGCCGCCTGCGCATCGTCGAAGGTCAGCTTGGCCCGGTCGTAGGCGATCTGCTCGGCGTCGGCGTCGAGTCGCCCGATCACCGCCCCCGCCGCAACTTCCTGCCCTGGCTCGACCAGCAGCTCCACCAGCGTGCCGGTCGCCGGCGACATCACCGTGACCGAGCGAGCCGCTGCACCTTCACCGATAGCCGTAAGCCTGTCGTTGATGGTCGCGAGCACGACAGGCGCCGTGACCACGATCATGGTCCGCCCGCCGCCGCGTCCGCCCGCGCCGCCACCCGGGCGCTGTCCGCCACCGGCTGCCGCCGGTGCACCCCCGCCAGGGCCGGCCGCGACCTCCGCTGCCGGCGCAACGGGCAGGTTGATGCCGAACCGCGCCAGTTGCTCGGGCGCGCCGGGCACCAGAAAGACGTACGCGGCCGCAACCGCTCCGACGATGAGAAGCGAAATCAGTATCTGCCGGATCAATGCTCAAAACTCGGGGTCAGGCCCGGGAGGGGGCGGGCAATAGGCCAAAACGATAGCATCGGCGAATGGCGAGGCACATTAAATCACGGTAACTTTGCCGTGCCGGCCGGCGCCGATGCCCAAAAATGCGCCCGCTGTGACAATTGTCCACAGATTAGGCAACTCGCTTGCACTCTGCGTACATTCTGGTTTTATCGCCCCCGGTGCAAACAAGGGGATCTCCTATGCTGAAATTCGCAACCGGGCTGTCGGCCGCGCTGCTCGCCGGCCTGCTGGCCACAACCGCCGCCTACGCGCAGACGGCCGTCAAGTTCACGCTCGACTGGAAGTTCGAAGGGCCGGCTGCCGGCTTCTTCCTCGCCCTCGACAAGGGCTACTTCAAAGCCGAGGGGCTGGATGTCACCATCGATACCGGCAATGGCTCGGTCGAGGCGATCCCGCGCGTCGCCACTGGCGCCTACCAGATGGGGTTCGGCGACATCAACTCGGTCATCAAGTTCCTCGACGAAGACCCGGCCCAGAAGGTCAAGGCCGTCATGATGGTCTACGACAAGCCGGTCTTCTCGATCGTCGGCCGCAAGTCGCTCGGCATCACCGATGATCCGAAGTCGGTCGAGGGCAAGAAGCTCGGCGCCCCGCCGCCCGACGGCGCCTTCGCCCAGTGGGCCGCCTTCAAGGCCGCCGCCGGCATCGACGACAGCGCCATCACCATCGAGAATATCGGCTTCCCGGTCCGCGAGCCGATGCTGGCCAAAGGTGAAGTCGATGCCGTGTTCGGCTTCGCCTTCTCGGTGATCCTCAACCTCAAGGCGCAGGGTACCCCGGCCGAGGACATCTCGACCATCCTCTTCGCCGACCACGGCCTCGAGCTCTACGGCAACTCCGTGCTGGTCAACGAGGACTTTGCCGAAGCCAATCCCGAGGCGGTCAAGGGCTTCCTGAAGGCCCTCGCCAAGGGCTTCGCCGACGCCGTGGCCGACCCGGCGGCCGGTGCCGCCGCGATCATCAAGGTCAACGAGACGCTGGACCCGGCCATCGAGCAGGAACGCCTGCAAATGGCGATCGACATGAACATCAAGACCCCCTACGTCGTCGAAAACGGCATGGGCGGCGTCGACATGGACAAGCTCGCCGCCTCCATCGAGACCCTCAAGACCTCGATGGGCCTCAAGGGCACCGTCACCGCCGCCGACGTCTTCGACCCGCAATACCTGCCGGCCAAGGAAGACCGCATGCTGCCGTAAGGCGGCAACAGCAAGCGTTGCCACCCCTCATCCGCCTGCCGGCACCTTCTCCCACAAGGGGAGAAGGCGTCTGGTGGGCAGGGCGGCGCAACATCGCCTTCTCCCCTTGTGGGAGAAGGTGGCCAAAGGCCGGATGAGGGGTCGTCTCAAGTATCGCGGGGCTCGGAAATGTCACTGGTAAGCATTGATAACGTCGACATGCGCTATGGCGGGGCAGGGGGCACCCTCGCCGTGCAGGGCCTCGACATGAAGGTGAACAAGGGCGAGTTCGTCGCCGTTGTTGGCCCGTCCGGGTGCGGCAAGTCCACCCTGATGAAGCTCGTCACCGGCCTTCACATCCCGCAGCAGGGGACGGTGATCGTTGCCAACGAACACGTCACCAAGCCCGTCTCCATCGTCGGCATGGCGTTCCAGAACCCCACCATGCTGCCGTGGCGCACCACGCTCGACAACATCCTCCTCCCCCTCGAAATCGTCGAGCGGCACCGCCATCGTCTGCGCGCCAACAAGGCCGAGTACGTCGCCAAGGCCGAGGCCCTGCTCGCCACCGTCGGCCTCAAGGGCTTTGGTGACAAGTTCCCCTGGCAGCTTTCGGGCGGCATGCAGCAGCGCGCCAACCTCTGCCGCGCCCTCATCCACGAACCCGAGTTGCTGATGCTCGACGAGCCGTTCGGCGCCCTCGATGCCTTCACCCGCGAAGAACTCTGGTGCGTCATCCGCGACCTGCACGCGGCGCGCGGCACCACCATCATGCTGGTGACGCACGACCTGCGCGAATCCGTGTTCCTCGCCGACCGCATATTCGTGATGAGCGCGCGCCCCGGCCGCGTCATCGCCGAGCACCGCGTCGAGTTCGCCCGCCCGCGCGATCTCGCCATCATGTACGAGCCGGCCTTCAACGATAAAGTGCAGCAACTCCGCGCCCAGATCGCCGAAGCAAGGGTGACAGCATGACCGACATCCCAGCCCGCCCCGCCGTCCGCGCCGCCGATTTCAAGGTCCCGTGGATCCGGCTCGCGCCATGGCTCTATACCATCGGCCTGTTCGTCGTCTGGGAGGTCGCGGTGCGTCTCTCCGGCCTGCCGCATACCGTCCTGCCGGCGCCGAGCCGTATCTTCCAGGCCATCGTCCAGTACTGGGGCCCGATTTCCCGCAACTCGGTCCAGACCCTCTACACCACGCTGCTCGGCTTCGGCCTCGCTGTTGTCGCCGGCCTCGGGATCGGGCTCTTCATCGGCTGGTCGAAAACCATCTATGCCGGCCTCTACCCGCTGATGATCGGCTTCAACGCCATCCCCAAGGTGGCGCTGGTCCCCATCCTCGTCATCTGGTTCGGCATCGGCACGGTTCCTGCCGTGCTGACGGCATTCCTGATCTCGTTCTTCCCCATCGTCGTAAACGTTGCCACCGGTCTCGCTACCATCGAGCCCGAGACCGAGGACGTGCTCCGCGCGCTGGGGGCCAAGAAGCTCGACATCATGCTGAAGGTCGGCATCCCGCGCTCGATGCCCTACTTCTTCGGCTCGCTGAAGGTTGCCATCACCCTCGCCTTCGTCGGCTCGGTGGTGTCCGAGACGGTCGCCTCGAACAACGGGCTCGGCCAGATGATGAGCCAGGCCCAGAGCCAGTTCAACGTCCCGCTGGTCTTCGCCGGCCTGCTGGCCCTCGCGGTCGAAGGTATCGCCATGTACGCGGTGATGGCCTGGATCGAGAAACGCTCCACCGGCTGGGCGCACCGCTCGACCATGGGCAACTGAACGGCGAGGGCTCTCCCGCGGCGCTGCGCGCCTGTACCCCTCATCCGCCTGCCGGCACCTTCTCCCTCAAGGGGAGAAGGGCGATGCAGTCGCGCAATGGGGGTTTGAAATGGGGGTTTGATTGGGCCGCCTCTTCCCCTCTCCCCTTGAGGGAGAGGGTGGCCCGAAGGGCCGGGTGAGGGGCAGTTCAGGGCACCCCCTCTTCTGACCCGCTACCCCCGCTCGAGCCGCACCGCCAGCCACTCGTGCCCGCCGGCTCGCGCATGCGCCGCGGCATCCATGCCCTTGGCGTTGGTCAGCCGCGGATCGGCGCCGAACAGCAGCAGCAGCGCCGCTATCGCCGCATCGCCATTCTGCGCGGCGACGTGCAGGGCTGTGAACCCGTCCGCCTGCGCCTGATCGGGCACGGCGCCGGCCCGCAGCAGCTTTTCGACCAGGGCGGTGTTGCGCTTGGCCGTCGCCGCGTGCAGCGCCGCGACCTTCTGCGGGTTCTCCGCCTGGCGGCTCACGTCGCGCGTGATCGGCAGCAATTGCTCGAACGCGCGTGCATTGTCGAAGAACGCCGCCAGCGCCAGCGGGGCGAAGCCGTCCGGCGAGAGCGCGTTGCCGTCCCAGCCGCGCGCCAATGCCGCCGCCAGCTCGTCGCCATCCCCGAGGATGATGGCTTCATAGGGATCGATCTCGATCTCGAGCGCCCGGACCGCCGCTATGGCGCCGACATTGCCCACATAGGCCGACCACGCCACCAGCGACGCGCCACTGGCATGGCGGAGCCGGGCCAATCCCG
Source organism: uncultured Hyphomicrobiales bacterium (assembly GCA_903842455.1). Classification (GTDB taxonomy): domain Bacteria; phylum Pseudomonadota; class Alphaproteobacteria; order Rhizobiales; family Devosiaceae; genus Devosia_A. The sequence goes on along the minus strand of CAIMLX010000063.1, from coordinate 24,509 downwards.
GCTCCCGTGTCAGGGCGACCCTGAGGCCGTCGAGGTCGCCGCTGGCGACAAGCTCGAATGGATCATTCATGGACACATCCTAATCCGCCGCCAGCTTGGGGTGAAGCGCGTTACTGCGCCGGTGCTGCTTCGATCACGCCACAAACGATACGCTCGCCTGAGTTGCCCGCCGGGTCGGTCCGGTAGTCGTCGGCGTCCGCGTGGATCACGATCGAGGAGCCATCGGCGTCGAACAGGCTGTTCTCGCCCTCACCGAGAGTCATGCCCTCGGCAGTGATGTCCACTGGCGTACCACCGTCGGCAGTCGTTACGAGGTTGGGGATGTCACCCGCGTGCGGCCCCTCCGGGTTCTCCGTGCCATGCTGGTGGTCGGTCGGGTTGAAGTGCCCGCCGGCCGACTCGAACTTCGTGGCGGCATCGCAGTCGCCGGTCTCGTGAATGTGAATGCCGCGCTCACTGGCCGTCAGGCCGGTCAACTCGCCGGTGATGTGAACATGTCCGTCCATCGTCGTCAGTTCGAGGACGCCGAGGCTCGTGCCCTCCATATCCATCATGTTTGCGGTGGCGGCGCTGTCCTGCGCGATGGCGGGAGCGCTGAACGCAATCGCGGCGAGGCAGATGGCTAGTCGTTTCATCGGGAGTTCCTCCGTGTCGATGGAGAGGCAACGTCGCCTTTCGATGCCCGTTCCCTGCTGCCCGAACGATCCACGCCGTGCTACACCCGCGCCGCGAGGAGACTGCGATGTCCGTTGAAGATAAGCCCCGCATTGTCGGTGGCGGCCCGAAAAAGCTGCTCTACACCGTCGACACCATCCGCCGGATGGGCGTCGGCAAGGCCGCCAAGGCGCTGACCTCGCACAACACCTGCAAGGCCTGCGCCTATGGCATGGGCGGGCAGCGCGGCGGCATGACCAACGAGCTCGGCGAGTTCCCCTCGGTCTGCAACAAGTCGGTGCAGGCCCAGTCCACCGACATCCAGCCGGCGATCCCCGCCGAGGCCTTCCTCCACCCGCTCAGCGATCTGCAGCAGCTCTCGGGCCGCGAGATGGAAAAGCTCGGCCGCCTCAACACCCCGCTGTTCCGGAAGCAGGGCGGCGACCGTTACGAGCCGGTGAGCTGGGATTTCGCCATCGCCCACGCCGCCGCGCATTTGAAGACCACCGACCCCAACCGCAGCTTCTTCTATTCGTCCGGCCGCTCGTCGAACGAAGCCGGCTTCGTCTTCCAGTTGCTGGCGCGGGTCTGGGGCACCAACAACGTCAACAACTGCTCCTACTACTGCCACCAGGCGACCTCCGAGGGCCTTGCCACCACCATCGGCAAGGGCACCTCCACCGTCGAACTCGAGGACCTGACCGGCGCCGACCTGATCTTCGTCATCGGCGCCAACCCTTCGTCCAACCACCCCCGCTTCATCCACATGCTGAAGCACTGCCGCGACCGGGGCGGCGACGTCATCATCATCAACCCGGCGAAAGAGCCCGGGCTGGTGAAGTTCGCCGTGCCGAAAAGCCCGGGTTCCATGCTGGCGGGCGGCACCGAGATCGCGTCGGACTACCTGCAGCCGCGCATCGGCTCCGATATCGCCCTGTTCAAGGGGCTGATGAAGGCGATCCTCGCCATCGGCGCCGAGGATCGCGCCTTCATCGCCGCGCACGCCTCCGGCTTCGACGCCATCGAGGCCGACCTCGCCGCCCTCAGCTGGGACACCATCGAAGCCACCTGCGGCCTCTCCCGCGCCGAGATCGAGCGCGTCGCCACCCGCTACGCCAGCCGGCAGAACGTCGTCTTCGCCTGGGGCATGGGCATGACCCATCACCTCCACGGCACCGCCAATGTCGAGGCCATCGCCAACCTGGCGCTCATCCGCGGCATGATCGGCAAGCGCTACGCCGGTCTGCTGCCGCTGCGCGGCCACTCGAACGTGCAGGGCATTGGCACCATCGGCGTCAAGCCGGTGGTTTCCGAGCAGGTGTTCGCCGCGATGGAAAAATCCTTCGGCGTCACCCTCGGTCGCGACAAGGGCCTCGACACCATGGCGGGCCTGCAGGCCGCCGAGCGCGGCGAGATCGATGCCGCCATAATCATGGGCGGCAACCTCTGGGGCGCCACTCCGGACACCGCCTTTGCCACCCGCGCCATGGGGCAAATCGGGCTGAAGGTCTTCCTCACCACCACGCTGAACCGCGGCCACGTCCACGGTCTCGGCGACGGCGAAGTGCTGATCCTGCCGGTCACCGCCCGCGACGAGGAGTGGTCGCCTACCACGCAGGAGTCGATGTTCAACTACGTCCGCTTGTCGGATGGCGGCATCAAGCGGCTCGACAACGTTCGCCCCGAAACCGTCATCCTCTGCGACCTCGCCGCCCAGCTGCTGCCGGACAGCCCCATCGATTTCTCGGCCTTCAAGCAGCACGCCAGGGTGCGCGAGGCGATCGCGAAGATCGTCCCCGGCCTCGAGCAGCTGGCCGACATCGATGTGGCAAAGCGCGAGTTCCACATTTCCAACCGCGTGCTCCATGCCCCGACGTTCGGGACCCCTGACAACCGGGCGCATTTCGTCATCACGCCGACGCCGCTGCCGGGCACCGAACTTACCCTCGCCACCGTCCGCTCGGAGGGCCAGTTCAACACCATCATCTACGAGGAGCAGGACAGCTACCGGCAGAAGGCCGGCCGCGACGCCATCTTCCTCAACCGTGAGGACATGGCGAAGTTCGGCCTCGCCGATGCCACCCGCATCACGCTCGCCTCCGATCACGGCCGCATGGCGGGCACGGCGACCGCCTTCGACCTGCCCCGCGGCTCGGCGCTGGCCTACTACCCTGAGGCCAACGTCCTCTGCGGCACCGCCGTCGACCCGCGCTCGCACACCCCCGCCTTCAAGTCGGTGCCGGTCTGGATCGAGCGCTGAAGGCTGCTGAATTCGGCGTATGCGCCCAATCGTGATCGATCCGGTTAAGTTTCGTTAAGCCCCTATCCGGCATGCTGAATCCGATATTTTTGGATTGCTGCCTACCGTGTCTTCCTTTCGACGTCGACCATTGCCAATTCAAAGGCAGGGCCTTCTTGCCAGCTTCGCCGCGGATGCACGGGCAAACGTCGCCGTCATCTTCGCGCTGACCCTGCCGATTCTCCTCGGCGTCACTGGCCTCGTCGCCGAGTATGGTCACTCACTCTCAGTGCAGGCCAACAATCAGCGCACCGCCGATCTCGCCGCCTATGCCGGCGCGCTGGCCTACAGTTCAGGCAGTTCTACCGTGCTGATGGCGAGCGCCGCCAAGCGGGTAGGGGAGTTGAACGGCGTCGCTCCCGCCAACGTGGCGGTCGATCTCGTCACCTCGCCGCGCAACTCCGCCAACAAGGCCGTGCGGGCCGTCATCACGATCGACAACCCACTGTTCCTCGCTCCCATCCTTGGCGTGTCGAACACGGTGCGCGTCGTCACCCTGTCCTATGCGGAGCTCGGTGCTGGCGTCTCCGGCTGCATCATCGCGCTCGACCCCACCAAGACCGGCGTCACCCTGTCGGGCGGCACCCGGATCACGGCCTCGACCTGCGCGGTTTCGTCGAACGCCAGGATCGAGGTGCCGTGTGGCACCGCGATCACGGCACAGTCGGTCACCTACGACACCACCGTCAGCCAGCCCTGCACCGGCATCACGGCGTCGTCGATCACCAAGGCCACGACATCGGATCCACTCGCCGGCAACGCGGCAATTGCCGCGGCCCGGGCGCGCTTCGCTACGCTGGCCGGGCAGTCCTCGCCCGCCGCCCCCCTGGTCCCGACACCCACCGGCGCCTTCTCGATCGACTTCGCCTACAACGACTCGTCCACCAAGGCGCAGGCGACGGCGGCCGGCTGCAGCGCCGCCAAGTCCGGCAGCACCTGGACCCTCACCTGTCCGCAGTTCTCCGGCGCAGAATACAATTTCGCCAACCTGACCTTCGGCGGCGGCATCAACTTCAGCTTCAACCCCTCGGGCGATGTCGGCACCACCTACAATTTCTCCGGTCCCCTCACTCTGCAGGCCACTACCATCTTCGGCCCCGGTTATTACAGTTTCGGCGGCACTGTCAGGGCCACCTCCTATGGCAGCACGACCTTCGGGGCAGGCACCTACAATTTCGCCGAGACCTTCGCCACCGGCGGCAGCGGCACCGTCACCTTCGGCGCCGGCACCTTCAACCTCGCCAAGGGGATGAGTACCGCCGGCAGCGTCGTGACCAGCTTCGGCGCCGGCACGTTCAACATCGGCCGCAGCGCCACGACCTGTAACAGTTCGACCTTCAGCCTCTGCAACAACTCGAGCGGCGCCACCACCTTCGCCGGGCCGAGCACGTTCCGGTTCCAGGGTGGCATCGCCAATGGCGGCGGCTCTACTCTGACCATGGGCTCGGGCACCACCAACATCTTCCAGGTCGGACCGAGCGGCGCAGGCGACGCCATCAACGTGGGCGGCGGCTCCAAGACCTATCTAGCGGATGCGACCACCTTCGAGCTCGGCGGCAACCTCTGGGCCCCGAACGGCGGCGGCTCGTGCCTCGTCATCAGCGCTGCCGACCAGCACGATATCCGCGGCAACTTCAACGCGGCGGGCGCCGTGGTGATGGGGGCAGGGGTCTACACCATCGATGGCTACTTTGCGCTCGGCGCCAGCGGCGGCGGCGGCTCACCCTGCACCGGCTACACCGTGTCGGTGAAGGCGACGAACGTCACCATCGTGCTCTCGGGCAGCTCTGTGCCAGCCTCGGGCTCGTGTGCCAACACCGCCTTCTGCGTCGCCGCCGGCTACAGCAATATCGAGATCACCGCGCCGAACTCCGGCAGCCTCGCGAAACTCGCCGTCATCGGCCCCGCGGCCATCACCGCCGGTGCGACGTTCGCCGAAGGCGGCAGCGGCGGCAAGATCAGCGGCGCCTTCTACTTCCCGGTCGGCGCCATCACCATGAGCGGCGGCGCGGGCGTTGCCGGCGGCACCAACTGCCTGCAGCTCATCGGCTCGCTGATTTCGCTGTCGGGCGGCACCACGGCCGCCTCCGAGTGCATCGCGCCCTCCGGTGGCGGCGGCGCCCGTCCGAGGCTGGTGCAATGACCCGGCGCCGCTTCTGCCGCTCCGAATCCGGCGCCTCCGCCGTCGAGTTCGCCCTGCTCGTCCCCATCATGCTGCTGATCCTCGGCGTCATGCTGGATATCGGCTTCAACCTCGTGATGCGCTTCTCCGTCACCCAGGCCGTCTCCGCCTCGGCCAACTACGCGGTCGTCAACGGCACCAGCGTCTCGTCGACCGGCGGGGCTACGCTGGCGCAGAACCTCGTCACCCTGGTCCCCGCCGCCATCGACGCGGTGGTCACCGTCAATGCCGGACCCGCCCGAACCCGCACCTCGGGCGCATCCAGCACTTCGGGCACCGCCGCCAATGCCGATCGCTGCTACTGCCCCTCGCTGAGTGGCGGCAGCGTGAGCTGGGGCAGCTCCGTCGCCTGCGGCTCCACCTGCGCCAGCGGCGGCGGCTTTGCCGGCAAGTACGTCGCGATCACCGCCAAGCAGATGTACACGCCGATGTTCGGCCTCCTCGGCATCTCCCGCACCGGCTGGATCAGCGCCGACGCGCTGGTGCAGGTCCAGTGAGGGCCCTCCGCCGCTTTTTCCGCCACGAAGGCGGCGCCAGCGCCCTCGAGTTCGCGCTCGTCGCCGCGCCGCTGCTGATGATCATCGTCGGCACAGTCGAGTACGGGCGGGCGCTGTGGACCCAGCAGGCCATGCAGTCCCTCGCCATCTCGGCCGCCCGCTGCATCGGCGTGCAGCAGACCCACTGCACCACCTCGGGCAGCTACAGCCTCGCGAAGACCCGTACCTGGGTCATCGGCGAGGCGGCAAAGCTCGGTGTGCCGCTGCAGACCGCCAACATCACCGTCAATGCCAGCACCACCTGCCAGGGCGTCTCCGGCTTCGCCACCGTAGAGATCAGCTACGTATTCGTGTCTGCCGCCCCGCAGGTCGTCACCGCGATGGTGCTCGGCCCGACGCTGCGGGCCAATGCCTGCTTCCCGGTCCAGACGTAATCCCCCTGTCGGAACGCCGCGCACTCGGCTAACGTCCTGTTGTTGCAGGGGGTCTGCATGAGCGAAGAGTCCGGTATCAGCGACGAACCGAAGCCGTCGGGAAAATCCTCCCCGCACAGTATCGGCATTGTCGGCCTGTCGATCGTCGTGTTCCTGGTGGGCGTCGTCGTCGGCGTCCCCATCGCAAATTTTGGTGCCGATGTGCTGGTCGAATATGCCGGCCAGGTGTTCGGCATCCTGTTCGGCGTCTTCCTCGTCGTGGTGATCGTCGCCAGCCTCGTGGCGCTGTTCCGGCGCCGCATCTGGGGCGTCGTCTTCAAGCGCGCCGAGTTCGAGATGGAGCGCTTCGCCCGGCCGCTGGCGGAGGTCGCGAAGTTCGCCGCCGAGCAGCGCGTCGCCGAGGCCACTGCCGCTGCGCGCGATCTCGCCGAAATGGCGCTCGCCCGCTACGCCTGGGTGTCGACCCGCCGCTGGCTGCTCGCCTCCATCACCGCGCTGATCGCCGCCATCGCCGCGCTCGCCGGCTCGGCCCTGCTGTTCCAGCAGAACAACCTGCTGCGCACCCAGATCGGCCTGATGGGCGACCAGAACGCCCGCATCGAGGAGCAGAACCGCTACATCCAGAGCCAGATAGAGCTGGGCGAGGCGCAGCGCTCGACCTCCATCGTCCCCGAAATCCTCGATATCGGCGCCGAAGTCGCCCGCGAGGTCGATGAATTGCGCGCCGGCGGCAACGGCGCGCCGGGAATTTCCGACCTCAGCCCTTCGCTGCGCGCCCGCATCGTTGCCGCCAGCACCGCGTCGCGCCCCTATCGCTACCTCCGCACCCCGCTCGACGACATCGACGATCAGTTGCTGATGTCCTCAGGCCTGCTCCGCCGCACCGATCTCGCCGCCTCGGCCAAGGTGCGCGCCCAGCTCGAGGCCTCCAGCGTCAACGTCCAGTTCTCGGGCGAGCAGACCGGCGTCATGACCGACCGCCCGCTGTCGCCCGAGCGCGGGCAGATCATGGCCATCCTGATCTACAACCGCCTCACCGACTTCTCGACGCTCATCGGCGCCGATTTCAGCTTCGCCGAAGTGCGGGCCGCCAGCATGGGCAGCGCGCTGGTCTTCACCTTCGCGTCCCTCCGTTTCGCCAGCTTCGACCGGCAACTGCTGATCGGTGCCGATTTCAGCGGCGCCTATCTCGAGCACGCGCGCTTCCGCAACGCCTCGATCAACCTCACCCAGTTCGGCATCGGCACACTGCCCTCGATCAGCGGCGAGGGGATCGGCTTCGAGCGCGGCACCCAGCTGTCCGGCACCGACTTTTCGGGCGCCATCATCAAGGATACCGGCTTCGCCAAGGCCCGCGGCTTCGGCATCAACTTCGATCGCGCCGTCATCCACAAGGTGCAGTTCACCGACGCCGAAATGGCCGGCTCCACCTTCCGCACCTCGATCTTCGGCGAGGTCGATTTCACTGGCGCCAACCTCTCCAGCGTCGATTTCGATGGCGGCTTGGTGTTCGAGCCAACCTTCCTCGACAAAGTCGCCAAAGAGGCCGCCAAGGACACCTTCGTCCGCGACCGCTTCGAGCTCGAGCCGATCACGCCCGAACAGTTCTCCGAGCACCCGCGCTGGGCTGACGCCTGGCTCGATGGCCTCGAGGAGAAGCAGGCCTATCGGATCAAGCGCGTGACCGAGTTCAAGTAGGCACTGAGCCCACTCCCACCGCACTTCAGGGATTCCACCCAAGCCTATGTCCGGATTCGTCTTCCCCGCCGAAACCTTCGCCTTCCTCGCCGGCATTGCTGCCCATAACGAAAAGACCTGGTTCGACGCCAACCGCGCCCTCTACGACAAGGGCTATGTCGAGGCGGGCAAGGGGTTCGTCGCCGAACTCGGCCCGCGCCTGCGCGCCATCTCGCCCGGCGTGCAGTTCGACCCGAAGGTCAACGGCTCGATCGGCCGGGTGAACCGCGACATCCGCTTCAGTAAGGACAAGCGCCCCTACAAGGATCACCTCGGCCTCTGGTTCTGGCACGGCGACAAGAAGGGCTGGCAGCAACCCGGCTTCTGGTTCGGCCTCACGGCGCAGTCGGTGCAACTCGGCGTCGGCCTCTACGGCTTCGACAAGCCGATGCTCGACGACTACCGCCAGTCCGTCCTCCACCCCCGCTCCGGCAAGGCCCTCCTCGCCGCCGTCACGGCGGTGACGTCCAAGGGCCCCTACCAGATCGAAGGCAAGACCCGAAAACGCCTCCCCAAGGGCTTCACCACCGACCCCGACCGCCTCGACTACCTCCTCCACGAAGGCCTCTACACCGGCATCGACTTGCCGGTAGAGGTCGCCCGCGAGCCCGGCTTCACCGACCTCTGCCTCGAGCACTACGCCAACACCTGGCCCATCGCGAAATGGCTGCTCGATGAGGGCATCGGGCAGTAACCGCACGAAGAACTGGCCACCAACCCTGGTCACCCCACTGAGGTGGATGTGCGCCCACCTGATTCTCGCCCACCGCAATAGTCATCATGCCAGCGCGACGGCGATCGAGTCCGTGCCATCAGGAATGATCAGGTAGCCAAGGCCAACCAGGTAGTCGGTCAGTCTCCGGTTCTTCTCGGCATCCAGCTCGCCGCTTTCATAGCGGATCAGCTTTGGCCGGAAGATCGGCAGATTGGAGTTGTAGAGCACGACATCGTCCGCCCCCTCTGCGTCGACCTGCAGGATATCGAGGTGTGGTCCGAAGCCGTGCGCCTCGGTAATGGCCCGGAGGTCGGACGCTGGCACATCGAACGCCTGGATCGCATCGTCGAGGTCAGCCCCCTGCGGAAGCTTGTCTGCCAGCCAGCCCGCCACGCGGTCCCGGCTGAACGAGGTTACGCCGGTCGGGGCCCGGTAGGGCGGCCAGTTTCGCGCGTAAGGGACGCTTAGCTTGTCCCAGTAAGTGGGCTTCACGGCGAACAGCGAAAGCGTGCCCGTTGCGCCCACGGCGCAGTTCACGATCGTGGCGTCCGGATGCTGCGAGTAATTCTCGCGAAGATAGGGGATCAGGGCTGGCTGCGGCTCGATCAGAATAATCGAAACGCGGCTCCGGAACTCGCTCGCAAACGCGAAGATCGGATCGTTGATCGCCCCATCATTGGCCCCGACCACGGCAATCTTCAGGGTTGGCGTAGTGGTCAGCAACGCCATCGCCATCGACCTGTATGTCGGCATCTTCGAAGCTGCGGGCACTTCGGGTTGCCGCACGATCGCGGAATGCCGCACAATATCGTACCCTAGGCGCCGGACGACGCGCTTGAGAAGAGCCTTCGGATGCATGCACGACCCCCGTCGATCCGAAGCGGATGCGTCCATGCTGAGCCCGGGTAGTCAATCCCCACGACCACGGACTAAATGTACCTATTGCACCCACCCCGCTGCCAGGCTGCGTCCCCTCTCCCACTTTCGGGGAGGGGCAAGCAGCTGGAGGAGGAGCAACGATCTCAATACCCCATGCCTATATTACCCCGACCGCTAAACTGCAGTGTTCACTTCAATAATGTTCCGGTCGGGATCCATCACATAGAGCTGTAGAAAGCCGGCCATACCGGAGCGGTTGAGCAACAGTCTCATCGGACTGTCCTCTGGAGCGTCTTCACTGAAGCCCGCGCCCACCAGCCGCGCCAAAACGCCTTCGAAGTCATCGGTCCGGAAAGCGAAATGGACATCGTTGTTGTCGACGCCCTTCGTACGGAAGTTGCCCGGCAAGTGTTTTGTGAGGTGCAATTGCAGGCTGGGTCCGCAGTCTAGCCAAATCCCTTCAATCTTGAATGGTGGCCTATCAAGACGCTCCAAGCCGAACATGGATTGGTAGAATGATGCCGACCGCTCTGGGTCAACCGTCACCAACGAGACGTGGTGCAAGTAGACTGACATGCTTTCCTCCCCAAGGCGCGGTTAGTTTGATCACAGCATCGGAAAAAAAGGCAATACCCCACCCGTTCGCCATGAAGGCCAACGTCGTGTGCGCGCATCCGGCAGCCGACAGCTACAACGCGTCGCTGCACCAGCGACTTCTGCGGACGCTGGACGCCGCCAGCTCCAACAATCGAGGCCCGCCGCGCCGGCCCGTCCGGTAGAGCACAAGTCAAGCTGTATGCCCGCCTAGGTTCCAGACCCCACACCCAAGGCTCGCGTCTGGGTCCGAGCACAAGGCAACAGCAGCGCCGGCACTTGGCCGGCGCCACCATCAACGCCCTTAATTCAGGTTTTCGCTGAAGAACGTCGCGAACGAGTCCTGCACCAGCTTCGTCACCTCGGGCTGGTCCGAATAGAACCCGTAGCCGTGGTCGGCCTCGGGTACCGTCACGATGCTCGCGGCCGGATAGGCCGCCACCACCGCGGCGTTCTCCTCGGGCGTGATCACCGTGTCCTTGTCGCCATGCACCACCAGCATGGCGCCGGTGTAGGCCGAAATCCCGTCGAGCGGGCTCGAGGCCAGCATCTCGTCGAACCACACCTTGCTCAGCTGCTGCTGCTGGCCATACTGGGTGGTGTAGTCGGCATAGCCCTTGTCGGTCGAAGCCTCGGCATAGAGCCGCTCATACTCGGCCTCGGAGCCGGCAAAGAACAGCAGCAAGCCCTTGCCCGGGTTCGCCGATGGCGCCAGCAGCCCCACCGCCTCGTACGGGCTGTTCGGCTGCTGCGCGATGGTCAGCGCGATGCGCCCGCCCATCGAATAGCCCAGAATGCCCAGCTTGCTCGGATCGGCCGGGAAGTTCGCCAGCATGAACACCAGGCTGGCATCGCTGTCCGAGATCATGTTGGTCAGCGTGCCTTCGGTGAAGGGCTCCTTGCTGTCACCGGTGCCGGGAAAATCCATGCGGATGGACATGATCCCGGCCTCGGCCAGCGCCGAGGCCAGCTTGCCGAACCCGCCGCCTTCCTGCCGTCCGCCGCCATGGCCGTGGTTCATCACCACGGCGGGGAATGGGCCTTCCCCATCCGGCACGACGACGGTGGCCGGCACGGCACGCGCGCCGTTCATCACCGTCACCTCGGTCACCGTCTCGGCCAGCGCGGCACTAGCCGCGAAGGCGCAGGTGGAGGCAAGCAGCATGGCCATTCCGGCCCTGGCGAAAGTCATTCGTGTAGTCTCCTGTGTGGAACGCCCGATGCTTCCTCCTCGCGCCACCGCCCGTCAACGTCTCCTTGGTCGTAGCGGTGGATTGCAGCCCTGCGCCCGCCGCCCGGCTCAGCCGTTGCGGAAGGTATAGCCGTAGCCGTTGAGCGCCGGCGCGCCGCCGAGATGGGCGTAAAGCACCTTCGAGCCCTTGGGGAAGAACCCCTTCTGCACCAGGTCGATCATCCCCTGCATCGATTTGCCCTCGTAGACCGGGTCGGTGATCATCCCCTCGAGCCGCCCGACCAGCCGGATCGCCTCCTTGGTCTCCTCCGACGGCACGCCGTAGATCGGGTAGGCGTAGTCCTCGTTCAGGACGATGTCGTCGGCCGTGATCGGCCGCTCCAGTTCCACCAGTTCTGCCGTGCTCTGCGCGATCGACAGCACCTGCTCGCGCGTCTGCGCCGGCGTGCACGAGGCATCGATGCCGATCACCTTGTCCGCCCGCCCGTCGGCCGCAAAACCTACCACCATGCCGGCATGGGTCGAGCCGGTCACCGTGCACACCACCACGTAGTCGAACGCGAACCCCAGTTCCGCCTCCTGCTTCCGCACCTCCTCGGCAAACCCTACATAGCCGAGCCCGCCAAACTTGTGCACCGATGCGCCGGCCGGGATGGGGTAGGGCTTGCCGCCCGCCGCTTCCACCTCGGCGATGGCATTCTTCCAGCTGTCGCGGATGCCGATGTCGAACCCGTCATCCACCACCCGCACGTCGGCGCCCATGATCCGGCTCAGCATGATGTTGCCGACGCGGTCGTAGACCGCATCCTCGTGCGGCACCCAGCTTTCCTGCACCAGCCGGCACTTGAAGCCGATCTTGGCCGCCACCGCCGCCACCATGCGCGTATGGTTCGATTGCACCCCGCCGATCGACACCAGCGTATCCGCCCCCGAGGCGATCGCATCGGGGATGATGTATTCGAGCTTCCTGAGCTTGTTGCCGCCAAACGCCAGCCCCGAATTGCAGTCCTCGCGCTTGGCATAAAGCTCGACGTCCCCCCCGAGGTGCTCCGTCAGCCGCGACAGCTTCTCGATTGGCGTGGGCCCGAAGGTGAGCGGATAGCGGGCAAACTTCTCGAGCATGGCAAAACCCCTGTTGGAACTATGCCCGAGGCTACCAGCGCTTACACCGAAGGTGCTTTCAGAGTGGCCCCATCCTGCGGTAGACAAGCGAAGTCAGATCGCAAACGATGACGGAAGCTTCGACAAATGCCAGACAATCCGGAAGACTCTTCCGCAGGTCTTGATCGCTTCGATCTCAGGATGCTCCGCTTCCTCCAGAAGGACGCGCGCCTCACCAACGCCGATCTCGCCACCAAGGTCGGCGTCTCGGCCGCCACCTGCCACCGCCGCACCCAGCGCCTCGTCGAGGCCGGCTACATTGCCGGCTTCCGCGCCGAACTCGCCCCGCACAAGCTCGACCTCGGCACCCTCGTCATCGTCGGGGTCGTCCTCGATCGCTCGACGCCCGAAAGCTTCGCCATCTTCGAAGCCGCCGCCAAAAAGCTGAAGATCGTCATCGACTGCCACCTCGTGGCCGGCGACTTCGACTATTTCCTGAAGATACGCGTCCGCGACATAGCCGACTTCAACCGACTGCACGGCACCGCCCTGATCGCGCTGCCCGGCGTCCGCCAGACCCGCACCTTCTTCGTCATGAAGGAAGTCATCGACAACGCCCCGCTCGATTTCTGAGCAGGCCGGCGAGGCTAGTTGCGCGCCAGCCGCAGCAGTTCGTCGCGCACGGCGTTGCGCATCACCTTGCCGCTTTCAGCGCGGGGGAGGCGTCCCAACTGGAACAATCGGTCGGGGGTGCGTTCCATCAACCGGACGCGGGCCGCGGCGAGAAGCCCCTGCATGTCCACCTGTCCGGCCGGGACGATCGCCGCCCATATCTCGTCGATCCCACGCTCCGTGGGAACGCCCACCACGGCAACATCCTCGACCCCCGGAAAGCCGCGCAGCACCTCTTCGATCGCCTCGGGGGCCACCACTACACCGCCGCGGTTGAGCACTTCGGTGGTGCGGCCGGTCACGACCAGCAGCCCATCCGCCTCGAAATGCCCGACATCGCCGGGGTAGAACCAGCCATCTGCGGCCGCCATCGGCACTGGACGGCCGGCGTCGTCGACATAGACGGCAAGCTCGTCCGTCTTCACCCGGATGACCCCGTCCCGTCCCGCCGGCAGGGGCTGTCGGTCGTCATCGACCACTTCGACCGACACGAACGGCATCGGCGTGCCCACCGCGCCCTCGTCGCGTTCCAGGTCGCCCGGTTCGGCGTTGGTGATCCGACCCATTTCGGTCGACCCATAGACGCTGATCACGTGGTTGCAGAGCCGGGCCCGCATCGTCTTGAGCTGCGCCCGCGTCAGTCGCGATCCGATGATCCGCACTGTCCGCAGGGCCGCTGGCGGGGAAGCGTCGCCCAGCGCCGTCACCACGCCCTGGATCTGCGCTACGCTTCCCGACAGGTAGCTGACTGCGAACACCCGCATCATCTGCAGCACTTCACCGCTCGAACTGGCGTAGCAGAGCAGGGCGCCATTGGCGGGGGCGTGAAAGGGCATCATCGTGCCGATGATGGTTGAAAACGCCATCGTGTTGAGCAGCGCGCCGGAGCCGCTACGGTAGGGCGCCTGCAGCGCCGCATGCGAGATGCGCGTCTCGAGCGAGCGGTTGCTGAGCCCCACGCATTTCGGGCGCCCCGTGGCGCCCGACGAGTAGATCAGCCGGAACACCTCGTCCCGGTCAGAAAACCCCGGCTTTGCGAGCAGCGCCGGGTAGTCGACCGGCTTGCTCTCGTCGTGCGCGAACCAGCGCGGATCGACCTGGCGCAGCGCCAGTTCCGGCGTTGCCTTCACGTCGTCGCGGTCGGTGAGGACAAGCGCCGGTTGCGGGCCGGAACGATCCAGCCCGCCCGCACTTCCGACCGAAGCCGAGCGATGTCCGCACAGCGCCAGGGCGTAGATCAGGGCGGTGTGGAACACCGGATTGTGCACATCCAGCACCACCACCGACCGCAACGGCAGGCGCAGCGTCTCGATCACCTGCACGGCCGCCGCCGTGGCCCCCATCAGCGCCTTGTAGGTGACAACGCCACCGGCAAACGCGATCGCCGGCTCCGCTTCGTAGCGGCGCGCGCTGTACACGACGAGCTTGACGAGGTCCAATTGACCGCGACCGATGTCAGAAGTGGAAGTTGATGCCGGTGCGGAGGATGATGCCGCTCGGATTGTAGGTTGCCGCCGACTCGCCCTTGCCGGAGAAGCCGCTGCCGTCGAGTGAGCCGAGCGAGTAGGCCAGCACTTCCGCCTTCACGGTCAGGTCTTCCTTGATCGCGTGCTCGATGCCGACGCCGCCGATCACCCCGACCACGAAGCCGGACATCTGCGCCGCGCTCGACGGTTCAAGGGCGCCAAACGCCTCGACAAGCGCCGATGCCTCGACGTTGCCACCGGCCAGTCCAGCCGTAACGAAGAACAGGGTATTCTTGTCGTCCGAGAGGATGCCAAGCCGGCCGCGCAAGGTCAGCAGCGACTGCAGCTCTTCCTCGAACTCGCCGTAAGTCAGCAGATCTTCGAACGTACCGCTGCTCTTCAGCCACGCGACGCTCGCATCGCCCTCGATGCCAACCACGAAGCTATCGTTGAGCATGTAGTTGAAACCCGCGGTGACACCCGCCAGCGCGCCGGCCCCGTCGAACTCGTAAGTGCCGCTGAAGGTGTCAAAGAAGTCGAAATAGGTCCAGTCGATGTCACCGGTGCTTTTCACCACCCCGACGACGCCGCCGACATATGGCCCGTTCCAGTCGAACGCCTGAGCACCCGGCACGATGAAAAGCAGGGAGCCGGCGAGTGCAGTAGCGGCAATAAAAGTGTTCTTCATGAAATGGATCCCGTATTGCAGGGCGCGCAATATTTTTGATGCCACTGCAGACTGGCGCCCGCCGCCGTGTCTTTCGGGCAACACATGCCATTTACCCAAGGGTAGAAGGCACATAGCCGGAAGGCCGGTTGTCCGGCGACCACGAGGTGACGGTGATCGTCCCCTGGCCGTCGCAGCAGCGCCCCGTTCACCGTTGCCACCCGATCCGCCCGGACCTCGCCCGGTCGAAAGGCGGGGGCAGGGGCCAACGTTTCGATCCCATCCGGTCGGCGGCGAGATTTTTCGTTTTGCGCCCGCACCCATCACCCCCTACCAACGTTGTCGCGCTGAAGAGGCCCCTCGATGACCATGCCGCAGATTCTCTCGTTCGCTGTCATCGCCCTGATGATGGCGGCCTTCATATGGGGGAAGATACGCTACGATCTGGTCGCCGCCGGGGCGCTGCTGCTGGCCGTCGTGGTCGGCATCGTTCCGGCGCAGGATGCTTTCTCGGGCTTTTCGGACGATATCGTCATCATCGTAGGGGCAGCGCTGGTGGTGAGCGCCGCCGTGTCCCGCTCCGGCGTCATGGAGGCGCTGCTCGGCCGGCTGGCACCGCGGGTGACGCAGCCGCGTATCCAGCTTCTCATCCTCGTCGTCATCGTCGGCGTGCTGTCGGCCTTCGTGAAGAACATCGGCGCGCTCGCCATCATGATCCCGATCGCCTTCCAGATGGCGCGGCGCTCCAACGTCTCGCCCTCGATGTTCCTGATGCCGATGAGCTTTGCCGCCCTGCTCGGCGGCCTGATGACCCAGGTCGGCACCTCGCCCAACATCATCGTCTCGCGCGTCCGCGCCGACCTGACGGGCACCAGCTTCCAGATGTTCGATTTCACGGCCGTCGGCCTCCCGCTGATGCTCGCCGGCGTCGTCTTCCTCACCCTGTTCTACTGGCTGCTGCCGGTCCGCAAGCGCGAGGGACTGGCAGTCGGCGAAGCGGTCGAGATCAAGAACTACACCTCCGAGGCGACCGTGGGGGAGGGCGCCAGCGTCATCGACCGGACCGTCGGCGACCTGCAGCGCTTCGCCGATGGCCGGGCCATGGTCACCTCCATCGTCGGCGGCAAGGGGACCAAGCGCATCCCGTTCCCCGATGCCATCCTCCGCCAGGGCGATCGTCTCAGCATCGAAGGCGAGCCCGAAGCGCTGGATCGCATGGTCGAGCAGGGCCGCCTGACCCTCTCCGGACACGCCCACCGCAGCCGCGACCTCGCCACCGTCGAAGCCATCATCGGCCCCGCCTCGCCGCTCATCAACACCACCGCCCGCGATTACTCGCTGTTCGAGCGCACCCGCCTCGACCTGCTCGCCGTCTCCCGCCGCGAGCGCCGTTTCTCCGAGCGCCTGCGCGACATCCGGCTCGAGCCGGGCGACGTCATCCTCGTCCGCGGCGGCCGGGCCGAGATGGGCAACCAGTTGCGCGACCTCGACCTCCTGCCGCTCGCCGAGCGCAACCTGCAACTGGGCAGCGTCCGCGATCGGCTGACCCCCATCGCCATCCTGCTCGTCGCCATGTTCGTCACCGCGCTCGGCTGGGTCCCGGTTCCCATCGCCTTCTTCGGGGCCGCCGTGCTGATCGTCGCCACCGGCGGCCTGCCGCTGCGCGAAATCTACCGCCAGCTCGATGGCCCCATCCTCATCATGCTCGCTGCCCTGATCCCGGTATCGGACTCGCTGCGCTCCACCGGCGCCACCGACCTCATCGCCAACGGCCTGTCGCAGGTGGCGATGGGGCTGCCGCCCTGGGCCGCGCTGGCGCTCATCCTCGTTGCCGCCATGGCGGTGACGCCGTTCCTCAACAATGCCGCCACCGTGCTGGTGATGGCGCCGATCGCCGCCACCTTCGCCACCGACCTGGGGCTCGCACCCGAGGCCTTCCTGATGGCGGTCGCCATCGGCGCCGGCAGCGATTTCCTCACCCCCATCGGCCACCAGTGCAACACCCTCGTGATGGGCCCTGGCGGCTACCGTTTCGGCGACTACTGGCGGCTGGGCCTGCCACTATCCATCCTCGTGATCGTCATCACCGTCCCGCTGCTGCAGATCGTCTGGCCGATGACCTGAGCCACGGCGGGCCCACGCGCGCCCATCCTCTCCCGCCTGCGGGGGAGGGGGACCAGCGAAGCTGGTGGAGGGGGGAGCAACAAACACGGTTCCTCGGCAAGACGCCCACAACGGCCGGGTTGCCCCGAACCCGTCCTTCCCCTACATACGGCGCCAAATTCATCACACCTCAGCGGCGGGAGCAGTGCCTGATGGCGCGCCAGTTCATTTATCATATGCACGGGATGACCAAGGCCTATTCGAACGGCAAGAAGGTCCTCGATAACGTCCACCTGCAGTTCTACCCCGATGCCAAGATCGGCGTGCTCGGCCCCAACGGCTCGGGCAAGTCGACCCTGCTGCGCATCATGGCCGGCATCGACACCGATTTCACCGGCGAGGCCTGGGCTGCCGAAGGCGCCAAGATCGGCTACCTGCCGCAGGAGCCTCAGCTCGACGAGGCGCTCGACGTGCTCGGCAACGTCATGACCGGCGTCGCCGAAAAGAAGGCCATCCTCGATCGCTACAACGAGCTGATGATGGAGTACTCGGACGAGACCGCCGACGAAGCCACCAGGCTTCAGGACCAGATCGACGCCCAGAACCTGTGGGATCTCGAATCGCAGGTCGAGGTCGCCATGGTCGCGCTCGGTTGCCCTCCGGGCGATGCCGATGTCACCAAGCTGTCGGGCGGTGAAAAGCGCCGCGTCGCGCTCTGCGCCCTGCTGCTCTCGGCCCCCGACCTGCTGCTGCTCGACGAACCGACCAACCATCTCGATGCCGAAACCACCGCCTGGCTCGAAAAGCACCTGCGCGAGTTCCCCGGCGCCGTGCTGATCATCACCCATGATCGCTACTTCCTCGACAACGTCACCGGCTGGATTCTCGAACTCGATCGCGGCCGCTCGGTCCCTTACGAGGGCAACTACTCGGCCTATCTCGGCGCCAAGTCGAAGCGCTACGCCCAGGAGCAGTCCGAAGACGCCGCGCGCTCGAAAGTGCTCGAACGCGAGCGTGAGTGGATGGGCCAGAGCCCGCAGGCCCGCATGGCCAAGTCGAAAGCCCGTATCCGCGCCTACGACGAACTGGTCCGCGTCAACGAGGCGCGCACCATGTCGTCCACCGCGCAGATCATCATCCCGCCCGGCGAGCGGCTCGGCCACAATGTCATCGATATCGAGAACGTCACCAAGTCCTATGGCGACCGCATCCTCATCGACAACCTGACCTTCAAGCTGCCCCCCGGCGGCATCGTCGGCATCATCGGCCCGAACGGCGTCGGCAAGACCACCCTGTTCCGCATGCTGACCGGCCAGGAAGAGCCCGATAGCGGCACCATCACCGTCGCCGAGAGCGTCAACATGGGCTACGTCGATCAGTCGCGCGATACGCTGAACCCCAACAAGACCGTCTGGGAGGAAATCTCCGGCGGCAACGAAATCCTGCTGCTCGGCAAGCGCGAGATGAACTCCCGCGCCTACACCTCGGCGTTCAACTTCAAGGGCTCCGACCAGCAGCAGAAGGTCGGCAACCTCTCAGGCGGCCAGCGCAACCGCGTGCACCTGGCGAAGATGCTGAAGTCGGGCTCCAACGTCCTCCTCCTCGACGAACCCACCAACGACCTCGACACCGAAACCCTCGCGGCTCTCGAAGAGGCCCTCGAGGAATTCGCCGGCTGCGCGGTGATCATCTCCCACGATCGCATGTTCCTCGATCGCCTCGCCACCCACATGCTCGCCTACGAAGGCAACAGCCACTTCGAATGGTTCGAAGGCAACTTCCAGGACTACGAGCAGGACAAGATCCGCCGCCTGGGTGCCGACTCGGTGAACAACCACAAGGTGAGCTACAAGAAGCTGACGCGCTGACGGCCATGCCCGCCGCGTTCACCCCGGTGCTGGCCGGCGCGGCCGTCGTCGACATCACCCCGCCGCCGGGGCTGTCGATGTGCGGCTACGCGGCGCGCACCGGGCCCGCCACCGGCACGCATGATCCGCTGACGGCGCGGGCGCTGGTGATCGACGACACCGCTCTCGTCGTCGCCGACGTCCTCGGCTTTCACGCAGAGAGCTGCGCCCGCATCCGGGCGCGGTCGGGCTTTGCCGATGACCGCGTCGTGGTCATCGCGACCCACACCCACGGCGCGCCGATGCCGGGGGGCTGCGGCGGGGAAGCCGATCCAGCGTTTCTGGCGCAGCTCGAAGATGGGTGCGTCGCGGCGCTGCAACAGGCGGCTGCCAACCGGCAGCCGGCCCGGCTTTTCGCCGGCAACGGCGCCAATCCCGGCATCGCCTTCAACCGGCGCAGCGAGGGCGGCCCCATCGATCCCACCGTGCCGGTGCTGCGGGTAGAAACCCGCGACGGCGACGTGCTCGCGGTGGCTTTCGCCCATGGCTGCCATCCGGTGGTGCTCGGGGCCGGCAACCGGCTCTATACCGCCGATTTCCCCCACTATGCCCGCACCGCCATCGAGACAGCGCATCCCGGCGCCGTGGCGCTGTTCCTGCCGGGCTGTTCGGGCGATGTCAGCACCGGCCATTCGCCGGAATCCTCGATCAGCACCGAAGTGCCGCCCGACCGGACCTTTGCCGAGGCCGAGCGCCTGGGGAACGCGCTGGCGCTGTCGGTTCTCGACGCCGTGCTGACGCCGCTCGACGGACCAACCAGTGCGCACAGCAAACCGGTCGACCTGCCGCTCGAGCGCAACGAAACCGGCGATCTCGACGCACTGGCCACCGAATGGCGAGCGCGCGCCACGACCGCGTCACCCGCCTGGGCCACGCTTTACCGTCACTGGGCCGATTGGGCCGTCAGCACCGCCCGCGAGCCGCTGGTGCCGTGGCCGGGCCGCGTCACCGCCTTCGACTGGGCCGGCCTGAAACTGCTGTTCCTGCCGGGCGAAATCTTCGCCACCACCGCCCTGGCCCTGCGCGCCGCCCTCCCGGCCACCCCGACGCCCTTCGTCCTCAGCCTCGCCGACGGCGTCCCCGGCTACATCCCACCCCGCGAAGCCTACCCCGCCGGCGGGTACGAAGTCCTCGAAGCCCACCGCTACTACGGCCAACCAGCGGCGTTCGCGGCCGGCGGCGCCGAGACGCTCGTGCAGCAGGCCCTGCACGTCGCCAGAGAAGGCGACCCGACTAATCCTTGAACACGCTTCCGCTCGCAGCCCCCGCTGACATTGATGGACTGCCTGTTCCCCGTCCGCCTCGCCACCCACAAGCCCGCCTACGAAGGCGACAGCCTCTTCGAATGGCTCGAAGGCAACTTCCAGCAGGACAAGATCCGCCGGCTGAGGGCGGACAGCTTGAACAACCACAAGGTGAGCTACAAAAGGCTGACGCGGTAACGACGGTTGCAGAGCTGTCGCCAAGCTTGTGAGATGGCTGCCCCCTCCAAACGCCGAAAAGTCGTTGGCATCGGCACCACCCCCGGCGCTTGCACACGCTTGACGCACAAAGTCGATCTGCTATCGTTTTGCTACCGAGTTTAACGACGGCCATTCGGGCCTGACACCTCCGGAATAACCGAGCAGGAGTCAGACATGGCGTTCAATGTCCCCACTATCGATATCAGTGCCTACGCCGAAAACCGGCGCGCGTCCGATCTGGCCGTCGTCGCGGCAGCCGTGGATCAGGCCTGCACCGAGGTCGGGTTCATGCAGATAGTCGGGCACGGGATTTCGCCGGCCGTGCAAGCCGGGCTCGCCTCGGCACTTGATGACTTCTTCGGTCTGCCTCTCGATGCGAAGAAGCACTACCGGGTGCCCAACTCCAACCGTGGCTACAGTCCGCCCAAGAGCGAATCCCTGTCGCTGAGCCTGGGGGTGGAAGCCGCAAACCGGATGAACGACTTTTTCGAGGCTTACAATATCGGAGCGGAGGCGCGATCCTTCCCGCATCTCAACCTCGACGAACGCGACTACGGCATCAACCTCTGGCCGGAGGTCACTGGCTTCGAGGACCGTGTCAACCGCTACTTCGACGAAGCGCAGCGTGTGGCGCGTACGCTGACGACGATCTTCGCCGATGCGCTCGGGGCCGAAAGGGAACATTTCGAGGCGATCACAGATCATTCCATCGATGTCCTGCGAATGAACAACTACGCTCTGCCCCCAGGCACCGATATCAGCCTCGACGGTGACCTCACCGGCATGGGCGAACACACCGACTTCGGTATCGTCACGGTGCTCTGGGCCGATCAAGTCGCAGGGTTACAGGTTCTGGGGCGGGACGGACTCTGGCATGACGTGATGCCGGCAGATGGCGCGCTGTTGGTCAATCTCGGTGACCTGACTGCCCGCATCACCAACGACCGCTGGATGTCGACGCTACACCGGGTAAAGCCACCGGTAGTCAACGGTACGATCCGTCGCCGTCGCTCGGTGGCATTCTTCCACGATGGCAATGCCGATGCCGTGGTGAGTACCCTCGAAAGCCTCCGCGATCTGGGCGATGGCCTCGCCTACGAACCCATTACCGTGCGCGACCATGTCGCCGCCAAGCTTGCGGGCTCTCGCCAGGGTCGCAAGAATCTCGCCGCGGTACGGGAGGCCGAGCGCGTGCTGGCTTCGGGCGGGCGACCGGCGTGAGCCCCCCGGCCTATCTGCTCTTGCATGGTGCCTGGGCAGGAAGTTGGGTGTGGGACCGGGTGGCGGCAGACCTGCGGGCCGCTGGGCATCAGGTTGTCGCCCCCGACCTGCCTGGAGGCGGCTTGCTTGCGGCAGGCGAAACCGTGTCGGTCGAAGACATGGTGGACCATGCCCTCGCCGGGCTCCCCGACACAAGCGGGTCGTGGATCGTGGTTGGTCATTCGGGCGGTGGTATAGTCGCCACCATGGTCGCCGAGCGAATGGTGGCGAAGCGGCCGGACAGCATCTTCGGGTTGGTCTATCTCGCCGGCATGATGCTGCCCAGCGGCATGAGCTTCCCGGAGGCGTGCACCATCGCGGGCTCGATCCCTCCACAAGGCATCGAGCCCTACCTGCAGCCAACCGCCGATGGCCTCTCAACCCTTGTTCCGCCTGAGGCGGCAGTCGCGATCTTTTTTCAGCGCGCGCAGCCGGCCGACGCCATAGCGGCGGCACGACGGCTCCAATCACAACTCGATAGCAGCTGGATGATCGTCCCGAGCTGGACCGCCGCTGGTGCCGGGACCGTGCCTCGTTTCTACATCGAGGCCCTGCAGGACCGATCAGTGCCCCTCGCAGTGCAGCGCACTATGCAGCGGCTAGTGCCCGGCGCTCGGATTGCCACCATCGACACCGACCATGCGCCGCAGTTGTCCGCTCCTGGCGAGGTGGCCGAGTATCTGCTCGGTTTAGCCAAAGGCCACACATAGCGAGTGTCGCCTAAAGCCAACTCCGGCCAATGAGGCCACGCGATACTCAGCGTCCCTCACTCCTTCCCACCCTCAAGCCGGAACATCTCTCCGCCCTCGCCGATCGAGATCAGCCCCGTCTTGGCGTACAGGTCCAGCTTCGCCCGCGTGTCCGCGATATCGAGGTTGCGCATCGTCAGTTGCCCGATGCGGTCCGCCGGCGAGAACGGCGCGTCTTCCACCTTTTCCATGCTCAGCCGCTCGGGCGCATAGGTCAGGTTCGGGCTTTCAGTGTTGAGGATCGAGTAGTCGTTGCCGCGCCGCAGCTCCAGCGTTACTTCGCCGGTGATGGCGGCGGCGACCCAGCGCTGCGCCGTCTCGCGCAGCATCAGCGCCTGCGAGTCGAACCAGCGGCCCTGGTAGAGCAGGCGCCCCCGCCGCATGCCGCTGATGCGGTACTGCTCGATGGTGTCCTCGTTGTGGATGCCGGTCACCAGCCGCTCGTAGGCGATATGCAGCAGCGCCATGCCTGGCGCCTCGTAGATGCCGCGGCTCTTGGCTTCGATGATCCGGTTCTCGATCTGGTCGCTCATCCCCAGCCCGTGCCGTCCGCCGATGGCGTTGGCTTCGAGGAACAGCGCCACCGGATCGGCAAAGGTCTGCCCGTTCAGCGCCACCGGCTGCCCCTCGGCAAACCGCACCACCACCTTCTCGGCCTTCACCTCGACGTCGTCGCGCCAGAACGGCACGCCCATGATCGGGTTGACGATCCGGATGCCGGTATCGAGGCTTTCGAGATCCTTGGCCTCGTGCGTCGCGCCCAGCAGGTTGCTGTCGGTCGAATACGCCTTCTCGGCGCTCATCTTGTAGGCAAAGCCGTGCGCGGTGAGGAACGCCGACATCTCCGAGCGTCCGCCCAGTTCGTCGATGAAAGCCTGGTCGAGCCACGGCTTGTAGATGCGCAGGTTCGGGTTGGTCAGCAGCCCGTAGCGGTAGAACCGCTCGATATCGTTGCCCTTGAAGGTCGAGCCGTCGCCCCAGATGTTGACCCCGTCCTCCTTCATCGCCGAAACCAGCATCGTGCCGGTCACGGCCCGCCCGAGCGGCGTGGTGTTGAAGTAAGTGATGCCGCCCGTCGAAATGTGGAACGCGCCCGACTGGATGGCTGCGATGCCCTCATGCACCAGCTGCGTCCGGCAATCGACGAGCCGCGCGTTCTCGGCGCCGAAATCCATGGCCTTGCGCGGAATCTCGTCATAGTCGGACTCGTCCGGCTGGCCGAGGTTGGCGGTATAGGCATAAACCTTGGCGCCCCTCTGCTGCATCCACAGCAGCGCGGCACTGGTGTCGAGCCCACCGGAAAACGCGATGCCGACTTTTTCACCCTTGGGCAGGCTCTTCAGGATCGTACTCACGGGGGCTCCAGTCGGCTCGTATTGGTGGTGACGCTGTCGGCGGAGCGCATACCAAATCTCTCCGCGCAAGCATAGCCGCACGTCTGGACGCCGGGCCCCGCCTCGCTTAAGCCGGGCGCAACCCGAGGAGCGCGAAAATGGCTGACTGGTCCCCCTCCACCTACCTCAAGTTCGAGGACGAGCGCACCCGCCCGGCCCGTGACCTCCTCGCCCAGGTCCCGCTCACCGCACCGAACACCGTCATCGACATGGGCTGCGGCCCCGGCAACTCCACTGAGCTCCTCGCCGAACGATACCCGGCCGCCCATCTCACCGGCCTCGACAGTTCGCCCAACATGCTGGCCGAGGCCACGAAGCGCCTCCCCGCCGCCAGCTTCGCCACCGCCGACGCCACCACCTGGACCCCTGAGCCCGGTACCGACCTGGTCTTCGCAAACGCCATCTACCAGTGGGTGCCCGAGCACCTGAGCCAGCTCCCGCGCGTCCTCGAAGCCCTGCCGCAAGGCGGCGCCCTCGCCGTGCAGATGCCCGACAACATGGCCGAGCCCAGCCACGTCCTGATGCGCGAAACCGCCGCCGACGG
>CAIMLX010000062.1 GCA_903842455.1 uncultured Hyphomicrobiales bacterium | reverse complement strand
CCAAGGCCCAAAAAGCCCAGCACCGTGAAGAAGTAGTCGCCGATCGAATACTGCTTCACCGCCGAGAAAATGCCGATTGGGAGAGCGATCGACCATGCAAAGAGCAGCGAGCAGGTAGCGACGAGGAAGGTGGTCGGCAGCCGGTCGACGATCAGTTGGCTCACCGGCATGCGCCACTCGAACGAGTAGCCGAAATTGCCCTCGAACATGATGTTCCCGAGCCACTTGAAGTACTGCACCCAAACGGGATCGTTGAGTCCGTAGTGCAGGCGCAACGAGTCGATGGTGGCCTGGTCGACGGTGGACCCCAGTGCCTCGAGCCGCGCGATATACGAACTCAGATAGTCGCCCGGCGGCAACTGGATGATGATGAACGAGATGATCGAAATGACGACCAGCGTGGGGATCATCCACAGCAGCCGCCCGAGTATGAAGCGCCACATCCGTTCCAGGTCCCGGCGGAGAGAGGAGGGGCCGGCCTGAGCCGGCCCCGGAAGGTTCAGGCGAGCATCACTTCAGGTAAAACTGCTCGGGATGGTAGCGGGCCATGTAGCCCCAGTCCCATGACGCCATGCCCTTTTCGGGGATGTTTTGCATGGCGTTGGAGATGATCAGCGGCTGCGGGAACGCCCCCACGGTGCCGATGGTCCAGGCGCCGACGGCGTTGGCCTTGACCACGGCCTTGCAGCCTTCGACCAGCGCTTCGGGCGTGCCGACGGCCTTGGCCTTCTGCCAGGCGGCGACGGCGTCCTTCATGTCCTGCGGCGGTTCCTCACCCTTTTCGCCATGGGTTTCGAACCACGTTGCCCAGAGGGTGGCGAAGGCGCCGTGGCGCTGGCGGACAGGGATTATCTTCGGACCTGTCACCCACAGCGGGTCGGTGGCGCTGTCGGCGTGCCACAAGGCCATCTCGTGCTGGTTGGAGGTGGTGAACTCGAAATAGAGGCTGCGCTCGACTTCACGCACGTCGAAGTTGATTCCGATACTGCGGAAATAGGTCTGGGTCAGCTCGACGATCTTGCGCTTGGCGTCGCCACCCTCGCCGGGCCAGTAGGTGAGGGTGAGCTTGAACGGCTTGCCGCCGGGCAGCGTCCGCCACTCGCCGTCGTACTTCATGCCGATCTCATCGAGCAGCTTCCCGGCGCCTTCGGGATCGAACTGGGTGTTGGTTTTCGACACAGCCTCGTCCCAGCAGCGGCCACCGATGGGTAGGATAGAGTTCTGCATCGGGGTCCCGAGCCCGAAGAACACCAGGTCGTTGATCTCGTCGCGGTTGATGGCGATTTCGAGCGCCTGGCGGAAGCGGATGTCCTGGAACAGGGCGCGCTTGTCGGGGTCGGCGACGGTCTGGTTCAACATCATGTTGGCGATATTGGTGAAACCGGCGCTGTATTCGAGTACCCTGTAGCCGCCCTTTTCGGCGTTATCGAGGAACACCGGCATCTGGGTGATGGTGGTGTTTTCGAGCGCCAGGTCAGCTTCGCCCGAGGAGGCCTTGAGCGTGTAGACCTCGGGGTTCTGGATCAGCTCGACATCGACCTTGTCGATATAGGGCAACTGGTTCCCGGCCGTATCCACCTTGAAGTAGTAGGGATTTCGTTCGAGGATCAGGTGGGTGCCGTCGGTCGAAACGGGCTTGAAGGCGCGGATCACCGGGCTATCGAAGTTGGAGACGCCGAAGACGTCGTCCGACAGGGCCTTCTGGGTGAACAGTTCCGCCCAGGTGGCATAGCCGGCGGCCTTTGCCATCCCTTCCAGTTTTGCCGGATCGGCGTATTTGGGGTGGAACGGCTTGAGGAAGTGCGCCGGTAGGAAGATCTGCCCCTGGTAGCCGTCTCGCGCGATCAAGAGCTCGATCAGGCGGTTGGGTTCCTTGAAGTCGAGCGTGAAGGTCTCTGCGTCGACAACGGTCAGCTTCATCGGCTCGCCGCCCGACATCCAGTCGCCCGGCATGGTGGGGTTGAGTTCGGTATTGTTGATGACGTCGTCCCACCAGAAGGCGATGTCGGCGGTGCTGAAGGGCTCGCCGTCGGACCATTTCAGCCCCTTGCGGAGCGTCATGGTCAGGGTCTTGTCGTCGTTGGTCCATTCCCACTTTGCAGCGAGGTTGGGTTCGATGGTGGCGCCATCTTCGGCGTTGAGGCGGGTCAGCGACTCGATGCCGACCACGGAGGTGGCATCACCAAATTCCTCGGTGGAGGATCGCATCACCCGGGCCGTGCCGCCGTAAGTGCCGACTTCCGACACAGGGGTGATCACCAGCGGCTCGGCTGGCAGCCGGTCGGCCACGGCCGGCAGGGTGCCGGCCGTGACCAGGGCGTCGAGTACAGGTGATTGAGTGTAGTCCGCGGCCCAGGGCGCGGTCGTCGAAAGCAGTAGTGTGGCGAAGGCGCCGGCGGCGACGCCAAGTGCGCGGCGCCTCCATTCCCCGTTCAGGTCCAATATCATAACGCTTCCCTTTCTGACTTCCCTCGAAGTCCCCCTCGGGCTGGTCACGTCGTATCGCCTGGCTTCGCTCCCTCAAGCTGACCAGAACTCCGTTACGACGTGGCGCGGTCCGATCTCCTTTCCAGCCCCCACAATGGAGGTCGTGAATGCCGTCAAGGCGACCAGATGGTCGCCGCGATGAAGCGCTCGCCGAGCCCTTCGTTGAAATAATAGGCGGTCACCAGCTGGCCCGCTGCGTTGGCCACGGTGCGCGGATAGCCGAGGTCGTGGTTGCCGCCATTTCTACGCAGGTGCCGGGCGGCACCCCAGGTACGCCCGCCATCATCCGAGATGCGTGCGTCGATGGTGTAGGGAGCGTCGCGGTTGCCGTAGGTGAGCGCGATGCGGCCATCGGGCATCAGGCTCAGCGTCGCCGGATTGCCGAGGTGGTTGGCGTGGCGGTCGCGGAAGGCGTGGGCGACGGCCGGGCCGACCCAGGACCTGCCCTCGTCGGTGGAGCGGTAGATCTCGATCGTGTAGTCGGTGCCATGGCCAGCCCGGGTGGCGACGAGGATGGTGCCGTCACCGAGCTTCAGGCTCGCCGGCATGATGCCGTGGTCGAGGTCGGGCAGTTCCTCGCCGATCCAGCTGAGGAACTTCCAGCTGAGGCCGCCATCGCGGGTTTCGGCGGAAAAGACGCGCCCCTCGACGCCATCGGCCTTGTTGGCCGTCAGGAAGACGATGAGGTGCTGCGGGCCCATCACCAGGTAGTCGGTGCGGGCGGCGACGCCGGCCCAGACGAATTGCGGGAAGGCGAACGGGCCCTGCCACGTGCGGGCGCGATCGTAGGAAAAGTAGTAGAAGCTTCGGCAGCCGGGCTCCAGCCCGTCGCGGGCGCACATGAAAGCGAAGTCCGGGCGGGTGAAGTCGGCCGGCTCGGTCTGCGGCTTTGGTGCTTCTAGGCCGTCGAGCAGTTCGCCGACGCGCAGGCCCGCGGCCATGTGCTCGTCGGCCGAAAGGCCGCGGCCGCCGGGGGTGTTGCCGGGGAAGGGGATGGTGGCCCAGGTGCGTCCGCCGTCCAACGAGCGGGACTGCTTCGTGAGCGCCGGGTAGTTTTCATCGCGGGCGTGGAACTCGGCGTCGCGCTCGTAGTGGCAGGTGACAAAGCCTACGACTAGCTCGTCGCCCCAGGCCCACATGCCGTAGTTGGCGGGCCAGCCGGCGAAGCGTCCCGGTTCGGAATAGACGGTCACCTGCTCCACGGCGCGCCCCCCAGACAGCCAGATGCCGCCCCAGAGCGACCCTGATGAAGGTATATTGTCAGCAATAAACTGGGTGCACAAGTTAGCATGGTGACGTTTCGCGTTAACCTTTGGTCAGGGCTCGGGGACTGCTCAGGGGCGCCAGCGGGTGGCGCCGATGAAGCGCTCGGTTCTGGCGTCTTCGTTGAAGTAGTAGGCGGTGACGAGCGTGCCGTCGGCAGTTGCGACGGTGCGCGGGTAGCCGAGGTCGTGCCCGCCGCCCCCGGTGCGCAGAACAATGGTCTCGCCCCAGGTCTCGCCGTCATCGGACGAGATCTTGGCGTCGATAGTGTAGGGGAAGTCGCGGTTACCGTAAGTCATGGCGATGCGGCCGTCGGCGATTTGGTTGAGCGTGCCGGGATTGCCGAGGTGGTTCTTCGCATTGTCCTTGAAGGCGGCGGCGACCTTCATCGGGCCCCAGGTGCGGCCGAGGTCCTTCGATTTGTAGGTTTCCATGGTGTAGTCGTGGCCATGGCCGGCCCGGACGACGACGAGGATGTCGCCGTTCTTCAGCAGCAGCGAGGCCGGCATGATGCCATGATCCTTGTCCCAGAGTTCCTCGCCGATCCAGCTTAGGAATTTCCAGGACAGGCCGCCATCGAGGGTCTCGGCGCAGAAGACGCGCCCCTCTTCGCCGTCGAACTTGTTGGCGGTGAGGAAGACGATCATGTGAGCACTGTTAACAACGACGTAGTCGGTGCGCGCAGCGACGCCGGCCCAGACGAATTTTGGCCACTTGAACGGGCCCTTGAAGGTCTTCGCGCGGTCGTATGAGTAGTAGAAGAAGGACTGAACGCCCGGCTCGAGTCCGGTACGGGCGGCCATGAAGGCGAAATCGGGGTGGGTGAAGTCGATCGGCTCGGTGAGTTCGGTCGGGCCTTCGGGGCCGTCCATCACTTCCTCGAGCTTCAGGCCCTTGACCATGTGCTCGTCGGCCGAGAGCGCGCGGCCGTCGGGGAGGCGGCCGGTGAAGGGGCCGTAGGTCCAGGTCTTGCCGCCATTGAGGCTGCGCGCCAGCGTGGTGCGCGTCGGCTGCGAACGGTCACGGGCGTGGAAGCCGGAATTGGCGTTGAAGGTGGAGACCGTGAAGCCGACGACCAGTTCGTCGCCCCAGGCCCACATTCCGTAATTGGCAGGCCAGCCGGCGAATTTCCCCGGCTCGCGAAAGATCGTCTCTTGCTCCAACCGTTCCTCCGACGCCTGAATAATTTCGACTTTATTTAGGATGGAGCAGGCTCGGCCAGACGGTCAAGTGAAAAATGCTGATTGTCAGCAATCTGTTTTTGGATGTTTTGCTAGGGTGGAGGTAGTCCTGTTCACACCGGACAGTCGGCATAGCCGATAAGGCATAGGCATGCGCCTATAAGTACGACTATGTCCAAGGATCCCGATGAGCCGCTTCGGCGGGTCGAAGTCATTACCTCCGTGCAGCGCCGACGGCGCTGGTCCGTCAGCGAGAAACTGCGTCTGGTTGAGGAAGCCATGCAGCCTGGCATGAGCGTTTCCTACGTGGCGCGGCGTGCAACCGGCGCCGAAGCTGGGCGAGTAGGTCCAGGTTCTGACCGAGATCCTTTAGCAGGAAGCCAAGCTGCCAAGGCGGGAATGTTGCTCGACCCGGCGACTGTTCGAGGAGTCTCGGGGGCGCGGCCATGACGGCGCCCACGACAGCATGCATCGGTTCGTCAAGGCGTGGCTGGACGAGCGGGCACGGGTTCCTTCCCGGGCGTTCAGGGCATGATGAATGCTTGTGTACGCGACCGCAAATGACAGCGCCCGCCTTTCCGCCTGGAAGTCCTCGAAATCCGGCAATCGCTTGAAATAATCACGCAGATGCCGGTCGTCGAGGGACTGCTCAAAGCACCTCCAGAGGAGGGTTGTGCTTGCTGCCTGCGGTCCACCGCCGACACCGCACCGCTGCAGCCGTCGATCAACAACAAGACCTCGAGCTTCTCGATCTATGTCGGCGCGCCGCCGGTGATCGAGCCGCCGGTGATCGAACTGCCGCCGGTGATCATCCTACCTGGTCCGCCGGAGACGTTCTCGACCGGCCCGATCGATCTGCCGCAGACCTTCACGGCGAACCTCGACAACGGCACGGTCGGCGGTGGCGGTGTTGATATCTGGTACCAGGCCGTGACGGCGGTGGAGAAGTACATCACGCCGCGGAACGGCGCGACGATCGCTGTCGGTGACGGGAGCAACCGTGGCTACGAAGGCTGCTCGATGGAGAGCTTCAGCGGTTACGACGTGCCGCTCGCCGACATCCCGGTGGGGACCTATGTCTGCGTGAAGACTAACCAGGGCCGCATCTCGCAGTTTCGCGTCAACGGCTTCATGGGGACGACCATGAAGCTTGGGT
>CAIMLX010000061.1 GCA_903842455.1 uncultured Hyphomicrobiales bacterium | reverse complement strand
CTGCTCCGCCTGGACGGCGGCAATCTTGTCCAGCAGCCAGGCACCATCTTCAGGGAGCAGGTCGGGCAGACTGGAGCCCAGCAGGTCAGGCGTCCCATCCCAGATTCGCCGGGCTGCGGTATTGCCGGTCACAATCTTGAGGGCCGGATCAAGCGTTATCACCCCGTTCGACATGCTCGCCAGCATTGAGTCATTGTAGTTCTTGACCCGCCTCACGTCGTCAAACAGCTTGGAATTCTCCAAAGCGATCGAGACTTGTGCGGTGAAGGCCTTGAGCCGCTGCTCATCCTCGTCGGTGAACACACCGCCCTTCTTGTTCAAGACCTGGGTGACGCCGATCCGCCGGTTCTCCTTGTTGACGATCGGTACGCAAAGGATGGACCGCGTGAAGAAACCCGTTTGCCTGTCGAACGTCGGATTGAACCGCAGATCGGCGTAGGCATAGGGGATGTTCATGCTCTGCCCGGACGTGAAGACCGCGCCGGCGATGCCGGCATGGCTGGGCAGGCGGATCTCGGCGATTTCCGCGCCGCTCGCGACGCGGGAAAACAAAGTTTGCGTCTCTGCATCATGCAGGAAGATCGTTGCCCTCTCCGCCTGCAGCATGTTGCAGGTTTCGGCGACCACGCGCTGAAGCAGCGCCGACAGGTCGAACTCGGAATTGATGTCGGATACCAGTTCGAGGAACGACATCTCCTTCGCGCGGTTGCGCTCGATCTGCTCGATGTATTGCAGGCTCTGAAGGGCGATAGCCGCCTGGCGGGTCATGTCGACCAGCAGCGAGAGATCCTCGGCTGTGAAGGTCCCCTCACGCTTGTTGAGGCACTGCATGACACCGATGATTTCGTCCGACATCGTGTGCACGGGCACGCAAATGATCGTCTGCGTGCGATAGCCGGTTCGCTCATCCACCGAGGAGTTGAAGCGCTCGTCGGTATAGGCGTCATCAATCAGCGCGGGCTCGCCCGATTGAAATACCGAGCCGGCGATGCCGGCGGAGTTGAGCAGGCGGATTTCCCGCGTCAGGTTGCCCTGTGCCACCCGCGAATACAGCTCGCCCGACGCCGGATCGTTGAGAAACAAGGTGCCTCGATCGCAGTTGAGTGCGTTCGAGGTCATTTCGACCAGCACTTCGAGAATGCCGTCCAGTGATGACTTCTGGGCGCAGCGGCGCGACACCTCGAGCAACAGCGTAGCGCGTCGCAGTGCCTGCGCGCTTGATTGGCGGACCCGCGCACCGCTGCGCCGCTCAATGGGTGTAACGCTCATGCCCGTTGCTCGAGTTCGGCCCGCAGGGCGACGACCTGCGCTTGCCAGTTGGCCCTTTCACGCGCGAATTCAGCGGCCTGGTCCTGGATCGCCCCCTCCGCGTCGGTCTTCATCGCTTCAATCTGCGCCCGCATCTGGTTGATCGTGGCTTCGTACTGGCGCGACTCGCCCTGCGCTGCGGCGCGCTCAGCCTGGACCGCCGCGTCACGCTCGGCCGCCAGGGCGTCAAGCTGGTCGCGCATGGCCTGCACCGTCGCCTTGGTCTGGCGGATTTCGTCAGCCATGGCCGCCTGCGCCCCGGCAACACGCGCATCGGCTGACAGACGCTCGGCTTCGAGTTGGCCGCGCAGCGCCTCGATCGTCGCGCGCATCTGCTGCGCTTCTGCCCGTACATCCGTCAGATCACGGGCCGCAGGAG
>CAIMLX010000060.1 GCA_903842455.1 uncultured Hyphomicrobiales bacterium | reverse complement strand
AGGCCGAGGCGGACGTGCGAACGACAATCGACACCGCGCGGCTGAAAGGCGCAAATCCCTTCGACGTCATCCTCGCTACCCTCGCCTGAACGCGCCCAGAACGGTCAAAACGCGGCCTGCCGAAGGGGTGGGTAATTACGCGTCCACAGCTGTCCGGACTTGATCAGAAATTCGAAATTCTTGAATCCGACAAATGGGCTGCCGAAAATGCCGTCGCGGTAGTTGAAATTCGTGAAGGCGATCCACGCGCCGGGCATTGGCGCGTAGTTGAAGACGACGAAGAATGCCACGGCCGGCACGCACATCAGCAGCAAAATTTTGCTGTTGCTGATCTGCCGCAGCAGCGACTTTCGCCGCTCGGGCGTCTCCTCGAGTGCCATCCTCCTGCCCCTCCGCAGTTGGTAGGACGCCGTTTACCAGCGCCTCTGTCAGGCCCGGCTGGCCCGCGGTAAATATTTACCAACGACATTACACGGAGCCGGGCACGACACAAGACCTTGACCTTGTGACCGGTTTCTGCCGAGCCAACGATCGCTCAGAAAGCCTCTCGAGCGCAGAACCTACGGTATACGGGGGCGAATGGCGCCTTCGGGACCTTCCGGCTAGGTCCCGGGGTCGGGCTTGCGTTCCACCGCGCCGATGCGGCGGCTGGCACTCGGCCAGGCCAGCTCGGTGACGCGTGCGACAAGAGCCTCGGACAGCGCAAGTAGCGCACCATTCGCGTCCCAGGTTCGGCCGGTCTCGGTGCGGCACGGCAGAACGTGTCGCGCGTGCCGGGCGATCGGGCTCACCCACTCATCGGTGACCAGCACGATGTGGGCGCGACGCTGGGCGAGGGCAGTGGCGGTTTCGAGCAGCGATGCATCGTAGCGGCGGACGTCGAAAAGGATGGCGAGATCGCCCGCCTTCACGTCGATCAGTTGGTCGGCGCGGGTCGCCGGTCGACCATCGAGGCGGCGGACACCCGGCCGAACAAGGCGCAGATGCGCCTCGAGATAACCGGCCAGGAAGTCGGTGAACCGGCCACCGGCCAGGTAGCAGCTGCCCTTGCCTTCCGACATGCGCTGGCACACCGCATCGAACTCCCACGCGGGGATCAGCTCGACGGTGTCGCGGAGCCGCTGCGCTGACTGGTCGAGATACGATCCCAGAAAACTCTGCTCACCGGGCGGCTCGGTCGGGAGGGCCGGCCGCTGCAGCGGCGAGCGGGAGCGCTCCTCAAGCTCCTCCCGCAGCGCTCGCTGAAAATCCGGATAGGACTTGAAGCCGAGCTGCGCGACGAAGCGCACCACCGTCGCCGCGCTCACTCCCGACCCGGCCGCGAATTCGGCAACCGGTGCCAGCCCCAGCAGCGGGTAGTTGCTGAGCAGGCCACGCGCGACCCGCCGCCCCGCTCCCGTCAGCGCTTCATTGAGGTCGTGCACCCGCGCCGCAACCGTCTTGCCGGCCATGATCCTGATCCTGACGTTTCACGATTGACAGAAATTCAAACTCCGGAACTACTGTTGCAAAGGTTAATAGCGCAGGCGTGCCGGAAAATGAACGCCCCTGAGCATGAGGTCGTAGAGGTGGCGAACGCAGGCGGCGGCTCGCCCTTCGTGCTCGTCTGCGATCATGCTTCGAGCTTCATACCGGCTCAGTATGGCGACATGGGGTTGACCCCCGAAGAGCGCCTCAGCCACATCGCCTGGGACCCGGGGGCGCTCGCAGTAAGCAGGGGTCTGTCGGCCAAATTGGACGCCCCCCTGGTTGCCTCCCATGTCTCCCGCCTCGTCATCGACGCCAACCGCGACATTGCCTCTCCCGCCCTGTTCTGGACGTTGTCGGAGCGGACCCGCATTGCCGCCAATGAGAACCTGTCCCCCGAGGAGCGCCAGCACCGCATCGATTCATATTACTGTCCCTACCACGCCGCGATCGAAGCACTGTTGGCGAGCCGGCAGCAGCAGGGGCGCCGCACCATCCTCGTCTGCATCCACTCCTTCACACCGGTTTTTCTCGGCATCGCGAGGCCGTGGCAGATCGGTCTGATCCATGGTCGGGACGAACGGTATACGCGCGCGCTGCACGCAGCCCTCGCAACAGGCGATCCATCGCTCACGATCGGTTGGAACGAGCCCTATTCCGCCATGAGCGGGGTCACCTTCACGCTCGAACACCATGGCGACGTTCGCGGCATCGAGGCGACGATGATCGAGATTCGCAACGACGAGATCCTGGAGCCAATCGGGGTCGAGCGCTGGACGAACCGCCTCGCCCGGGCGCTGACCCTGGCGTCCGCGTCGCCGTCCGCCGACGTGCCGAGGAGCCAGTCGCATGCCTAAGGCGATCCGGCTTTACGTGCTGTGGATCGACCGGCTGAACGGCTGGGTCGGGCGGCTCGCGATGGCCCTGTTCTTTGTGATGGCCGCTGTCATGCTGTGGTCCACGCTGTCGCGCGCCGTGCTGGGCACACCGGTGAACTGGGCTCTCGAAACGACCCAGTTCCTGCTTGCCGCCTACTTCCTGCTGGGCGGCGCCTACTCGCTGCAACACAACGCCCACGTGCGGATGGACCTGTTCTACGACCGATTTTCCGCCAGAAGCCGGGCGATCATCGACGCGGTGACCATCCTGTTCGTGCTGTTCTTCCTCGGCGTCCTGCTCTGGGGCGCTGTCTCCAGCACGCAGTACGCACTCCAGTACAACCAGAAGAACTACAGCGCCTGGTCGCCGGTACTGTGGCCGGTCAAGCTCGCCATGACGATCGGCATCCTGCTGATGCTGCTGCAGGTGATCTCGCAGTTCTTCAAGGACATCGCCGAAGCGATGGGCAGGCCGATCGCATGAGCCCCGAACTCATCACCATCTTCATGTTCGCCACCATGATGATGCTGTTGTTCACCGGCCAGCGGGTCTTCGGCGTCATCGGCTTCGTCGGGGCCGCAGCGGCGTTGCTGCTGTGGGGCCGGGGCGCGGTCGAAATGCCATTCAACCAGGCATTTCAGGTCCTCAACTGGTACCCGCTCATCACCGTGCCGTTCTTCGTCTTCATGGGCTACATGATGAGCGAGAGCGGCATCGCCTCGAACCTCTATCGGATGTTCCACGTGTGGTTTGGCCCGGTGCGCGGCGGGCTGGCACTGGGCACCGTGGCGCTGATGGTGCTGATCTCGTGCATCAACGGGCTCAGCGTCGCCGGCATGGCAATCGGCGCGACCATCGCGCTGCCGGAGCTGCTGAAGCGGGGCTACGACAAGGTGATGGTCACGGGTGTGATCCAGGCCGGATCGTCGCTCGGCATCCTCATCCCGCCGAGCGTTGTCCTGGTCCTGTTCGCCATGATCGCCCGCGCGCCGATCACGGAACTGTGGCTGGCGGGCCTCCTGCCCGGCTTGCTCATGGCGACGATCTTCGGGCTCTACATCTACATCCGCTGCCGCATCCAGCCCGAGCTGGGGCCGCCAATGTCGCTCGAGGAGCGGGCCCAGATCACCACCCGCGAGAAGTTGGTGCTGCTGCGCGAAGGCATCCTGCCTGTCGCGGTCTTCGCCATCATGATGACGCTGTTCCTTACCGGTATCACCAGCCTGACAGAGAGCTCGGCGGTGGGCGCGCTCCTCGCGACGATTGCGGCAGCGCTGTCGGGCAAGCTCAACTGGAAGGTGCTTGAGACCACCACCCGCCAGACCCTGCTGATCAGTTGCATGTTCCTCTGGATCATCCTCGGGGCGCTCTGCTTCTCGTCTGTCTATGACGGGTTGGGCGCCGTGCGCGCCATCGAGACCCTGCTGCTCAACACCTTCGGCCTCGACGCCTGGGGCATCCTGATCCTGATGCTGCTCAGCTTCATCGTGATGGGGATGTTCCTCGACGACACGGCCATGCTGGTGATCGTGGCGCCGCTCTATGTGCCGCTGGTCAAGATTCTCGGCTTCGACATCGTCTGGTTCGGCATCCTCTACACGGTGACCTGCCAGATCGCCTACATAACCCCGCCATTCGGGTACAACCTCTTCCTCATGCGCGCCATGGCGCCGCCCGAGGTCAGCCTGGGCGACATCTACCGCTCGATCGCGCCGTTCATCGCGCTCATGGTCCTGACGCTGATCCTCCTGATGCTTTTCCCCCAGATCGCGCTCTGGTTGCCCGACCTCTATCGCGGGCGGGTATCGTGATGCGCCCACACTTGCGAGTGAACCACGAAACGGACTGGGGAAGGCGCCAGCCGGGTTGACTGCCGCCGTGTCGATGGGGACCTCGGGGAGCGCCACAGCTTCTCGACAAGATCAACAACAGGGATTGAAGCATATGACTGAGATTCTCAACAAACGCAGCTTCTTGAAGAAGGCCGGTCTTGCCACGGCGGGTGCGGTCGGTGCGACGGCGCTGGCGATGCCCGCCGTGAAGGCCCAGAGCCCGATCCGCTGGCGCATGCAGACTTACGCAGGTCCGGCGCTTGCCGAGCATGTGGTCAAGAACGCCATCGACTGGTTCAACACCGCCGCCAACGGCGAGATGGTGATCGAACTCTACACCGCCGACCAGTTGGTTCCGCACGGCGAACTGTTCCGCGCCGTGCAGACCGGCACCATCGACGCCGCCCAGAGCGACGACGACTCCGCCTCGGCGCCCGTCGACGTCAAGGCATTCGGCGCCTATTTCCCGCTCGCCTCGCGCTATTCGCTGGACGTTCCGGCGCTTTGGCACTGGCGCGGCCTCAAGGAAATCTGGGAAGAAGCTTATGCCGAAATCCCGGATGTCACCTGGCTGTCCACCGGCGCCTGGGACCCCTGCAACTTCGGCACCACCAAGCCGATCCGCAGCCTTGCCGACCTCAAGGGTCTCCGCGTCTACACCTTCCCGACGGGCGGCCAGTTCCTGTCGCGCTTCGGCGTCGTCCCGGTGTCGCTGCCCTACGAAGACGTCGAGCCGGCCATCCAGACCGGCGAACTCGACGGCGTCTGCTGGTGCGGCATCACCGAGATGCACACCGTGGGCTGGTCGAACGTGCTGAAATACTTCTGCACCAACCCGCTGTCGGGCGCCTGGGCCGGGTCCTACTTCGTCAACACGGCAAAGTGGAACGAACTGCCGCCGCACCTGCAGCAGCTCTACCGCATGATGATCGACAGCTCGCACTACTACCGTCAGCACTGGTACTGGGCCGGCGAATCCAACTACCGCCTCAACGGCACGCTCGAGCTGACCTCGATTCCGGCCGAGGAATGGAAGACGGTCGAGACCGAGGCGGTGAAGTTCTGGGACGAGATCGCCGCCCAGAGCCCGCGCAGCGGCCGCGTCGTCGAGATCATCAAGAAGTACAACGAAGAAATGGAGCTGGCCGGTCCTCCGTACCGGTACTGAACCATCCTCGCGGCCGCATCATCCCGGTGCGGCCGCTCCCTGTCTCAAGTCGCGACACGCCTCGCGGGAGTTCTGAACGTGACCGCCTATTCGCTGGACCAGCTGAAAGCCGACGTAACAGCCGGCACCATCGACACCGTGCTCGTCGCCTTTCCCGACATGCAGGGCCGGCTGATCGGCAAGCGCTTCCAGGCCGAGTTCTTCCTCGAGGGCGCCATCGACGAGACCCACGGCTGCAACTACCTGCTGGCCGACGACATCGACATGGAGCCGGTGCCCGGCTACGCCGCGGCAAGCTGGGACAAGGGTTACGGCGACTTCGTCATGCAGCCCGACCTCGCCACACTGATGAAGTGCACCTGGCTCGAAGGCACCGCACTGGTCATCGCCGACCTCGTCGACCATCACCACCGAGAACCCATCCCGCACTCGCCCCGCGCCGTGCTCAAGGCGCAGCTGAAGCGGCTGGAAGCTATGGGGCTGACCGCCAACTTCGCCTCCGAGCTCGAATTCTACCTCTTCGACGACGACTTCCGCACGATCCATGAGAAGGGCCACCGCAACCTGAAGGCCTCGGGCTACTACAGCGAGGACTACAATATCTTCCAGACCACCAAGGAAGAGCCGATGATGCGCGCCCTGCGCAAGCAGCTGACGGCGTCGGGCATCCCGGTCGAGAACTCCAAAGGCGAGTGGGGTCCCGGGCAGGAGGAGATCAACGTCCGCTACGCCGAGGCGCTGACCATGGCGGACCGGCACGTGGTGATCAAGAACGCCACCAAGGAGATCGCCTACCTGCAAGGAAAGGCCGTCACCTTCATGTCGAAGTGGGATTTCGGTCTCGCCGGCTCCTCGAGCCACATCCACATGTCGCTGGCGAGGGACGGCAAGAACCAGTTCGTCGATGCCGCCGACCCGCTCGGCATGTCGGAACTGATGAAGCAGTTCATGGCCGGGCAGCTGACCTATGCCGGCGACATCACCTATTTCCTCGCGCCCTATATCAACTCCTACAAGCGCTTCCAGGCCGGCACGTTTGCGCCGACCAAGGCGGTGTGGAGCCCCGACAACCGCACCGCCGGCTTCCGCCTCTGCGGCGAGAACACCAAGGGTATCCGCGTCGAATGCCGCATAGGGGGCGCTGACCTCAACCCCTACCTCGCCTTTGCCGCGCTGATCGCAGCCGGCCTCAAGGGTATCGAGGACAAGCTGACGCTCGAACCGGTCTTCGAGGGCGACGCCTACTCCGGCACGAAGCTGCGCGAGGTGCACAAGACCCTCCGCGACGCCACCGTGGCGCTCCGCAACTCGAAGATGCTGGTGGAAGCCCTCGGCCAGGGCGTGATCGACCACTACGTTCATACTGCGGAATGGGAACAGTTCGAGTATGACCGGCGCGTCACGGACTGGGAGCTGAAGCGCGGCTTCGAGCGGTCCTGAGTTTCAGTTGCATTTGTACAGGTGACCCATGGCCGAAACGGTCAAGATCATATCGCCCATCGACGGCAGCGTTTATGCGGAGCGCCCCGTAGCCACCGGCCCCGAGATCGAGTCGGCCGTCGCCCGCGCCGCCGCAGCCCGCAGGGCCTGGGGTGCGGTCACGGTGCGCGAGCGGGCAAAGTTCCTGTCGCACCTCGTCGATGCGCTGCTGGCGCGCAATGACGAGATCGTCCCCGAACTCGCCTGGCAGATGGGCCGTCCCGTCCGCTTCGGCGGCGAGAAACGCGGTGTCGAAGAGCGCGCCCGCCACATGATCGCCATCGCCGAGGAGGCGCTCGCCCCCTCGATGCGCACGGCGAAGGATGGCTTCCGCCGATGGATCGCGCACGAACCGCTCGGCACCATGGTGGTGATCGCGCCGTGGAACTATCCGTTCCTCACCGCTGTCAACTCCATCGTACCCGGCCTGATGGCCGGCAATGCCGTGATCCTGAAGCATGCCAGCCAGACCCTGCTGGTGGGCGAGCGTTTTGCCGAAGCGATGCAGGTTGCCGGCCTGCCGGACGGGCTGTTCCAGAACCTCGTTCTCAACCATGCCGATACTGAAAAGCTGATCGGCTCGGGCCAGATCGACCACATCAATTTCACCGGCTCCGTCGAAGGCGGCCGGCGCATAGAACGCGCCGCAGCCGGCACCTTCGCCACCCTCGGTCTCGAACTCGGCGGCAAGGACCCCGCCTATGTGCGTCCCGACGCCAACCTGCCCAGCGCCGTCGAGAACCTCGTCGATGGCTCCTTCTTCAACTCCGGCCAGTCCTGTTGCGGCGTCGAGCGCATCTATGTGCATGCCGACGTCTACGACCACTTCGTTGAAGGCTTCGTCGAGACCGCGAAAGGCTGGACGCTCGGCAACCCGCTCGAGGCCGAGACCGTCGTCGGACCGATGGCCGCGGCCAAGTTCGCCGACCTCGTACGCGGCCAGACCGACGAGGCCATCCGCAAGGGCGCTCGTGCCCTGATGGGCAGCAAGCATCCGGAAGACCGCCCCGGCTCGCCCTACCTGACGCCGCAGGTGCTGGTGGATCTGAACCACCAGATGGCCGTAATGCGCGAGGAGAGCTTCGGCCCGGTGGTCGGCATCATGAAGGTGGCGGACGACGAGGAAGCCATCACCCTAATGAACGACAGCCCCTACGGCCTTACCGCGTCGGTGTGGTCCGCCGACCTCGATACCGTCGCCTCCCTCGGGTCGCGGATCGAAACCGGCACCGTGTTCGCCAACCGCTGCGATTACCTCGATCCGGCGCTGGTCTGGACCGGGGTCAAGGACACCGGCAAGGGCGGCGCGCTGAGCGAGCTCGGCTATGCCAACTTGACCCAGCCAAAATCCTATCACCTCAAAGAGGCCTGAGACGCGCCAGCGCCGGAGCACCGTCATGACCAAAGCCAACTGGAACTACCCCACCGCCGTGAAGTTCGGCCCCGGCCGCATCGCCGAGCTGCCTGAAGCGCTGAAGACTGCCGGGATCAAGAAGCCGTTCCTGGTGACCGATGCCGGCCTCGCCCCCCTGCCGGTGACACAGAATACCCTCGCGCTGCTGAAGTTCGCCGGCTTCGAGCCCGGCATCTTCTCCGACGTGAAACCGAATCCGATCTCCGCCAATGTCGAGGCCGGCATCGCCGTGCTGCGTGCCGGCGGCTATGACGGTGTGATCGCCTTCGGCGGCGGCTCGGGGCTCGACGCTGCCAAGGTCATCGCCTTCATGGCCGGCCAGACCCGGCCGATGTGGGACTTCGAGGATATCGGCGACTGGTGGACCCGCGCCGATCCCAAAGGCATCCTGCCGATTGTCGCCGTGCCGACGACCGCCGGCACCGGCTCCGAGGTGGGCCGCGCCGGCGTCATCACCGACGAGACGACCCACACCAAGAAGGTCATCTTCCACCCACTGATGATGCCCAAGGTGGTGATCGCCGACCCCGAACTCACCATCGGGATGCCGCGCTTCATCACCATCGGCACGGGCATGGATGCGCTGGCGCACTGCCTTGAGGCCTACTGCGCCCCCGGCTATCACCCGCTCGCCGACGGCATTGCCGTCGAGGGCATCCGGCTGGTGTTCGAGAACCTCGCCAAGGTCGCTGCAGACCCCAACGACATCGAGGCGCGCGGCCACATGATGAGCGCAGCGGCCATGGGCGCCACCGCGTTCCAGAAGGGTCTCGGCGCCATCCACGCGCTGAGCCATCCGGTCGGCGCGCTTTACGATACCCACCACGGCATGACCAACGCCGTGTTCATGCCCTATGTGCTGGTGGTGAACCGCTCGGCGATCGAAGACCGCATCGCGCGACTGGCCGCCTATCTGGGCCTCGCGCCCAGCTTCGATGCCTTCCTCGCGGCTGTCCTCGACCTCAGGGCAAAGCTCGGCGTGCCGCACACGCTCGCAGACTTCAAGGTCGATGGGGCGCAGCGCGACAAGATCGGCGACATGGCGATCGTCGACCCAACCGCGGGCGGCAACCCGGTGGAACTGACCCGCCCCCTCGCGCTAGAAATCTTCGACCGCTCCATGGCAGGCCGCCTCTAGCTGGCTCCGGACCGTGGCTGCCCCGGCCGGGCAGCCGCGGCTCTCAGGCTCACGACTTGCGGTCGCGTTCCAGTCGCGCCAGCAGGCTCGACGTATCCCAGCGGTTACCGCCCATCGACTGAACGTCGGCGTAGAACTGGTCGACCAGCGCCGTCAGCGGCAGCTTCGCGCCGTTGCTGCGGGCTTCGTCCAGCACGATGCCGAGGTCCTTGCGCATCCAGTCGACGGCGAAGCCGAAATCGAACTTGCCGGCATTCATCGTCTTGTAGCGGTTTTCCATCTGCCACGACTGGGCCGCACCCTTCGAGATGACGTCGATCACCGCCTCGATGTCCATCCCCGACTGCTTGCCGAAATGGATCGCCTCGGCCAGCCCCTGAACCGCCCCGGCGATGCAGATCTGGTTCATCATCTTGGCCAGTTGCCCGGCCCCCGGCGCGCCAAGCAGTCGCGCCGCCTTGGCAAAGCTCATGATCACCGGCTGCGCCACCTCGAACACCGCCTGCTCGCCGCCGACCATCACCGTGAGCTGGCCGTTCTCGGCGCCCGCCTGTCCACCCGATACCGGGGCATCGAGAAAGCCGAAGCCCAGCTTGGTGGCCGCCGCATGCAGTTCGCGCGCTATGTCGGCCGAGGCAGTCGTGTGATCGACGAACACCGCTCCCTTGCCCATTCCCTTGAATGCGCCCTGCTCGCCAAGCGTCACCTCGCGCAGGTCGTTGTCGTTGCCCACGCAGGCGAACACGATGTCCTGTCCACGGGCAGCGTCGACCGGCGTCGTCGCCAGGCGTCCACCGTGTTCGGCGACCCACTTCTCGGCCTTTGCGGTGGTGCGATTGTAGACGGTGAGCTCATGACCCTTGGCATTCAGATGCCGGGCCATAGGATAGCCCATGACCCCCAGTCCCAGGAAAGCTGCCTTGACCATGATGTTCCTCACTCTGTGGTTGCGCTGCCGAACACGGCGCCACAAGCGCGGCCAATCCTGGCCGGCTGAAGCACGATGGAGATGGAATCCTGCCTATACGGATGAGGGATCGCCGTACAGGGTCCGGGCGTCGCCCGAACCCTACGCCATAGGTAGCAATCGGCTTGGAGGGCAGCACATCCCACCCCCGGCCTCTACCCCTGCGGGAGCGCGATCAGCCCTTCACGGCCCCTTGCAGAAGCGCCGCCACGAACTGACGCTGAAAGATCAGGAAGATCGCGATGGTCGGCGCTAGGATCAGCAGCGCCCCGGCGCAGAGCAGCGGTATGTCGGTGCCCCACTGCCCCTGGAAGGCGCCGAGCGCCCCAGCCATGGTGCGCTGCAGCGGATCCTGCACCAGCACCACGGGCAGCAGAAACTGGTTCCACGTCCACAGGAACTGCAGAATGGCGAGCGACATGATCGCCGGCCGGGCCAGCGGCACCTGCACCAGCCAGAACTGCTTCCATTCGCTCGCACCGTCGATCTGCGCGGCCTCGGACAGCTCCTTGGGCGTGTTCACGAAATGCGTCCGCATCCAGTAGACGCCGAACGGCATGTAGAGCCCGATCAGCGGCAGGATGATCGCGAACCGCGTGTTGAGCAGGCCCA
The DNA here is from genome assembly GCA_903842455.1 of uncultured Hyphomicrobiales bacterium. Taxonomy (GTDB): domain Bacteria; phylum Pseudomonadota; class Alphaproteobacteria; order Rhizobiales; family Devosiaceae; genus Devosia_A. Next base: position 12,185 of record CAIMLX010000060.1, on the reverse strand, counting down.
TGGCCCTGATCTCGTAGTAGAGCGGCGTGATGACTGCCTCGAAGGGCAAGGTCAGCCCCAGCACGAACACCAGGTAGATCCAGCGGCCGCGGCCCTTGTCGAACTTGGCGAGGCCGTAGCCGGCCATGGTGGCGAACAGCACGCTCAGCGGGACTGTCCCCAGGACGATCAGCGCGCTGGACCACAGCAGCTGGTCCATCTTCGCCACTTCGAAGGCCCTGACGAAATTGCCCCACTGCGGATCGCTCGGCCAGGCCAGACCCGGCGGATAGGTGCCGGAGGGCGCCAGCGCAGCAGAGAACATGCTGAGGAACGGCAGCAGCGTCAGCCCCATCAGCACCACGATGAGGAACCGCGCCATGGCGGCGTCGAGCGTGAGGTTCTTCATCGCCGCACCCGGGTCAGCCACTGGATCGGCAGCACGCAGACCAGCACCAGCACCATCAGGAATATGGCGAGAGCCGAGGCGAGGCCAACCTGGCGGTGCGCAAAGGCCAGCCGGTAGATCTCGAGCCCCGGCACAGTGGTCTGAATGCCGGGACCACCACCCGTGGCGATATAGACGATGTCGAAACTGGCCAGCGCAGCGATGACCGTCACAGTGACACAGACGCCCAGTTCCTGCCGCAGGCCGGGCAGTGTGATATAGATGAACTCGTCCCAGGGCCCCGCGCCATCGAGCCTTGCTGCCTCATAGAGGCTCGGGTCGATCTTGGTGATGCCGGTCACCAGCAGCATGGTGCACAACCCCAGCAGCACCCAGGCACCGATGATGCCGACGGCGGGAAGAGCAAAGGTGAAGTCGCCAAGCCAGCCGCGCGCCCAGGACTCGAGGCCGACACCGCGCAGGGCCTGATTGACCACGCCGGAATTGGCGAACATCCAGCTCCAGGCGATGCCCGCGGCCACCAGCGGAATCACCTGCGGCAGGAAGAGGATGGTACGGGTAGCGGTGCCGAACGGTCCGCCCAGGTGCTCGCGGATCGCTGCAGCCACCGCGAGGCCCATCAGCACGGGGATCAGCGTGAACCAGAGGACCAGCAGGAACGCATTGCCGATGACCTGCAGCAGGTCGGCATCGGTCAGCACGATCAGGTAGTTGTTGAGCCCCACGAACCGCATCTTGCCGATGCCGTCCCAGCGCTGCAGCGAGTAGAATACCGACATGCCGAGCGGCACGAGGACGAACGTCGCGTACATGACAAAGGCGGGCGCTGCGAACAGCAGCGCCGCGATGGCAGTACGCCGGGCCATCCCACCGCCCCGCCGCGAACGTGCCGGGGCAGCTGTCGCAGCCCCGGCAATCTGGTTTGGTCTACTGGTCAAGATCAGCGCGACAACTGCTTTTCGTACTCGGCCTGCACGGCCTCGATCATGCCGGGGCCGGTCTGCACGCCGCCGACCAGCTTCTGCAGTTCAGGCGTCCAGCCTGCCGCGAAGATGGCGCCGGTGGCGTTGGCGATGAAGTCCATCGCCCCGTTCTCGGTGGCGAGCACATTGCCCGCGGCGAGCGTCGCCTCGGTGACCGAGCCAGGGGTCACGGCCGGGATCGGCAGGTCCGGCGGGCCGCCGGGGTTCGAGCCGCCGACTTCGACGTTGATCTTGCGGGCCTGCTCGTTGGTCGCGACCCAGTCGAGGAAGAACGCGGCGCAGTCCTTGTTTGCAGCCTTGGCACCGATACCGAAGGTCAGCGGCGCCGACATCGAGGCATGGCGGCCACCGGCCTCCTCGCTCGGCATCAGGAAGAAGCCGAACTTGCCCGCGGCGTTGGAGTCGAAATTGCCCGATTCCCAGTCGCCGTTGAACATCACCAGGCCTTCGCCGCCCATGAAGCGGCTCATCATCTGGAAATACTCGATGGCATTGGCGTCGGTCGGGAAGTACCCGGCCTTCACCCAGTTCTCGAGGTGCGTTGCCGCCTCGACAGCCTCCGGCGTGTTGATCGTCGCGCCATCCTTCTGGAATATCCAGTCATTGACCGGCTCGGGCGGCCCATAGGCACCCATCAGGTTCTGCAGCGGGAAAGCGAGCCCGCCGGTGCCCTTGTTCCACTGCATGATCGGCTGGACACCGGCTTCCTTGGCCTTGGCCAGCAGCGCATCGAGTTCGGCAAGCGTCTTGGGCGGCTCGGTCATCCCCAGCTGCGCGGCGAGCTCCTTGTTGTAGAATACGCCCGTCATCGAGTAGTTGAGGCCCATTGCCCAAAGCGAGCCGGTGCCGCGGGGACGACCGCCGTCTTCAACGCGCAGTTGCACCAGCTGGCCAGCCGGGAACTTGTCCCAGCCGAACTCGGTGAAATAGCCATCAAGGTTGGCCAGCAGCTCGTTGGCCACCAGGTCGCTCATCGAGGGCAGTCGGATAAGGTCGGGCGCGTTGTCCTCGGAGAGGATACGCGGCGAATTCTCCATCATGTTTGCGAACTGATCTTCCTTGATGTCGAAGGTCACGTTCGGGAACTGCTTGGTGAACTCTTCCGCCAGCCGCGTCGGCAGCGGGAATCCGGTTTCGAAATAGGCGTTCATCACCACCGGATCGGTGCCGCAAGTCGGAGCAGCGATGGCCGTGCCCGTGAGCGCTGCGGCGGCCAAGGCCGCCAAGCCGACGAGATTGAGAGATTTCTGCATCATGGTCTATTCTCCTCCACAGAGTAGTCTTGTTTGCTAAATGGATTTAGCGACAGAATTCGGCTTGTCGTCAAGAGGCGCCAAGTGTGACGCGCTCACCGTCCGGCCAACGCGAGCGTCGGCAGCCCGTCGGCCTGCCGCGCCACGGCAACCGGCAGCGGATCCGAAATGGAGCCACTGAAGACACCGCTGGCCTGCACGTTGTTGAACGCCAGCAGCACGGCACGTGCTTTGCGGTCGATGGCGATGCGACCCGCATAGAACTCTTCTGGCGCCAGCAGCGTCGCGCGCTCGATTGGATAGGGACCGAGCGCCGAGCCGACAGCAACGGACCAGATGCCGCCCTTCTGCCCCGCCAGACGCCCCGAGAGTTTTGGACTGTCGCAGCAGAACACCAGGTGGAGCGTGCCTTGCACCTCAATGATCTGCGGCACCTCAAGATGCGCGAAGCCACCGTTGATTTCGCTCAAGGGCGGCTGCAGCTGCCACGTCAGCATGTCGGAGGACGTCGCATGGCCGATGACACCGCGCTGCATGACTTCCCCGTGGTTGGCGCGAGCCGTCACCAGCATGTGCCATTGACCATCCTCGGCGAACACCCACGGGTCGCGAAACGCCTCCTCCGGCCAGGCCGAACTGCCGAGCGTCTCATAGATCCGGGCATCCGCGACGGCGACCGGGCCTGGCAGCTTCTCCCAGGTGAACAGGTCGTCTGAGCGCGCCATGCCGATGTTCTCGACATTAGAGTTGTTGTCGGGCGATAGGAATCGGGAGCCTGTGTAGTAGAGCAACCATCCGCCATCCGGTGCGCGTACGACGCAGCCCGTCCAGGTGGCAGTGTCGTCGAAGCTGCCGGATTGACCGACATCCAGGATCTGGCCGTGATTCTGCCACGTCACCAGGTCGAGGGAGGTCGCATGGCCGATGCGGGCATTGCGATGCCGCAGGTCGGGATTGCCCAGCGAATGTGGCGCGTGCAGGTAGAACAGGTGATAGGTCGCCCCGTCATCCGCGAGCCAGAAATCCCAGACCCAGTGGTCCGGAAGCGAAAAAGCCATCGCTTTCAACTCCTCCATTTGCTAAATGGATTTAGCAAATGGTCTCGACGCCGCCAAGTTGGCAAATCGTGTGGCGTCCCTCTATGAACTTGTATCGAGTGAAGCAGGAGCCATGGCGGGAGTGTCGAAGAAGCGCGTAACCCTCGCCGACGTCGCCAGGCTCGCGGGACTGTCGTCGGCCGCTGCCTCGATGATCCTCACCGGACGCCCGGATACGCGCCTCTCTGCCGAGGCCCACCGCCGGGTGCACGAGGCGGCCGCCCAGCTTGGATATCGCCCCAATCTCGCCGCTCAGGCGCTGAGGACCGACAAGACCCGGACCATAGCGTTCATCTCCGATTACGTCGCCACCACCCGCTACGCCAACGGCCTGATCCGCGGCGCGCTCGCCGCTGCGCAAGAGGCGGGACACGTGCTGCTGCTGCTCGAAACGGGCGGCGAACCCGACCGCGAGGTCCAGGCGATCGAAGCGGCGCTCGACCGGCAGGTGGATGGCATCATCTTTGCGGCCATGCGGGCTCGCGAGGTTTTCGTGCCGACGCTGCCGTCGGCCACGCGCGTCGTCATGCTCAATGGCACCAGCAGTCGCTTCCCGTTATCGGTGCTCCCCGACGAGTATGCGGGGGGCCGATCCGCTGTCGAGCTGCTCGTCTCGGCCGGCCATCGCGACCACATCGCCTTGGTCGGCCACAATCAGATCGCCGAGCAAGGACTGTTTCGATCCGATACCGTCGCGCGTCGCATCGCCGGCATCCATTCGGCAATGGCCGACCACGGACTGAGCTTCGCTGCGGCGGAGAGCTGCTGGGAGTGGGAACCGCATCACGGCTTCGAACTGACACTCAAGATCCTGGCGCAGCGCCCGGATGTAACCGCCCTGCTCTGCCTCAACGACCGGCTCGCCTTTGGCGCCTACCAGGCCCTCGCCGAAGCCGGCCGCTCCGTTCCGGATATCGCGATCATCGCTTTCGACAACGACGAGATCGCCGGCTACCTGCGGCCTGGCCTGACGACCGTCGCCCTCCCCCACGAGGAAATGGGGAGCGCCGCAGTCAAGTTGCTCCTGTCGTCCGACAGCGCCGGCGAGCACCTCGTCCCCATGCCGATCGTCTCAAGAGCCTCGATCTGAGCCACATGAGGCTCCGGACGCCACATTGGGCGTCGGGAGCCTCGGCTCAGCTAGAGCCTGAGCCCGTCGGTGTCGAACGCGATCGCGGCGCCTGGCTCGATGCCGACTTCGATCATCGCGCCGCTGTCTATCCTCGAGTGCCCTTTTTGCTGAATCGTGACCTTCGTCGCATCGTCCCTGCCCACCGCATAGACGTATGAGACGCCTCCCAGTTGTTCCACCACCTGGGCCTTCGCTGTCAGCGCTATGCCATACTGGCTGGCGTCCGCGAAATGCTCGGGCCGGATTCCGACGCTGATCCTGTCGCCCACCGCGCCACCGCTTCCCCGGCGCCTGACCCTAATGTCCGGTCCATCGAACGCAGTCAGGGACACGGCGATTTCCTGCCCCTCGATCGCCGATATGGTCCCCTCGATGAAGTTCATGCGTGGCGAGCCGATGAAACCGGCGACGAAGATGTTGTCCGGATTGTCGTAAAGGTCGATCGGCGAACCCTGCTGTTCAACCTTGCCGGCACGCAGCACGACAATCCTGTCTGCCAGCGTCATGGCTTCGACCTGGTCGTGCGTGACGTAGACCATCGTCGCGCCCAGTTGCTGGTGCAGCTTTGCGATTTCGATGCGCATCTGCACCCGCAGCTCTGCATCGAGATTGGAGAGCGGCTCATCGAACAGGAACGCCTTGGGCTGACGGACGATGGCTCGACCGATCGCCACCCGTTGGCGCTGTCCACCTGACAGCTGTCGCGGCTTGCGCTTCAGCAGTTCGGTGAGTTCAAGCACGCGCGCGGCGCTCGTGACGCGCTCCGATACCTGGTCCTTGGGCATACCGCCCATCCGCAGGCCAAACCCGAGATTCTCCTCGACTGTCATATGCGGATAGAGCGCATAGGACTGGAACACCATCGCGACGCCGCGCTCGGACGGGTCGAAGTCGGTGACATCCTCCCCGCCGATCAGCACCTGTCCCGCACTGGGTTCCTCCAGCCCCGATATGGTTCGCAGCAGCGTCGATTTTCCGCAGCCCGAGGGCCCAACGAAAACCACGAACTCGCCGTCACCTATGTCGAGGTCCACGTCGTGGATCACCTTGACGGCGCCAAAGCTCTTGCTGATGCCTCTAAGTTTCAGTTCAGCCATCGTCTCCTCCTTGCCGATGGTTAGGTCAACGCGCGGCCCAGAGGGCCCCACGCTCGAAAATGGTGCGCATCTGCGGCACCTCGAATTCGCTCACCACATGCCCGAGCGAGGAGTAGAAAACCCGCCCCTTGCCGTAGCGCCGCTTCCACACGACGGGCATCACGACACCCTCGATCTCCTCAAAGAGTTCGCCGGAGAAAGTGGTCGTGGCGAGCACCTCCACGCTTGGATCGAAATGCATGTAGTACTGCTCGGAGCGGTACGGAAAATCGCCGATGCCCGCGGTAATGGGGTCATCGCCGCGCGTGATGTTCACCACGTAATCGATGATGTTGCCGGGGTGTGCCACCCACTGGCCACCAGTCATGAACTGGTAGTCCGGCTCGTTGCGGAAGCTGTCGCACATCAATCCGTGAAAACCCGCCAGCCCCGTGCCCGCCCGGACGGCGGCCAGCAGATTGGTAAGCTCTTCCTTTTCGATCCTCGACATGGTGATGACCGGAACGATCAGATCGTAGCCCGCCAGGCCCTCGTCCGCGAATGCCTCGGTCGTGGGTTCGATGTCGACAGTGAAGCCGTGCCCCTCGAGCATTCCGGCGACGAACCGCGAGCTCTGCTCGGGTGTGTGGCCATCCCACCCACCCCATACGATCAGCGCAGATTTCGTCATTTCTTCTCCTCCTGATAGGCACTTGTCCAAGGGGCGCTGTAGACGTCTCGCAGCATCAGGGCGGCGGCGCCGCGGGCCCAGAGCTGTTCGTCGAGCGTGTGGAAAATGAGTTGCGTGGCGGCGAAATGCGCCCGGAAGCTGTTCGCTTCGACCGCCGCCTTGAGGGCTGGCGCTACCAACGCGCTGTAGCGCGCCGACTCGAGCGCCACGATGATCTTCTCGGGGTTTATGAGGTTGACGACGTGCGACACCGCCATGCCTAGCCGGGCACCCTGCTCCTCGATCAGTTCCCGCGCGCCCGCCAGTCCGGCGTCGCAACCCTCCGCCAGCGCGGCCACGATATCGGTGCGTGCCAGCGGCGTCGCGGCGAAGGTCTCGCCCAGCGCGGCGGCGGCGTCACGGCGCATCGCCGAGTGGCTGAAATAGGCGTTGAGGCAATCCACCTGCCCGCAGTCGCACACCCGGCCCACACCCCCGACCTTCACATGCCCGAACGTCGGGCCAAGTGAGCTCGCCCCCCGATGCAGGTCGGATTCGACCCAAAGGCCCAGGCTGGCCGTTTGATCGAGCGCCACTACCGCAAAGCTCTTTTCCGACTGGGCATATCCAAACCAGCTCTCGGCCAATGCCAGCAGGTTGGCGGGCTTCTCGATCTTGACCGGCAGGCCGGTGCGGTCTTCGAGCATCGCGGCGATGGGGATATCGCGCTCCCCGAAAACCGGGCTCGAATGGCTCTTGCCGGATCGCGCATCCACCAGCCCCGGTACGCCGATCCCGATGCCCTTGATACGACGGCGATCGATGCCGGACTTGTCGAGGCAGTCGTTCAGGGCATCCTCGATGATGTCGGTAATGACATCGGCCGGCTGCCGCGCCATGCGTATCGGTAGCTGCGACGAGGCGACAAGCTCGCCGCGAAAGTCGACGAGCGCCAGGGTGGTCATGCTCTCGGCAATCTTTATCCCCATCACGTAAGCCGCATCTGGCACTAGCCCGAGCAACACGCGCGGCCTGCCCCGCTGCGTTTCGGCGCCCACCTGGGTGTGGATTGCATGAATCAGTCCTTCGTCGATCAGCGCGCCGGTAATTGCCGACACCGTGGTGCCGCTCAGCAGCGTCCGCTCGGAAATCTCGACGCGCGAGATCTGGCCATGGCACCGGATCGTCTCCAGCACATGGTACTTGTTGATCTCCCGCATCAGCAGCGGGTCTGCGATCTTGACGACCAAGCGGCCTTCTCCAACGGCAAGCGAATTAGTGCGGCACCCACATCAAATCGCCGCCTTACGCAAGGCCCTTGGTTCAGCCATTCTGCGTGGCCGAACCCGAACTTGGCGCTTTTCAGGACGATTGGGGCTAATTTCCTCCAGCACCTCGTTTCTGAGGTACGCTCCTCTTGCATCTTTATTACGGGATGCGTAAAAAGTAGCAAGTGGTGACAGCGGAGAGCTGCGCTGCGGGGGTCGTCAAGGCAGCCAGCCGGCGAACCCAAGCGAGGACAGGAGGAAACCATGAAGCGTATTGCGCTCGCCGCAATGCTGGGTCTTGCCGCCATTTTGCCGGCGCATGCCCAGACCGTCGTCAAGCATTTGCACATCACGTCCATTCCGGCCGAACTGGAACTGATGAACCAGGCAGTTGCCGAGTTCGAGGCCGCCAACCCGGACATCAAGGTCGAGCTGCCGTTCCTCGAGAACGAGGCATTCAAGGCCAAGCTCACCACCCTGCTGCAGTCGGCCGACGCGCCCGACGTGTTCCACTCGTGGGGCGGCGGCGTATTCTACGAGCAGGCAGAGGCCGGCGTGCTGCGCCCGGTCGAGGATATCGTCACCGCCGAAGCCAAGGACGCGATCGGCACCGCCGGCGTCTCCGCCTTCACCGGCCCCGACGGCCATCTCTACGGCCTCGCCCGCGACGTGGGTGAAGTCGTGCTGTGGTACAACAAGGCCCTGTTCGAGCAGGCCGGCGTCGACCCCGCCAGCATGAACACCTGGGATGGCTTCCTCGCAGGCGTCCAGACCATCAAGGACGCCGGCATCACCCCGCTCGCCATCGGCGCCAAGGACAAGTGGCCGGCCCATTTCTGGTGGTCCAAGCTGGTCGTCCGGCTTGCCGGCCAGGAGGGCTTCGAGGCTGCGGCCCGTGGCGAAGGGGACGGCTTTGCCGGCGAGGACTTCGTCAAGGCCGGTGACTACTTCCTGCAGCTGGCCGCACTCGAGCCGTGGCAGCCCGGCTTCGCCGCGGCCGCCTATGGCGACGCGTCCGGCTATTTCGGCGACGGCAAGGCCGCCATGCACCTCATGGGTGACTGGGACTACGGCGTCATGAAGGACAACTCTGCCTCCAAGCAGGGCATCCCCGACGACCAGCTCGGCATTCTGCCCTTCCCCACCATCGAGGGTGGCAAGGGCGATCCCACCGACACGCTGGGCGGCCTCTCGGGCTACCTGTTCAGCCGCAACGCCTCGGACGCCGCGGTCAAGTGGGTCGAGTTCTTCAACTCTGCTGAAGTGCAGGCGCGCTTTGCCAATGCCAATTTCTACATCCCGATCGCCAAGGGCGCCGCGGACGGCATGGTCAACCCCTTCAAGGTGCAGGTCGCCCAGAACATCGGCAATGCCCACTGGCACGCCCTGTTCTTTGACCAGGCGCTGGGCCCGAACGTCGGTGGCGTCGTCAACGACATCTCGGCCGAACTCGCCTCGAACGCCATGAGCGCCCAGGAAGCGGCCGAACTGATCAAGGAAGCCTTGGACGACTCGAACTAAGGCACGTTCGCCAGCCGGCGGGCGGAGGTCACCCTCCGCCCGCCGGTACCGATGGATCTAGCCGGTACCCTGCCCCTTGTGCCGGGCATACCGGTGGGGCCGGCCACCGCGTCGCCCCCGCAAGGAGGACGAGCAGATGGCGAGTGTTGCAGCCGGCACGGAAGCCGCACCCAGTGTGGTTCCCCGCAAGAGGCGCTTCATGGAGCGCAGGAGCTGGATCGCTCTGCTGATCTTCCTGCCGCCTTCGCTGATCCTGTTCACGGTTTTCGTCGTCCTGCCGATGATCGATGCGGCGACGTTCTCGTTCTTCAACTGGAACGGCTACGGCCCGATCACCGATTTTGTCGGCTTCAAGAACTACGACGACGTGCTGACGCACCGAAATTTCGGCACCGCCGTCCGCAACAGCCTGATCGTCGTCGCCGTGTCGTTGCTGATCCAGCTGCCGCTGGCCATGTGGTGCGCCATCGCCCTGTCGGAGCGCTCGGTGAACATCAACGTGCTCCGCACCATCTTCTTTCTGCCCTTCATGCTGGCCGAAGTCGCGGCGGGGCTGATCTGGAAGTTCGTCTACGACGGCAATTACGGCCTGCTGCCGATCATCGGCGACACCATCGGCGTCGAGATGCCGTTCGTGCTGGCCGACAAGTTCTGGGTCATTCCCGCCATCATGCTGGTGATCACCTGGAAATATTTCGGCTTCCACATGATGATCTTCATTGCCGGGCTGCAGTCGATCCCCAGCGAGGTGGTGGAGGCAGCGCGGCTCGACGGGGTGAAGAAGTGGCAGATCGTCCGCCACATCAAGATCCCGATGATCCGCTCGGCCATGGTGATCTCGGTGTTCTTCGCCATCACCGGCGCGCTGCAGCTGTTCGACATCATCATCCCGCTCACCAATGGCGGGCCCTCGCACACCAGCCACACCATCGTGACCTTCCTCTACCAGTTCGGCATCCTGCGCATGAAGCTGGGCTTCGGCGGCGCGGTGAGCGTGCTGCTCTTCATCGCCTGCGTCGTGGTGGCGCTGGCCTATCGCCGCGTTCTCTTCAGAGTGGAGCAGACCTGATGGCCACTGCCAAAAAGCGCCGCGCGCCCGTCTCGCCGCTGCAGTGGCTGACGCTGCTGGTCGTGGCCGCCTTCGTGCTCGTGCCGTTCTACACAACCGCTCTCGGCGGCTTCAAGGAGATCGGTGAGCTGCGGGTCAACCCCTTCGGTTTCCCGGCCAGCTGGGATCCCGTGCGCTTCATCGAGATCCTCGGCGGGCCGCGCTACTTCTCGTCGCTATGGAACTCGTTCCTCATCGCCGCCGGCACCGTCGTGCTCTCGACGCTGGTCGCCTCGATGACCGCCTTCGCCCTCGCCCACATCAAGTTCTTCGGCAGCAAGTTCATCCTCGGCTACCTCATGCTGGGGCTGCTGTTTCCGGCCGCCACCGGCATCCTGCCGCTGTTCATCAAGATGCGCGACCTGGGCATGCTGGACAGCCAGTGGGGCATAGTGCTGGTGCAGGTGGCGTTCAGCGTGTCGTTCTCGGTGCTGCTGTTCCACAACTTCTTCAAGGAGTTGCCCAAGGAGTTGATCGACGCCGCCCGCATGGACAATTGCGGCTATGTCCGCATCTACTGGTACGTGACCCTGCCGCTCTGCCTGCCGATCATCGCGACGGTCGGCGTCTTCAACTTTGTCGGCAGCTGGAACAGCTTCCTCCTGCCGCTGATCGTGCTGAACTCCGAGGCCAAATACACTTGGCCGCTCGGCATCATGCAGTTCCAGGGGCAGTTCGGCTCGGACTGGCCCCGAATCCTCGCGTTCCTGACGCTCTCGATCCTGCCCGCGATCGCCTTCTTCCTTCTCGCCCAACGCTACGTCATCTCCGGCCTGACCGGCGGCGCCGTGAAGGGCTAGTTCGGAACTGGGTATCTGCCTATTCAGAGCACGTGATTCAGGTACGCTGTCCCTCCGTCTTGCCCGGCGATGGCGCATGCCGACGGTCGACCCGTCGGCTGAATAGGGATTCTTGCACTCTTCGAGCAGGAGGCCAGCCGGAGGGTGCACCGCCCCGCACAGGCACCTCCCCGTTGGCGGTGCACCCGCTTATCTGAACACCCCCCGGTCTGACGGACAGAAGACAGTGTCTCTCTTTGGGCAGGCTCCCGCTCGAGGGCAGTGGCGCCTTGGTTCTTGAAGGACCGGCACCTAGGCGATTGAGAGCCCCATCTATCCTAATTGATGTTGCCGCCAAGAGTGGGCTCACGATGAAGCGAACAGGCGAGACGACCCTCGTGTCCGCCAAAGCGGCGTGGCAAGTGCGGTCCCTGGACAGAGCCCCACGACAGTCGAACCGGCTGGTGTGCGCATGTTCTCGTCTCGCGATGCCGACCTGTCAGTGTTGACGAGCAGCAGCATCAGCATCGTGTCCACCGACACAGGCATCATCGTCATTCGCCGGAGCGGACTCACCGCCCAACAAGACGCAAAGATGCCAAGGCGACCTCTTCCACGCACTTCCTGCCCGGGATAACGGCTCGTGCCTGTGCAGGGTCATCCGGAGCTGGTGGCGTTGGGGGATGGTTTGGTGTGGGTGCTGGCGTCGCCGCGTCTGCGGCGGGCCGGGGCTGGGTGGGTGCCGGAGTGAGGCGGTCGATCGGCGGCACTGGAGCGGGCGGGATCGGCGGATTTTGTGCTGTGGGTTGGCGTTTGAACGCAAAAACCCCATCCACTTTTGTGGATGGGGTTTTGGTTTCGGCTTGTATTGAGACGCAGTGTTTTTGGCAGACCCGGCAGCGACCTACTT
>CAIMLX010000059.1 GCA_903842455.1 uncultured Hyphomicrobiales bacterium | reverse complement strand
TTGGCGCGGCGACTGCGGCGTGACATGAGCCTTCCGGAAATCGTGCTCTGGCGGGCGCTACGCGGCGGGTCCATGCGCTTTCGAAAGCTCGCACTGATCGGGGTGGCGGGGAGAGGCGAGGCCTAGCGCCTTGGCGGCCCCTCCACCGGCTACGCCGGTCCCCCTCCCCCGCTTCGCGGGTGAGGACCAGCCCCTTACTCGCTCACCACCGGAATCTCCCGTACCATCTCGCCGGTCCTGCCGTCGAAAATCCGCACGCTGGTCATCGCCCCCAGCCGGTAGGTGAGCGTCACCTGCCCGTCGGCCGCCACCGCCGACACTACCTCGGCGCCCTGCGGAATCTGTAGCGAGGCGATCACGTAATCGCCCTGCGGCGGTCCGTCCGACTGCGACGTGCGGTAGACAACGGCGCCGCCAATGGCCATAAGGCCCAGCAGCAGCAGCGCGATCGACACGAAGAAGCTCTTTCGCGCCCGGCCGAGCACGGCGACCGCTTCCGGTGTCAGCTCAGGCGTCTTGGTTTTTTCTTCTTGAGGCTCGCTCATGCAGGACTTTTCCGGTGAGGAACAGGAATGGCTCGTTGCCGTCGATGCGGCCGAGGCCGGCAGCAGGCTTGATGTCGCGCTGGCCCGGGCCGTGCCGGTCTACTCGCGCAACCGGCTGAAGGACCTGATACTGGCCGGAGCCGTTACGATCAATGGCGTTGCGGTCACCCTGCCCAAATACAGCCTCAAGGAAGGCGACGAAATCCTGCTCCTCGCTCCCGAGCCGGTGGATGCCGATCCCGAGCCCGAGAACATTCCGCTCGATATCCTCTACGAGGACGACGAACTGATCGTCATCAACAAGCCCGTCGGCATGGTGGTGCACCCGGCCCCCGGCAGTTGGACCGGCACGCTGGTCAACGCCCTGCTCTACCATTGTGGCACCAGCCTCAAGGGCATCGGCGGGGTCAAGCGTCCCGGTATCGTCCACCGCCTCGATCGGGATACCTCCGGCGTCATGGTCGCCGCCAAGACCGATCGCGCCCATAATCATCTCGCCGCCCAATTCGCCGATCACGGGCGCACCGGCCCGCTGCACCGCGCCTATCTCGCCTGGGCCTGGGGTCGCACCCAGCAGGCGCGCGGCACGGTCGAAGCGCCGCTCGGCCGTGACCCGGGCAACCGCCTCAAGCAGGCCGTCCGCAAGGACGGACGCGAAGCCATCACCCACTACATGGTCGAGGCCCGCTTCGGCGACGAAGGCTGGGATGTCACCCGCATCAAGTGCGAGCTCGAGACCGGGCGCACCCACCAGATCCGCGTCCACATGGCCCATATCGGCCACCCGCTGGTGTCCGACCTCGTCTATGCCACCGGCTTTGCGACCAAGGTCAATCGCCTGCCGGATGCCCCGAAGGCCGCCGTCGTCGCCCTCGGACGGCAGGCCCTGCATGCCGCCGAACTCGGCTTCGAGCACCCCACGACCGGCGAGGAAATCCTCTTTGAGGCGCCGCTGCCGGCCGACCTTCAGGCGCTGGAGGCGGCGCTCGAGCCCTACAACCTCGCCTATTCGCGCTGAATTCCTCACGAAATCGTAAGATGCCGAACATGCAACCGTAAGGTCGCGTGTGGCATTGAGGTGGGGATGAGGTGGGTCTTATCATCCCACCAAATCGCCCTATATAATACGTAGTGTCAGCAGTGTGCCGTTCAGGACACGGCTGGAAATCTGCCCGTGCCACGGGGGAAAGACGAGGGTGCATCATGGCCCAGACAAATCTGCCGATCCTGTCGAGTGAAGGCGGCCTCAGCCGCTACCTCCAGGAAATCCGCAAGTTTCCGATGCTTGAGCCGGACGAGGAATACATGCTCGCCAAGCGCTACAAGGAGCATGAGGATCCCGGCTCGGCCCAGAAGCTCATCACCTCGCACCTGCGGCTCGTGGCCAAGATCGCCATGGGCTATCGCGGCTATGGCCTGCCCATTTCCGAAGTGATTTCGGAAGGCAATGTCGGCCTCATGCATGCGGTGAAGCGTTTCGAGCCCGAAAAGGGGTTCCGCCTCGCCACCTACGCCATGTGGTGGATCCGCGCGGCCATCCAGGAATATGTCCTGCGCTCGTGGAGCCTCGTCAAGATCGGCACCACGGCCGCGCAGAAGCGCCTGTTCTTTAACCTGCGCAAGGTGAAGGGGCAGATCGCCGCCCTCGATGACGGCAACCTGCATCCCGACCAGATCAAGCAGATCGCCACCACGCTGCGCGTCTCCGAGGCCGATGTGGTCTCGATGAACCAGCGCCTCTCCGGCGATGCGTCGCTGAACGCCCCGATGCGGGCCGATGAAGGCGCTTCGGAGTGGCAGGACTGGCTCGCCGACGATACGCCGTCGGCCGAAACCACGCTCGGCGAGTCCGAGGAGTTCGCCGAGCGCATGGGCCTGCTGACCAACGCCATGCAGGATCTGAACGACCGCGAGAAGGCCATCTTCCAGGCCCGCCGCCTCCGCGACGACCCTGCTACTCTCGAAGAGTTGGCGCAGGAGTACAGTGTGAGTCGCGAGCGCATCCGGCAGATCGAGGTCCGCGCGTTCGAGAAGGTGCAGGAGGCGGTCCAGAAGGCCGCCAACAAGCCGCGCGAAGTCGTGTAAACACCGCTTACATCGCGGACCAGGTCCATTCAGAAGGCGCCCAACGGGCGCCTTCGTCGTTCAGAAGCCGTTCATCTGCCAGTCATTCGGATGAACGCTGCCGCGGCTCCGCCAGCAGCTTGGCGATCAACGGCATCAGGTAGTCCCGCGGCAGGATCAGCAGGAAGGGAGCATGCATCCCCTCCTCCGGCACGATGGTGAACGGCCCGGTCAGCGCTTCGTTCGACGTCCCCGTCCGCACCCCCGGCGCCAGCCTCACCGCATCGAGCGGGTACTTCAGCCCCTCCGAGGTCCAGAACGTCACCGGCGCCAGCGGATGGATCGACACCCGCCCCCCGGCCGCCACCTCGAACGAGAACCGGTCGGTCAGCGCCACGGCCACATCCTCTTCATCCACAAGGATGATTTTCCGCCGCGCCGCGTAACGGGTCACCGCGTCGAGCGCCGCCAGCGTGTGGTCGAATCGTTTGCCGGTCATCCCCAGCGCCACCGTCACCGGCGCCCGTGTCGAGTAGATCGCCTTCTCGAAATCGGTGGTTTCCTGCTCGGCAATCTGCATCAGCCGGGTCTTCCCCAGCCACTCATGCGGGGCCTTCAGCGAGTCGAAATCACCGACGATCAGCTCCGGCTTCAGCCCGGCCTCGACGATCTGGTCCGCCCCGCCATCCGCGCCCACCAGGTGCCCGCCCGAAGCGTAGAGCTCCCGCAGCAGGTCGGCATCAAGGCTGCCGCCGCCGACGATGACCAAGAGGTCGGTGAAGGTTGCGAGGTTTGTCTGGGGAGCGCGCGCTTGCACGGGAGGAGAACTCTGTCTATCTGTTGGGCGTCTCGCTGGGGTGCCACGGTTTTCCGTGGCTGAGAGTTACCCATTGAACCTGAACCAGGTCATGCTGGCGGAGGGAGTCTGAGATGGCAATGGGTGCCCTCGGGCCCTCATACCATTGAGCGCCTCTTCAATCCACATGGCCGCAAACGGAAGGGAACGCTATGTCGTTCAAACACTTCGCGTTGGCGGCGGCACTGAGTGCCATCGCTGTTCCAACGCTCGCACAGGACAAGCCCGTCCTTACCGTCTACACCTATGACAGCTTCGCGGCCGAGTGGGGCCCCGGCCCCGCGCTGAAGGCTGGCTTCGAGCAGACCTGCGGCTGCACGGTGAACTTCTCCGCCTCCGAGGACGCCATCTCCACCCTGCGCAAGGTACAGCTCGAAGGCGCCACCTCGCCCGCCGACGTCGTCGTCGGCCTCGATACTGCCACCGCGCCCGAGGCCCGCAAGACCGGCCTCTTCGCCACCCACGATCTCACCCTGCCCACCCTCGCCATCAACTGGGCCGACGCCGAGTTCGTGCCCTTCGACTACGGCTACTTCGCCTTCGTCTACAACAAGGAGACGACGCCTAACCCGCCGAAAAGCTTCGAGGAACTGATCGCCCTGCCGCCGAGCTTCAAGATCGTGCTGCAGGACCCGCGCTCCTCCACCCCCGGCCTCGGCAACGTCATCTGGATCCGCACCGCCTATGGCGATCGCGCCCCGGAGATCTGGCAGGGCCTGAAGCCCCACATCCTGACGCTCTCCCGCGGCTGGTCCGAGGCCTATGGCCTGTTCCTCGATGGCCAGGCCGACATGGTGCTGAGCTATACCACGTCGCCCAGCTACCACGCGATTGCCGAGCAGGACGGCAAGTACGCCTACGCCGCGTTCACCGAAGGCTACGTGCCGCAGGTCGAAGTGGCCGGTGTGCTGAAGACGGCGAAACAGCCGGAACTGGCCCGCCAGTTCCTCGCCTATCTCGTCACCCCCGAGGCGCAGGCCATCATCCCCACCACCAACTGGATGTACCCGGTACTCGACATCGCCGACACCCTGCCGGCCGAGTTCGGCACGCCTCCCGCCAACGTCCTGACGCTCGACGAGACCGTCCTCGACACCAGCCTCAAGGCCTGGGTGGACGAAGCCCTTGCCGCGCTCCAGTAGCTTGCCACCCCGGCCGCTCCGGCTCATTGCCGGGGCGGCCCTAGCCCTCAGCATCGCCGGGCTGGTCGTCCTGGTGCTCTGCTCGATCCTCCGCGCCGCTACCGGCGCGGCGGCATCGAGCGTCGATATCTGGCGCCTCGTCGTCATGACCTCGACCCAGGCTGCCCTGACCACCGTGCTGTCGCTCATCGTCGGCATTGCCCTCGCCTGGGCCCTGAACCGCCTGCGGTTTCCCGGCCGCGACCTGATCGTCGGCCTCTTCGCCTCCGCCATCGTCACCCCCGGCCTGATCATCGCCTTCGGCCTGCTCGCCGTCTGGGGCCGCGCCGGCTGGGTCAACGAAGCGTCGCTCGCGCTCACCGGCCAGCCGCTCGAACTGCCGATCTTCGGCCTCGGCGGCATTCTATTCGCCCACGTCATCCTCGATGCCAGCTTCGCCGCGCGCATCCTCCTCGCCCGCCTCGACGCCATCCCCGAAGCCCGCCTGAAGATGGGCCAGGGCCTCGGCCTCTCGGCCGTCCAGCGCTTTACCGTCATCGACTGGCCGATGCTGGGCCCCACCCTGCCCGGCCTCGGCGCCATCATCTTCCTCCTCGCCTTCACCAGTTTCCCCATCGTGCTGCTGCTGGGCGGCGGCCCCGCCAACCAGACGCTGGAAGTCGCCATCTACGCCGCAGTCCGGCTCGATTTCGACCTCGCCGGCGCGGTGCAACTGGCCCTCGTGCAGATCGCCATCTGCTCCGCCATTATCGTGGCGACCGCTGCCTTCGCCCCGATATCCGCCGCCACGGGCCCCTCCCGCCCGACCCGCTGGCACGACGCCGGCTGGGTCCGCTCTCTGCAATGGACCATCCTCGGGGTCGGCGTTGTCGGCTTCGCGCTGCCGCTTCTCGCCATCCTCGCCGACGGCATCGGCCCCGGCATTGTCGACCTCGCGCAGCGTCCGAGCTTCTGGCGCGCCCTCTTCACCAGCCTCGCCCTAGGCGCCGGTTCCGCCGCGCTCACCCTGCTGCTGGCGCTGACCATCGGCATGGCCCGCGCCGCCACTGCCTCGCGCCTCGCCCGGACCGCCATCGGCGCCCCGGCCTATGCCTACCTGGCGGTCCCGGCCGTGGTCCTGTCGCTTGGTGCCTTCCTGCTCGTCCGCGATATGGGCCTCCTGCCCGAGTTCGCCGCCCCGGTGGTCGTGCTCGTCGCCAACGCCCTGCTCTCGCTGCCCTTCGCTCTCGCCACCCTCGCGCCGCCGCTCGAGGCCATCGCCACCAGTCGCGGCCGCCTGATCCGTTCGCTCGGGTTGCGCGGCTGGAGCCAGTTCCGCGACGTGGAATGGCCGCTGCTGTCTCGTGACGCGGGCGTCGTGGTGGCGCTGAGTTTCTGCTTCTCGCTTGGCGATCTGGGCGTCATCGCCCTGTTCGGCACCGAGGACTTCACCACCCTGCCGCTTGCCATGTATCGGGCGCTGGGCGCCTATCGCAGCAACGACGCCGCAGCCATCGCCGCGCTCATGCTGCTGCTGACCATCGCCGCCTTCACCCTGCTGCCGCGGCTCTTCAGAAGATCGAACGATGCTGCAAGCTGATCGCCTGACCTTCACCCACCCCGGCGCCACCCGCCGCTACGCGTTCAGCTTTGCCGCCGCGCCGGGCGAGATCACCGCCATCAGCGGCCAGTCGGGCTCGGGCAAGTCCACCCTGCTCGACCTGGTCGCCGGGTTCCTCACACCCGCGAGCGGCAGCCTCACCCTTGATGGCGCTGACCTCATCCCCCTGCCGCCCGAGCAGCGCCCGGTGTCGATCCTCTTCCAGTCCGACACTCTGTTCGATCACCTGAGCGCCGGCCGCAACCTCGCCCTCGGCCTTCCCCGGAGTACGCCCACCGCCCAAGCGAACCGGCGCATTGCCGCGGCCCTCGCCGAAGTCGGTCTCCCCGGTATCGAGAACCAGCGCGCCGCCACGCTGTCCGGCGGCGAAAAGCAGCGCGTTGCCTTCGCCCGCACCCTGCTGCGCGACCGCCCGGTCCTGCTGCTCGACGAGCCTTTTTCCGCCCTCGACGACAGCACCCGCTCCACCATGCGCGACCTCGTCCGCGGCCTCACCAAGCGCCACCGCTGGATCACCATGCTGGTCAGCCACCACGCCGATGACGTCGAAGCCCTCGCCTCCAGGCGCTACCGTCTCGAAGACGGCCGACTGCTTGCCGCCTGAAACGCAGAAGGCCCCGGACACTGCCGGGGCCTTCTGCAACCTTGATGATCGCGGACTACTGCGTCGAAGCAGCTGCCGGCGCTGTCCACGCCCCAACCACCTCGTTGAACAGCGTCACCGCTGCGGGGTCTTTTTCCAGCGTGATGATGGCACGCTTGCCGGTCGCGTAGATCAGCGCCAGATCCATGTACTTGCGCGACATCAGCAGCCGGCTGTTGGCCGTGATGTCCTCAGGCGATGCGCTGAGCGCGAACAGGAACGAGTTGCCGACCACGCGAGCCGACGCACCGACCAGCGGCGTCCCCTGGACCAGTTCCTCGTTCTTCAGCAGTACCCCAGGCAACCCGGCGATCGAGCCGCCGATGAAACTGTCACTGACCTTGAAGTTGACTTCCATCAGGTGACTGGCCGGCAGGCTGGCGTCGGAATTCTTGCGGATGAGGACGTCCACCGAGAGGTTGCGCGCCGGGATCGACGCCTTGCCGATCAGCGTCGGCAGGCCCATCTCGTCGGTGCCCTTGCTCCATTCGATCGCGCCAGAGAACGGCACGGCGCCGGTCTTGCCGTTGTCCGAGGCCTCGAGCAGCAGCGACTGGCCGCCGACCGTGTTGACAGGATCGAGTCTCGCCACCTCAGCCTCGGCGCTGCCCGGCAAGGGCGCGCTGTCCAGACGCTCTTCGGCTGGCGCGGGCACCAGCGGCAATGCCTGCGTCTCGGCCACGGCGGGGGTGGTATCCAGCCGGTCGTCCGGCGTCAGTTCGCCCGCCGGCGTGCCGACCTCAGCCGGAGTGTCGGTGTTTCCAGGGCCCGTGACCGGGGTCTCGGACGTCCCGTTGCCCGGTGCCACCGCCTGCGCGGACTGTTCGACCGGTGCCGCGCGACCAAACATCTGGTCGAGGTTGATGAAGCCTTCGCGCCAGGCCCAGAACCCTGCGCCGCCCGCGCCCAGCAACAACACCACGAACACGATGAGGAATACCGTCACGGCGCCCATGCCGCGCCGGTCGCCCTCTTCGCGCGCCTTCGGGAAGGACGGTTCGGGCTCGCGTCGCGGGCCGCTCTGGCGGGCGTTCTTGGCGAAAGCCGACGGCTTCATCGGCTTGCCGTTGTTGCGGCCGTTCAGTGGCACCGAAGGCGCATCGGCCCGCAGCATGCCATTTGCAAAACCATTCTTGCGCGGCGGCTCGGCGACTTCGTCTTCGTCCTCGATCTCCGGCAGCTCGTGCTGAGCCCCATTGATCTCGGGCTCATCCTCGAACTCGCCGCGCGCCTCGCGATCAAGCGTAGCGATGGCCCGGTCGATCGAATCCTGCGGGTCGGCCGAGCCCTGCGGCTCCACCTCGACCTCGCGGACAGCCGACATCGCTGCCGGTATGGTCTGCTGGCTGAACAGCGCGACGGGCTCGGTGGCCATCTGCCGGGCTGCGGCCTGGCCGCCCCGGGCTGCCGGCTCGAGCCGCGGCACCGATGCGCCGACGTCACGGCGCGGCGTCAGTTCCGGTCCACGCGACGCGCCGCCGATCGGCGCGCCAAAGGCTGCCGAGCCGGTCCGGCTCTTGGCCGCTTCGGCCCGGGCGACGATCGATGGCAACGGCCGGCCGGTCTTGGCCATCGGACGCGGCTGTGCCGCGGTCGGGGGAGCCGGAAGCTCCTCCTCGAGTTCGGGTTCATCGAAGATCGGCGTGGGTGGCGGCGCCGCCGCGCGCGGTGGCGCGATCTGTGTCCGTGCCGGGGTCCCCGGCACCAGCTTGGGCACCGGCTTGCCCATCGGCTTGCCTTCGGTCCGCACCATCGAGCGCTTGGCCTCGACCTGCGCCGCTTCGGGCTCGGCATTGGCCGCGGCGATGATTTCCTCGATGCTGCCGCCCGGCGGCAGCGGCTTCGGCGGCTCCTTCACGGCACCGCCCGTCACGGTCTTCGCCACCGGACGCGCCACCGAGGTGGGCGCCTTCTTGGCCGGCGGTTCGAAGTACACGGGCGGCGGCGGCGGCGCCTCTTCCTTCGACGAGCCAAGCCCGGCGATCACGGCCTCGCTGGCTTCCTGCTCGACCTGGCGAATGCAGTCCTCGAGCTGGAGACGGTGCGCGGTGATGTCTCGGGCAGCGAGGGGCGGATTGATGGCGCGCAGCTGTCCGACGAGGGCGGCACGCGCCTTCTCGTAGACCGCGCGGCGCGCGGCGCCGTTGTTCTCGGGCAGAGCTTCGACCGCCCTACGTAACAGCTCTTTGTAGTCCGCCATTCGTTACACGATATCCGTGATTTGGAGCCATTATAGCAAAAAAACTCAGTCTTGGAACGGGTCCTGCACCAGTATGGTATCCAGGCGCTCGGGGCTCGTTGACAACATGGCAACCGGCGCGCCGATCAGCTCCTCGATGTACCTGACGTACTTTACCGCCTGTGCCGGAAGTTCGGACCAGCTTCTTGCCCCTGCCGTCGTCTCCGACCACCCCTCGAGGGTCTCGTAAATCGGCTTAACAGCGGCTTGTGCTCCCATTGAGGCGGGCAAGTAGTCAATTTTTTGACCGTCGAGTTCATACCCGACGCAAACTTTGATCTCTTTGAGGCCGTCGAGAACATCCAGTTTCGTCAGCGCAATGCCGTTTATCCCCGACGTTTTCACGGTTTGGCGCACGAGGACCGAATCGAACCACCCGCAACGGCGTGGCCGGCCGGTGTTTACGCCCACTTCCTTGCCCACCGTCGAGAGGTGGCGGCCGATATCGTCGAACAGCTCGCACGGGAACGGCCCCTCCCCGACTCGCGTCGTGTAGGCCTTGGTGATGCCCAGCGTGTAGCCGATCGCCGTCGGTCCGAGGCCCGAGCCGGCCGCCGCCTGCCCCGCGACGGTGTTCGAAGAGGTGACGAACGGATAGGTGCCGTGGTCGTTGTCGAGCAAGGCGCCCTGCGCGCCCTCGAACAGGATGCGCGAGCCGCCCTTGCGATGGCCGTCGAGCAGGTCCCACACCCGGGCGACGTAGGGCTGGATCTTGTCGGCCACCGCGGCCAGTTCGTCGTAAATCGACTGGGCGCTGATCTCGGCCAGGCCCATGCCGCGCCGCAGTGCGTTGTGGTGAGAGAGCAGCCGTTCGATCTTCGGCATGAGGGTTTCGAGCTCGGACAGGTCGCAGACGCGGATGGCGCGACGGCCGACCTTGTCCTCGTAGGCCGGGCCGATGCCACGCTTGGTGGTGCCGATCTTCAGCCCCGAACTGGCGTCCTCGCGCACTGCGTCGAGTTCGCGGTGCAGCGACAGGATCAGCGGCGCGTTGTCGGCGATCTTGAGGATATCGGGGGTGATCGTCACCCCCTGCGCCGTCAGCTTCTCGACCTCGGCCACAAAGTGGTGCGGATCGACGACGACGCCGTTGCCGATCACGCTGAGCTTGCCGCGCACGAGCCCCGAGGGCAGCAGCGCCAGCTTGTAGCTCACCCCGTCGATCACCAGCGTATGGCCGGCATTGTGGCCGCCCTGGTAGCGCACCACCACGTCGGCCCGCTCCGAAAGCCAGTCGACGATCTTGCCCTTGCCTTCGTCACCCCACTGGCTGCCGACGACGATCACATTTGCCATTTACGCGTAAAGCCCCATCCGGGAGCGCCGGCCCCGCAGCCCGCGCTCGATTGCAA
Source organism: uncultured Hyphomicrobiales bacterium (assembly GCA_903842455.1). Lineage (GTDB taxonomy): Bacteria > Pseudomonadota > Alphaproteobacteria > Rhizobiales > Devosiaceae > Devosia_A. Next base: position 41,482 of record CAIMLX010000059.1, on the reverse strand, counting down.
AGAAGGGCAACACCGGCGCCAAGCACCAGCAATTGCGGATGTCCCATACGCCAGTCGGGCGGCGATGACAAATGCGCAGAGGTGCTCAAGTGGCAATTCCACCATTTCTGACTGGGACGTTCAGTCGCGGTTCAGCACGACGGACGCAAAAGCCGCGCCGCCTGGGGGGCGTTCCAGGACACCACGATAATGGACAAGCGTTTTCCTATTGAAGATCAGATCGAGATGCTGGGCGCGATGATCCGCGGCCGCGTCATCACTCCACACCACCCCGACTACGACTCGGTGCGCATGGTTGCACTGGCGCAGTTCGATCGGCGGCCCGCCGCCATCATCCGCGTCGCCAATGCCGCCGACATCGCCGCCGTGCTCAACTTCGCGCAGGCGACCGACCTGCCAGTCGCCATCCGTTCGGGCGGTCACAGCACCGGCGGCTTCGGCGTCGCCGACGGCGCGCTGGTGATCGACGTCCGCGACCTCAACCGCATCGACATCGACGTCACCGGGCAGACGGCCTGGGCCGGCGCCGGCATGACGGCCGGGGAAGTGACGCACGCGGTCGAGCAGCATGGCCTGATCGTCGGCTTCGGCGATTCCGCCTCGGTCGGCATTGCCGGCCTGACGCTGGGCGGCGGCATCGGCTACCTAGCGCGCAAGCACGGCCTGACCATCGACTCGCTGCTCGCCGTCGAGATCGTTACTGCCACCGGAGACATCCTGGTCGCGGACGAGCACCACCACGCCGACCTGTTCTGGGCCCTGCGCGGCGGCGGCGGCAATTTCGGCGTCGTCACCCGCTTCAAGTATCGGCTGCAACCGCTGCCGTCCTTCACCGGCGGCCCGCTGGTCTTCCCGCCGACGCCCGAGGTCATTGCCGGCTTCGCTGCACTCGCCGACGCCGCGCCGAACGAGCTGACCGCCATCGCAATGGTGCTGCCGCTGCCACCAATTCCGGCCATTCCGGCGGAGGCGCATGGCCAACTCGCCTTTGTGGCGATGATGGCCTACGCTGGCGATCCCGCGGACGCGCAGCGTGCCCTCGCCCCCTTCCGCGCGCTGGCCACGCCGCTTGCCGACATGATCCAGACCGGGCCCTACTCGAGCCTCTACATGCTCGATCCGCCGCCCGAGATGCGAGCCATGGTGGCCGTCCGCTCCGGCTTTACCAGCCGCTTCGGTCTCGACGAGGCACGCGCCCTGGTAACCGCCGCGCAGTCGTGCACGGCGCCGATGAGCATGTCGCAGATCCGTGTCCTCGGCGGCGCCTCCTCGACCATCGGCAACGAGGCCACCGCTTTCGCCCACCGGGACAGCCGCTTCATGGTCACCTTCCTTGCCATGTATGGCGGCGGACCGGAGGTGGTCGCGGCGCAGGAGCGGTGGGTCGCCGAGGCGCTCTCGTCCGTCGTTCCGGCTGGCAACGGGACCTACGTCAACTTCCTTGGCGCAGACGAAGCGGCGGCCGGCGAGGCGGCCTATCCATCGGCCACGCGCGAGCGGCTGGCCCGCATCAAGCACCGCTACGACCCCGAGAACCTGTTCCGGCTCAACACCAATATCGCGCCGGCAGCCTGATCGGGCTGGCATCGCGAGCCGAATGGGACAATAACGCTGACGCGGAGCCGCTTCCTGGCCCCGCGTCACATTACCGACCGATGCCCAGTACCAGCGCTTCGCCGCTCTCCCGTGCCTTCGACGCGGTGATGAGCCGGCCCTATCTCATCCTGATCGTCTGCAACCTGTTCTGGGGTGGCAATACGGTCGCCGCCAAGCTGGCCGTCGGCCATATCGACGCCTACTCGCTCACCATCCTGCGCTGGGTGGGCGCCCTGATCCTGGTGCTGCCCTTCGCCATCCGTCCGCTGCAGCGCGACTGGCCGGTGATCCGCACCCGCTGGTGGCTCTACCTGCTCTACGGCGCCGTCGGCTTCACCAGCTTCAACATGCTGATGTACATCGCCGCCCACTACACCTCGGGCGTCAACGCCTCGCTGGAGCAGGTCGCAGTCAACATCTTCGTCCTGCTGCTGAACTTCACCCTGTTCCGCCTGAAGGTGCACCCGCTGCAGCTCGTTGGCGTCGCGGTCACCATCGGCGGCGTGGCGCTGATCGCCACCCACGGCGACCTCGGCCGCATCCTCAAGCTCGAGGTGAACTTTGGCGACGCGCTGGTGATCATCGCCTGCTTCGTCTACGCCGCCTACTCGATCGCCCTGCGCTGGCGGCCACAGACCAACTGGCTGAGCTTCATGGTCGCGACCTTCATCGGCGCCATCATCGCCGCCTTCGCCTATCAGGCCAGCATCGGCCCCGGCCCGGCAGCCTTCGTCTCCGACCTCGCTGCCATCGACACGCAGGGCTGGCTGATCGTCGCCTACACGATCATCTTCCCCTCGATCCTGTCGCAGATCTTCTATGTTCGCGGTGTCGAACTAATCGGCTCCAACCGCGCCAGCCTGTTCGTCAACCTGATCCCGCTGTTCGGCACGATCGGCTCGGTGATCGTGCTGGGCGAAGCGCTGGAAGGCTTCCACCTCCTCGCCGCCGCCCTCGTCGCCACCGGCATCGTGCTTGCCGAATGGAGCGCACGCCGCGTCGCAGTCAGCGGCCAGCCGGGTTGACAATGAAAGGCCGGGCGCTAGGCCAGGCCTCAATCTAGTCCGCCGTGGAGCGCCTAGAACGCCAGTGACTTGGCCTGCTTGACCCCGGGAAGTGCCGCGATTTCCCGCAGCTGCGCTTCACCCACCGTGCCATCGATCGACAGCAGCGCGATGGCGTCGCCGCCCACCTCGGCGCGGCCGAGGTTGAAGTTGGCGATGTTGACGCCGAGGTTGCCCAGCAGCGTGCCCAGCCGGCCGATATGGCCCGGCTTGTCCTCGTTGGTGACGTAGAGCATCAGCGGCGTCAGTTCGGCCTCCATGTTGATGTTCTTCACCTGGATGATGCGCTGCTTGCCGTTGCCGAAGATGGTGCCGGCCACCGAACGCTCCATCTTCCCGGTCGTCACCGTCAGGCGGATATAGCCCTCGTAGGCGCCCTGCTGGTCGCGGGTGGTAACCTCGACATTGATGCCGCGATCCTTGGCGATCTGCGGCGCCGAGACCATGTTGACCGTCGGCATCTGCGGCTTCAGCACGCCGTTCACCGCCGCCGCCGTCATCGGCTTGGTGTTGAGCAGCGCGACGTTGCCCTCATACTCGAGCTTGATGCCGGTGATCGGGTCTTCGGTCAGCTGGCCGGCGAACCCACCGAGCATTTCGGCAAGCTTCACCCACGGCGTCAGCCGCGGCGCTTCCTCGGCCGAGATCGACGGAAAGTTCAGCGCGTTAGCGATCTCGCCGGTGTTGAGATAGGCCGAAATCTGCTCGGCCACCTGCAGCGCCACGTTCTCCTGCGCTTCGGTCGTCGAAGCGCCGAGGTGCGGCGTCGCGATGAAGTTGGCGAGTTCGAACAGCGGGTTGTTCTGCGCCGGCTCCTCGACGAACACGTCGAACGCCGCGCCTGCCACCTTGCCCGACTTCAGGGCCTCGTAGAGCGCGGCCTCATCGACCAGCCCGCCGCGGGCGCAGTTGATGATGCGGACGCCGTCCTTCATCTTCGCCAATGCGTCGGCATTGATGATGTTGCGGGTCGCATCGATCAGCGGCGTGTGCAGCGTGATGAAGTCGGCGCGCTTGAACAGTTCGTCCAGCTCCACCTTTTCGACGCCCATCGTCTGGGCGCGCTCCGGCGTGAGGAACGGGTCGTAGGCCACGACCTTCATCTTCAGGCCCAGCGCCCGGTCGGCAACGATCGAGCCGATATTGCCCGCCCCGATCAGCCCGAGCACCTTGTTGGTGACCTCGACGCCCATGAAGCGGTTCTTCTCCCACTTCGACGCCTTGGTCGAGAGGTCCGCTTCCGGCAGCTGCCGGGCCAGCGCGAACATCATGGCGATGGCATGCTCGGCCGTGGTGATCGAGTTGCCGAAGGGCGTGTTCATCACGATGATGCCGGCCTTGGTGGCCGCCGGAATATCGACATTGTCGACGCCGATGCCGGCCCGGCCGATCACCTTCAGGTTCTTCGCCGCAGCGAGGATCTTGTCGGTGACCTTGGTCGCCGAGCGGATGGCGAGGCCATCATACTGCCCGATCACCTCGAGCAGTTTCTCCTTGTCCTTGCCGAGATCCGGCAGGTAGTCGACGTCGATATTGTTGTCCTTGAAGATCTGGACGGCAGTCTTCGACAGCTTGTCCGAAACGAGAACCCTGGGCATGGCGCCCTCCATGATGTGGCGGCTCCGGGCTTCACCGCGGACCGCGTGAATTGGGGAAGTTGGCCGCCCGCAACCGGGCGGCCAGAATAAAGAGGCTTAGGCGGCGGCCTTGGCGAGCGCGGCCTTTTCTGCGGCGAAGGCATAGTCGAGCCATGGCACCAGCGCTTCGACGTTCGCCGTGTCGACGGTCGAGCCGGTCCAGATGCGGAGGCCGGTCGGCGCATCGCGATAGCCGCCGATGTCGTAGGCGACGCCGGCCTTGTCGAGCCGCGAGACGATCGCCTTGGCGAACGCCGCCTGTGCGTCGTCGGACAAAGCGGTGATCGCCGGGTCCTTGATCACGAGGCACATCGAGGTGTTCGACCGCTCGGCATCGTTCCTGGCGAGGAACGCCGCCCAGTCGGACTTCGCCACCCAGTCGACCAGCACCTTGGCGTTGGCATCGGCGCGCGCCTGCATGCCCTTGAGCCCGCCGACGGTCTTACCCCACTCCATCGCATCCACCGCATCCTCGATGCACAGCATCGACACGGTGTTGATGGTAGCGCCCTCGAAGATATCGGCCATGAGCTTGCCGCCCTTGGTCATGCGGAATATCTTCGGCAGCGGCCGGTCCGGCTTGAACGTCTCGAGCCGCTCGACGGCGCGCGGGCTGAGGATCAGGATGCCGTGCGCGGCTTCACCGCCGAGCGCCTTCTGCCAGGAGAAGGTCACGACATCGAGCTTCGAAAAGTCGAGGTTCTGCGCGAACGCCGCCGATGTCGCGTCGCAAATGGTCAGCCCGGCCCGGTCCGCCGGGATCCAGTCGGCGTTCGGCACGCGGACACCCGAGGTGGTGCCGTTCCAGGTGAAGACGACATCGTTGTTGAAATCGACCGTCGAAAGGTCCGGCAGCTCGCCATAGGGAGCAGTGAGCGTGCGCACGTTCTGCAGCTTCAGCTGCTTGACCACATCGGTGACCCAGCCTTCGCCGAACGACTCCCAGGCCAGCATGTCGACGCCGCGGGCGCCCAGCATCGACCACATCGCCATCTCGACGGCGCCGGTATCGGACGCGGGCACGATGCCGATCAGGTAGTCGGCGGGCACTTCCAGCAACTCACGGGTGAGCTGGATGGCCTTCTCGATCCGCGCCTTGGCCGGCTTGGCCCGGTGCGAGCGGCCAACGAGCGCGTTGGCAAGCACTTCCACCGTCCAGCCAGGACGCTTGGCACAGGGGCCCGACGAAAAATTGGGGTTAGCCGGTTTAACTGCCGGCGCAGTGAGCATATCAGCCATGGCGACCCTCCCAGGTCGAAAGCCTTGCGTTAGGGCAAGGTGTCCTGAGCCGGGAGATACGCCCGAGCCGGGGCGCCGTCAATGGATGTTTTGTGACGGAGGTAGGTGCGTTGCTGATCGCGTCGCTGGCCTCCATCACCGTCATCGCTCGAACCTGTATCGGCAGAATCGGTGAATGCAGCAGCCGTCCGGATTGGGTAGGCTCACGCCCAACAAATTTGTTCGCAATTCGCGAGGAGCTCTGCGGGTGAGTATCTACGAAGACCTCGGCATCAAGCCGATCATCAACGCGTCAGCAACACTCACCAAGCTGGGTGGATCGCGCATGCCCGGGAACGTCCTCGAGGCAATGCATGCGGCCGCTGGCTCGTTTATCGATCTGCCACTCCTTCAAACGCGGGTCGGCGACCGTATCGCAGAGCTCACCCGGAATGAGGCTGCATTCGTTTCCTCAGGTGCAGCAGGTGGCATCGTGCTCGCGGTCGCGACCTTTATGGCAGCGCCGAACCAACCCGCTCCGATGGCATATCCAATGCTCAAGGGCATCACCAGGAACGAAGCCATCGTTTTCACGTCGCAGCGCAACGGCTACGACTTCGCGATTGCCCAGACCGGCGCCTCTGTCGTTGAGTGCGGCGACACCCTCGAATCGTTCGAGGCGGCCATAACCGGGCGCACCGCTTGCCTGGTCTGGTTTGCTGGTGCGCTGGCAGCGAAATCTCCGCCGATCGAGGATGTCATCGCGATCGCCAGGAAGCACCGCGTCCCGGTTCTGGTGGACGCCGCTGCCCAGATTCCACCGGTTTCGAATCTCTGGCACTACACGAAGGTCCTCGGCTGCGACGGTGTGGTCTTCAGTGGCGGCAAAGGTATCCGTGGGCCGCAATCCGCCGGCCTGGTGCTTGGGACCAGGGAACTGATCGCAGGTTGCCGCCGACTGTCATCGCCAACGCAGGGCATCGGCCGACCGCTGAAAGTCGGAAAGGAAGAACTCGCCGGAATGCTCGCCGCCGTCCAGTACACGCTGGATCAGAACGAGGCCGCGATCCTCGAGGGTTACGAAACCGTCGTCCAGAACTGGATCGGAGGGCTCGCCGGAATCGCCGGAGTGACGGCGGAACGCGGCTTCCCCAGCGAGGCCGGCCAACCTCACGCTCGCACGATCGTTCGTCTCGATGCCGGATTCAGGAAGACGCGCGACCAGGTCATTGACGAACTCAGGAACGGCGATGTCTGGATCGAGGTCGGCGTACTAGCCGATGAACCGAACGCCATAGCCCTGAATCCGCAGACGCTGACGCGCGAAGAGGCCGATATCGTCTCTGCTCGCTTGCGCCAAGTTCTGACAAGCTAATCAAGTCTCGAGGAAAGTTACCGATGGCCTTCAATGTCCGGAAACGGGGCAAACTCACCTATTACTATGAAGGCGATCGACCTGTCCTCTCTGCGCTGGTCACCGAGGAACAGGCGGATGGCGACCTCAAGATTCACTTCGCTGGTCTGACGGGTGGCTACTCGGCGAAGGGCGTGTTGGGGCTCGACAAACTCGTGTCGATGGATCCCCATCAGGAAGTCGCACTGGTTTTCAGGTGCTGGGAGAAGTGGCTGGTCGACGCCGGGATCTGCTCGTCCTTGCGGGATATCGATTTCGTAGAGATGCACGCGTTCGGTGCCCAACCGAAGACCCCGAACATCCTCGCCGACCCCGCCGGATATGCCGCCGAGCAGGATCGCCTTCGGAAAGCCTATGCCGAGGCGTACTCATCCTTTTTCGCCGATAACCTGCCCGAAAATGGAGTTCCCTGCCGCTTCACCGTTCATCTGATCGATTTCCCGGACAAGGCGGCCTCGTACGAATTCTATTCAACCGCGCTCCTCCAACGCGCGTTGCAGAAGGGTTAGTCATGCTGGTTTGCACTGACACAGTGCGAGTTCGAACGTCGGTTCGCCAACCACGCGGGCCTGACGCCAACCGACAGATCGTGAGGACGTCGCACCAGCGCATCGCCTGCGGCAACGAACGTTTCCACGACAGAGCATTTTTGCAATTCTATGACTGGCGCTCTCACCGATTGTCGCTAAATTCCGTTGCGGGGCTCGGCGAGCGGAGCATTTCCGCATGCCGCCGGGCGGGAATGATGAGAGTGATGAATGGCTAACAAGCACAACGTATTCGTGGTCGCGCTTCTGGCGGCGATCGCGATGGTCATGCCTGCCTTCGCGCAGGAGAAGACCCCGAACGACCCGCGCCTGTTCACGCCGGGCAAGCTGACCGTCTCGACCTCCGAGCCGAGCTATCCACCGTGGGTGCTCGACAACAACCCGGAGGCCGGTGAGGGCTTCGAGGCAGCGCTGGTCTATGCGCTCGCCGCCGAACTCGGCTTTGCCAAGGAAGACGTGGTCTGGGTCGATGTGACCTTCGACGGCGCCATCGCGCCGGGCCCGAAGGCCTACGACTTCTCGATCCAGCAGATCTCGGTGACCCCGGATCGCGCCAAGGTCGCCACCTTCTCCGACGTCTACTACCAGTCCGACAAGGCCGTGATCGCGCTGCCGACCTCGGACGTCGCGAACGCCAAGTCGTTCGCCGATCTGAAGGCCGCCCGCTGGGGCGTCGCCGTCGGCACCACCGATTTCGACTACGTGACCAACGTGCTCGGCATCGACAACGCCGCTGTCTACGACGACCAGGCCGGTGTGTTCCAGGCCCTCCAGGGTGGCCAGATCGACGCCACCATCGCCGCGCTGCCGACCGCGCTCTACGCCACCTGCTGCCAAGTGCCGGAAGCCAAGATCACCGCGCTGCTGCCGAAGGACCCGAGCGACGAGGGCCTCGGCCTGCTGTTCGCTTTCGACAACCCGATCGTGCCGTGGATCAACGAGGGTCTCGCCGCCGTCAAGGCCAAGGGCACGATCGAAGAACTGGTCACCAAGTACCTCGTCGCCGACCCGGATATCCCGGTGATCGCCGAATGACACGACGACCCGGCAAGGGACGCCGAAAGATCGCACTCAAGGACCGGCTCACGCCGGTCCTTATTAGTTTGGCGAGCGTGGTCGTGGTCTTCGGCTCCATCGCCTGGTTCGTTGGCTCGGCCCCGCAATGGCCGCGCATCCAGCTGCAGTTCTTTTCCATCGAGGCCATGGTGGAAGCGGCGCCGGGCGTTGCCCGCGGCTTCCTTGTTTCCCTCCAGATCTGGCTGGTCAGCCTCGTCTGCATCGGCATCTGGGCGTTGATCCTCGCCATCTTCCGCGCCATGAGCGGACCCTGGTTCGCACCGCTGCGCGTCTTCGCCATCGTCTATGTCGACCTGTTCCGTGGCCTGCCGGCCCTGCTGCTTGTGCTGCTGTTAGGCTTCGGCATTCCGGCGCTGAACCTGCCCGGCCTGCCGCGCGAGGGCCTGTTCTGGGGCGGTGTCGCGCTCATCCTCAGCTATTCGGCCTACGCCACCGAGGTCTATCGCTCCGGCATCGAGGCGGTGCACGAGGGGCAGAGCATGGCCGCCAAGTCGCTCGGCCTTACCCAGTGGCAGACCCTGCGCTACGCCATCCTGCCGCAGGCCTTGCGCAACGTCGTGCCGGCCATGCTGAACCTCGTCGTCGCGCTGCAGAAGGACGTGGCGCTGCTCTCCGTCCTCGGCGTCCGCGACGCGGTGCGCGAAGCGCAGATCTACACTGCCCGCACCTTCAACTATTCCTCGCTCGTCGTCGCCGCGATCCTGTTCCTGCTCGCCACCATTCCGCTGGCGCGCCTGACCGACCACCTGCAGCGCAAGGACCGCCAGCGCCGCCTCCAGGGTGCCCTCTAGAATGCATCGCGTGGAAATCGAAAAGCTCACCAAGTTCTACGGCGAGCGCCAAGTGCTGGACCAGATCGACCTGTCGGTCTCCGACCATGAAGTAGTCTGCCTGATCGGCGCCTCAGGCTCCGGCAAGTCGACCCTGCTGCGCTGCATCAACGGCCTCACCGAGTTCGACGAGGGCAGCATCCGCATCGATGGCGTCGATATCTACGACGAGAGTTTTGGCCGCACCGGCCTCTACAAGAAAGTCGGCATCGTCTTTCAGGCCTACAACCTGTTCCCCACGATGAGCGTGCTCGGAAACATCACGCTCGCCCCGATCAAGGTCCACGGCCGGCCGCGCGCCGAGGCCGAAGCCGCCGCGATGAAGCTGCTCGACCTGTTCGGCCTCGGCCAGTACGCCAAATCCTATCCCGAGCAGCTCTCCGGCGGCCAGCAGCAGCGCGTCGCCATCGTCCGCTCGCTTGCTACTGAGCCGGAAGTGCTGCTGCTCGACGAAGTAACCGCGGCGCTCGACCCCGAGCTGATCGGCGAAGTGCTGAAGATCATCCATGACCTCAAGCAGACCGGCATGACCATGGTCATCGTCACCCACGAAATGGCCTTCGCGCGGGATGTGGCGGATCGCGTGTGCTTCCTCGATGGCGGCCGCATCATCGAGCAGGGTGCGCCCCGCGAGCTGTTCTCGAAGCCCGAGAACCCGCGCACGCAGAAGTTCCTGCAGCGGATCATCGAGTCCGGCCGGCTGGCCGCGCTGGTGTGACGGAACGCTTCAGGGCACGAGTTGCCAACACACGCTGTCACCCCGGCGTAGGCCGGGGCCCATCCTGAGCGCATTCAACCGCAGCACCCGAGCGGCTACCGCTCAGGCTGGATCCCGGCCTTCGCCGGGATGACACGTCGGGGAACCGTACTCCTTGGTGACCCAGTCGAAGCTCACCCGTTCGCGCTGAGATAATCCTCGACCAGCGCCACCCAGTAGCGCGACGCCGGCTCGATCACCGCATCGTTGAAATCGTAGCGCGGGCTGTGCAGGTCCGCGCTTGGCCCGTTGCCGACGAAGAAGTAGCTGCCGCGCTGCTTCTCGAGCATGAAGGCGAAGTCCTCGCTGACCAGCAGCGGCTTCAGCTCCCCCACCCGCTCCGCCCCGAAATGCCGCACCGCCACCTGCCGGGCGAATGCCGTCTCGTCGGGGTGGTTGTGCACCGCCGGAAACCCCACCGGATGGTACACCTCCGCCGTCGCGCCATAGGCCGCCGCGGTCGCCTCGGCCAGCACCTTGATCCGCGCCCTGATCGTATCCCGCACCGCCGGAGAAAACGTCCGCACCGTCGCCTGCAACTCCACGCTGTCGGGGATCACTGTCGGCATCGTCCCGCCATGGATCGACCCCACGGTGAACACCGCTGTCTCCAGCGGATCGACATTGCGCGATACGATCGATTGTAGCGCCAGCACCAGCGCCGAGGCGGCGACGATGGGGTCCACCGCATCCTGCGGCTTCGCCCCATGGCCGCCCTTGCCGTGCACGGTGATGATCACGAGGTCTACCGCCGCCATCGCCGGCCCGTCGATGAAGCGGAACTCGCCCACGGGAACGCCCGGCCAGTTGTGCAGCCCGAACACCGCATTGACCGGAAACCGCTCGAACAGCCCGTCCGCCAGCATCTGCACGGCGCCGCCGATCTCCTCGGCCGGCTGGAAGATCAGCCGCACGGTGCCGGAGAAATTGCGCGTCTCGGCCAGATGCTTCGCCGCCGCCAAGAGGATGGTCGTGTGCCCGTCATGCCCGCAGGCATGCATCACCCCCGCCTTGCCGCTGGCATAGGGCAGCCCCGTCGCCTCGGCGATCGGCAGCGCATCCATGTCGGCGCGCAGCCCGATGCTCCGCTCGCCCACCCCGTTCCGCAGCGTCGCGACGACACCGGTACCGCCGACGCCCGTCGCCACCTCATAGCCCCAGCCCGCGAGCAGTTCGGCCACCAGCGCACTGGTCGCGAACTCCTCCGAACTGAGCTCCGGCGCGGCGTGCAGCCGGTGCCTGAGATCGATGAAATCGGCGATGGAGCGGGGTGGGGTGACTTTCATGGCGGTCGCCTATATCGCAGGTTCTCCAACCGGATAGAACACCCGATGCGCCACCCGCTCCTCGATTTCCTGACCGACGCCGCCGAGGGCCGCTTCCCGCCGGTCGATGGTGGCGTCACCGTGCTGCCGCCGCTGGCGGGCGGATGGGAATGCTCGGTCGCCTTCACCGGCCACGCGGTCGTCGCCACCGCCCGCACGGCGGACGAGGTCATGGCGCAGGGGCCCGACGGCTATGGCACCTCGATGTCGCCTGACTTCCTGCGCTGGCTCGCCGGCCCTACCGGCTCCACCGGCGTCATCGACGTGATGCTGGTCGCCCGCGGCACCGGCAAACCCGCCCTGCCCGTCCGCACCGACCTCGACGACCACCCGCGCGTAACATACGCCCGCCAGTATCGCTCCGATGTCGTGGTCTATGGCGACGAGCGCGGCCTCATCACCATCGGCGCCGGCCTCGCCGGCCGCCGCGAACTGAGTGTCGAAGCCTCGAGCCACAACCTGGGCCACGGCACCGCGCTGATCGCCGAAGCGGTGAACCTCACGCCGGCCGGCGAACTCCTCTTCGCCGCCGTCTCCCCCGGCAACGCCCGCTCCCTCCGCGCCTTCCTCAGCCTCAGCTTCACGCCGATCGGCAGCGAATGCCTGATCAGGCCAGAGCGTTAAAGCCGCACGCGCTTAGGTTGGCCAGTGCCGGTGTCCGTTCCCCAACGCTGTCATCCCTGCGAAAGCAGGGACCCAAGTCGAAACCTGCGCAGGTGATAGCGTGGGTCCCTGCTTTCGCAGGGATGACACGTCGGGGTCGCTGCTTGATAACGACCAGAACGCCCTATGCCCAATCCTTGAGCTTCGACGTCTGCCCGATCCCCGGGTTCATCGCGTTCGTCGGGTCGAGCGAGCGGTAGAAGTCGGCCAGCACGGGTTTGGCGGTATAGAGGTGCCCGACATTGTGCTCGGACGGGAACTCGATGCCGCGGCCGTTGAGGTGGGCGATGATCTTGTGCTCGATATCGAGCCAGTTCGTGCCCTTCTTGACCGCGTAATCGTAGTGGAACACCTGGCACATGAAGTGCCCGCACGGGATGCGCCGCTCGATCTGCTCCTCGATTCCCTCGGGCAGCGTCTCGCGCCAGTCGATGGTGTTGCGCGGCAGCGCCAGATCCAGCGCCACGATGTTTTCGACGGTGTCCGAATGCACGGCGCGATAGCGCACCGAGCCGCCGCCGATCGCATAGCGGTTGCGGAACGCGGCGAGCGCCTCCTCGTCGTCCGCCTCGAAGAAATCGCCGGTCGCCGACGGGAAGATCGAGCCCAGATACGCCCGCGCCTCCTCGATTCCCGCGCCATCCACCCGCAGCAGCAGGTGGTGCTGGTACTTGTCGCGGAACGCGTTCATCCGCTTGGGCAGGTGGCCCGGCAGCAGCTTGCCGATCACCTGCAGGATCTTGTCCGACAGGTTGGTGCCAAGCCCCAGCCGCCCGGTGATCGCATCGAACTTGCTCTTCAGCGCGAACGCCTGCGGAATCCGCTCGGTGCCCGCGTATTTGATCAGTAGATACAGGTCCTTGCCGTACTTCTCGGCGATGTCGTAGGCGTCCCGATGCAGGTACTCGCCCGCCATCGGCAGCGTCTTGAACGAGCTGAGGATGTGCCGGCGGATGTCGGTCAGCTCCATGAAATCGTTGGAGCCGATATAGAACACCCTCGACGGCCCGGAACTGGGGAAGGTATCGAGCCGCACCGCAAACACGCAGAGCTTGCCCGCGCTGCCCGCCGCCTCGAACAGCAGCCGCGGATCGTTGTTGAACCGCGCCGGTCCGGGCGCATCCACCTGCCGGATCAGCGTCGAGTAATCCGGGTCCGACGCCAGCTTGCCGGTGTCGTGCCAGACATCGGCTTCGCTGTACCTGCCGGTGTCGAGCCGCGCCAAAATCTCCTCGGGGTCGTTGCCGAGCTCGATGCCCAGATGGTTGACCAGCGACACGCTGCCATCCGCCCCGACCGCCGCATAAAGCGCCAGTTGCGTGAACGCCGGCCCGCGCCGGATCAGCGCGCCACCCGAATTGTTGCACACCCCGCCGACCACCGACGCGCCGATCGTCGTCGAACCGATCACCGAATGCGGTTCGCGCCCAAGCGGCCGGATCAGCTTTTCGAGCGCATGCAGCGTCGATCCCGCCAGCGCCAGCACCTGCTCGCCGCCCTTGAGCAGGTCGATGCGGTTGATCCGCATGGTGTTGATCAGCACCACTTCGCGGTCATAGTCGTCGCCGAATGGCGTCGAGCCGCCGTTGAGCCCGGTATTGGCCCCCTGCATGATGACGATGCGGCCCGCCTCGATGCACGCCTTAAATGCCCGCCACTGCTCCAGCAGCGTGCCCGGTCGCACCACCGCCAGCACCTTGCCCTCGCCGTAGCGATAGCCCTTGCGCCAGCGGCGGTTGGCGCGCGGGTCGGTATGCACGTGTTTGTCCCCGACAAAGCTGCGCAGTTGCGCCAGCAGGGCGTCGCCGGACATGGAAGCAGTGGGCATGGTCAAACGGAAACTCAGCAATGACGGTGGCATGACATAGGATGGAAATCCGGCGGCGTCGATCAGCGCTTTGGTGGCAGTCTACTCCGCCAATGCTGCCGCTCCCGATAGCGGCAGGGTGATCCGGAAGCAGGCACCGCGCCCCCGCGCCGGCACCAGTTCCAGCCTGCCGTTCATGTGAGTGATGATCTGCCGCGAGATGGCGAGACCCAGCCCCGCGCCGGGTGCAGCGGTTGTGCCTGTCGCGCCGCGCGAAAACTTCTCGAACACCAGCGTGCGTTCGTCGCGCGCGATGCCGGGGCCATTGTCGGCCACCTCGACGATGTAGTGCCGGCGCGACCGGCGAGAGCGCACCTCCACCAGCGGTTCCGGCGCGTCGTTGTACTTGATGGCGTTGGAGATGAGGTTGATCAGCACCTGGCTCAGCCGGTCTGCATCCGCATCGATGCTGGCTCCCTCGCCCTGCTTGTCGACCACCAGCCGCATCTGCCGCTGCCGCGCCAACGCCGAACAGACCTCGACTGCCTGGTCGAGCACCGCTTCGGCATCGGTGGGCACGTTGCGCCACGCTGCCTTGCCGCGTTCCAGCGCGTTGAGGTCGAGAATCTGGTCGAGCAGCTTGGTCAGTCGCAGGCTCTCCTTGTGGATGGTGGCCACGAATTTCTGCCGCTCCGCCTCTTCCAGGTGCTGCTCGCCGAGCAGGATTTCGGAGAACGAGCGGATCGAGGTCATCGGCGTGCGTACCTCGTGGCTCACCTGCGACAGGAACTCGTCCTTCTGGCTGTCGAGTTCGCGCAGCTGCCGGTTGGCTTCCTCGAGTTTCCGCGCCGTGTCGCGTAGTTCCGAAGACGTCCGTTCGAGCTGTTGCGAATACTCGATCGCCTGCTGCGTCTCGTCGGCCATCTGCAGAACTTCTTCGAGCGACACCGCGCTGCCCGCGACCACCTTGCTCATCATCACATGCGCCGAGGCGGCCCCGATCGAACCGGCGAGCTCGCGCTCCAGCCGGTCGATGAACTGCGGCGTCCCGGCCGCCGCACCCGCCCCGGCGAACAGCGCCGTCGCCTTCTCGATACCGAGCACCCGCTGCGCCACGAACTGCAGGTCGCCTGTCGCCGCCGATCCACGCATCAGCGTACCGACCGGCCCCTGCCGGCGAAACAGGTCGACGAACAGCGTTGCCTGTACCCGCTCGAGCGCCGACTGGCTGGTGAACAGCGAGACGACCACCAGGGTCGCCGTATTGAGGAACAGGCTCCAGAACACCGCGTTCGCCAGCGGATCGATGTCGGCGACGCCGAACAGCGCCTCCGGCCGCAGCCAGGTGATACCCCACGGCCCCTCGGCCATCAGTTGCGCCACCAGCGGCGACGCCGATTCGAACGACGGCATGAAGCTCGACCACGCCCACACCACAAAACCCACCGCCACCGCCGCAGTCGCCGCCTTCAGCGATGCATCCTTCCAGAACAGCGCCGCGATGATCGCCGGCAGGAACTGCGCCACGCCGCAGAACGAGATGAGCCCGATCGGCGCCAGCGCGTTGCTGTCGCGCGTCAGGTAGAAATAGCCAAAACCCAGCGACAGGATCAGCGCGATCGAAAACCGCCGCGACGCCAGCAGCAACTGGCTCACCCCGCGCCCATCCCCCACCCCCTGCCCCTGGGTGAAGCGCAGCACCAGCGGCATGACGATGTGGTTCGAAACCATGATCGACAGCGCGATCGACTCGACGATGATCATCGAGGTCGCCGACGAGAAGCCGCCGATGAAGGCAAACAGCGCCAACCCCTCCTGCCCGGCGGCGAGCGGGAGCGTCAGCACGAACATGTCGGGATTGGCGCCCGCCGGCATGCTGGTGAGGCCGTAAAGCGCGATGGGCAGCGTAAACAGGCTCATCAGCAGCAGGTAGCCGGGGAAGGCCCAGGCCGCCGTGCGCAGGTGGTTCTCGTCCGAGTTCTCCACCACCGTGATCTGGAACTGCCGCGGCAGGCAGATGATCGCCGCGATCGACAGCACGTTCATCGCGATCCAGCGGTCATCGAACGTCCCGGTCGAGTAGATGTCCACCCCCGCCGCCTCGGCGCGCGAGAAGATGGCCTCGAGCCCGCCGCCGGCAAACACCACGAACAGCCCCACCGCAATCAGCGCGGCGAGCTTCACCACCGCCTCGAAGGCGATGGCAGCGACGACGCCGTGATGCTGCTCCTTGGCATCGACGTTGCGGGTGCCGAACAGTACCGTGAACAGCGCCATGCCGGCCGCGACCCCGAAGGCGAGGCCGACATCGTCCACCCCGCGCAGCGTCCCCTGCGCCGCGCTGGCGCCGGAAATCGCCTGGATCGACGAGGTCACTGCCTTGAGCTGCAGCGCGATGTAGGGCGCAATGCCGATCACCGCGATCACTGTCACCAGCACCGCCAGCCGGCTCGACTTGCCGAAGCGCGACGACAGGAGGTCGGCAATCGAGGTGATGCGCTGGTTGTGGCTGATCCGCACCAGCCGCCTGAGCACGAACCACCAGCCGATGAAGACCAGTGTCGGCCCGAGGTAGATCGCCAGGTATTCGAGCCCATTGCGGGCCGCCGAACCCACCGCCCCGTAGAAGGTCCAACTGGTGCAGTAGACCGAGATCGCCAGAGTGTAGACGAACGGCGAGCGCAGGAAGCTCGACTTGGATTTCCGCGCCTGCCGGTCCGAGACATAGGCGATGAGGAACAGCAGGCCGACATAGGCGATGCCGGTAGCGGTAACGAGGTCGGCGCTGAGCATCAGCCCTCGTCCTCGCTCTCGCGCGGCAGGCGGCTGCCGAGCCACCACGCTCCGACGATCAGCAGTACCCACACCGTGAACAGGTAGATCACCTCGGCCGGCACCCCGAGCACCAGCCGGTGGATCTGGAAGACGCTGGCGAGCGGCGGCATGAACAGCAGCGCCCCGAGGAGCGTCAGCACCAGGGCGGCACTTACCAGCTTCCGGCGCTCCATCGCCCTACCCCGCCGCCTCCGCCAGCAACCGCTTCACGGTGCCCACCACGTCCGCATTGGCGTAGGGCTTGGTGATGAAGCTCGATGCCCCGAGGTCTTCGGCGGTCTGCCGGTCCTGCGCCTGCCCCTTGGCGGTGAGGATCATCACCGGCAGGTCGTGCGTCACCGCATCGGCGCGAATCTGCTTGAGCACCTCGAAGCCGGAGCGCTTGGGCAGCATCACGTCGAGCACGACGAGGCGTGGCCGGTCGCGCCGGATCGCGGCCAGCGCCGCGTCGCCATCGGTGACCGATTCGATTGAAAAGCCGGCGCGCCTCAGGATGAAGTCGAGCGAATCCAGAATGCTCGGTTCATCCTCCGCAATGAGAACGTCCACGCTCAATGTCCCCTCCTGCCGACCTCCCAATCGGCGTTCTGCGACACTAACGCACACTCAACCGGCTTCGCCAATATCGAAACGGCGCGGCACCAGCGGCGCGCGCACCGCGCCGGGCTGGCCGCCCGGCATCAGCGCCTCCTCCTGCCGGTCTGGGCAATCGCGCCGCGGACAGAGCCGGCATGCCGGACCGACCGGCACATCCGCACCCGGGTCGGCGAGGTCCAGCCCTGTCGCGTAGACAGTACGGTCGGCATGCAGCACGTCGCAGGCCAGCATCACCGAGGTGTGGATGGCGCCCCGCTCGGCGAAGTTGGCCACCCGCCGGGCATGCGCCTGCGCGATGAACAGGTAGCGCGAGCCGTCGGCGAACTGCGCAACCTGCCGCACCAGCGCCTCCGGCGTCCTGAACGCCCCATAGATGGCCCAGAGCGGACACGCATGCCCCGCCCCCGGCATCGGCAACCCCGGCAAGGGAAAATGCTTGGTCAGCCGCCCCGCCGGGTCCGACCGCAGGAAACCGAACGGCACGCCCGCCGCCCCGGGCTTCCTGAGCGTCACCAGCCGGTGCGCCACCTGCTCGAAGCTCGCCGTATAGCTCTGCCGCAGCGCCTCGATGTCGTAGCGCAACCGCTCCGCCTCGCCCAGAAACTCCGCGTACGGGAAGACGATGGCCCCGGCCAGATACGAGCCCAGCGCCCGATACCCCAGCCGCCGGGCGGCCGGCGATCCGAGCTCCGGCGCCAGCACCTCCCGCTCGATCGCATCGGATGCGGCGAGTTCCGCATAGAGCCGCGTCAGCTGGAATTGCCGGGTCGCGGCGATCGCGCTGGTCTGGAACCACATCACGCGCGTCTGGGGGTTGAAGTGATACTGCCCGGGAAACCCGACAGCATCGAGCTCCCGGCCGCTGCTCCGCACCACGCGCACCCCGAACCTACGCTCCAGCAGTTCGGTCAGCGTCGCCTCGCCGAACGCCCCGGCTCGCTCGATTTCGCCTCGCAGTTCAGCTGCCGCCGACTCGAGGCCACCGAAGTAGTTGTCCCGCTCGAAGATCAGGTCGTCGAGCTCCCGCATCGGCGACAGCGTCCGCCGCCCTTTCGCCTCCTGCTCGAACTGCCCGATCAGCCCGCGCGCCACATCGGTCAGCCCCCGCGTCTCCCGCGTGATCGAGCCGACGAACCGCCGCCGCTCCGCCTCGTCGAGATCAGCGACATCCTCGAGGATTTCCGCGCTCGAACGCACCGCGGTGATTCCCGACAAAACCCGGTGTAGCAGCTCGGCCAATAGCGGATCGGTGCGGAGCCGGTCGGCATAGTCATCGGCAACCGACTGCGCTCCCTGGTAGGCGCGATGCAGCCGGGCGATCGCCAGCGCTGCCGCCGGCTGCTGCGCCACGAGGTCCCGCGCCGCAAGACCGAGTTCCGCCGACTGCAGCACCGGGTCGGCCAGCGCCTCCTCGACCTCGGCGATCAGCCGGTGCTCGGCATCGCCGGACAGCGCACCGATCTCCACCCCGAGCTCATGCGCCAGCCTGAGCAGCAGCGCCCCGCCGACCTGCCGCCGGTTGCTCTCTATGAGGTTGAGATAGCTTGCTGAAATCCCCGCCTGCCGCGCCAGCGCCACCTGCGAAATCCCCAGCGCTCGCCGCCGCGAACTGATGCGCAACCCGATCGGCGCCCGCATTCCAATCCCTCCGTGTCAACGAGTTTACAGCATGACACAGGTCAAAGAGCAATAATTTACAGAATTAATCAATGATTACAGCAGCATATTGCGGAGCTTTTCTCACTGCCGCATCGTACCGGCCTCGCGGTGAGGAAATCGGCATTGAACCGGTCCCCCGCACTTGAGGAGGACCACATGACCAATCTGAAGGGCTTCAGCCGCCGTGGCGTGCTGAAAGGCGGCCTCGCCGGCATCCTCGCGACCGGTGTCTCGCCGCTGATCTTTTCGAAGGGCGCCTACGCCCAGGAATTCTGCAACGCCCCGACCGGCGACACCGTGACGCTCGGCTTCGTCATGCCGTTGACCGGCGCCTACGCCGATGAAGGCGCCGACCAGCAGCGCGCCTTCCTCCTCGCCGTCGAGCACCTCAATGGCGAGGGCGATGGCGGCATGATCCCGACCTTCTCGTCCAAGACGCTGACGGGCGGCGGCATCCTCGGCAAGAAGGTCGTCTACGTCACCGGCGACGACCAGACCAAGCCCGATGCCGGCCGCGACACTGCGCGCCGCATGATCGAGCGCGACGGCGCCGTGATGATCAGCGGCGCCTCGTCGTCCGGCGTGGCCATCGCCGAGCAGGCCCTGTGCCAGGAAAAAGGCATCATCTACATGGCCGGCCTGACGCACTCCAACGATACCACCGGCAAGGACAAGAAGCGCTTCGGTTTCCGCCACTTCTTCAACGCCTACCAGTCCGGCATCGCGCTCGGCCCGATCCTCGGCGATGCCTATGGCAAGGACCGCGTCGCCTACCACCTGACCGCCGACTACACCTGGGGCTGGACCCAGGAAGAATCGATGATCGCCGCCACCGAGGCGCTCGGCTGGAAGACGCTGCCGCCGGTCCGTACCCCGGTCAATGCCGGCGACTTCAGCCAGTACCTGACCCCGGTGCTGAACTCGGGCGCCGACGTGCTGGTGCTCAACCACTACGGCTTCGACGGCGTAAACTCGATCACCCAGGCCATGCAGTTCGGCATGCGCGACAAGCAGGTGAACGGCAAGGACTTCCAGATCGTGCTGCCGCTGGTGTCCGACCTGATGGCCAAGGGCGCCGGCGAGGCGATCCGCGGCGTCTACGGCACCGCCAACTGGGACTGGCAGCTGGGCGACGAGGCCTCCAAGGCCTTCACCAAGTCGTTCGGCGCCAAGTACGGCCAGCCCCCGAGCCAGATCGCCCAAACCTCCTACGCGCAGGTCCTGCTCTACGCCGATGCCTGCGAGCGCGCTGGCACCTTCCTGCCGTCGGCAGTGATCAAGGCGCTTGAGGATTACGAGTTCGATGGCCTCGGCAACGGTCCGACCACCTATCGCGGCTCGGACCACCAGTGCTTCAAGGAAGTCTACGCCGTGAAGGGCAAGGACGCGCCGGCCAACCCGTTCGACCTGCTCGAAGTCGTCGCCACCGCCTCCAAGGAATCGGTGACCTACGATCCGGCGATCTTCGGCGGCGAACTCGGCCCCGACACCGCAGCCGCCTGCTGATCCCGACTCCGGTGACCGCTGCCTTCGGGCAGCGGTCACCGCCTCGATTCCCTGCCCCGACTGCCAGCGCTCCCCGGAGTTTCAATTGGACGCCATTCTCGCGCAACTGCTCAACGGCCTCGACAAGGGCGGTGCCTATGCGCTGATCGCGCTGGGCCTGACGCTGGTCTTCGGCACGCTGGGCGTCGTCAACTTCGCCCATGGCGCCCTGTTCATGCTCGGGGCCTTCTGCGCCGTCACCTTGCGCCAGTTGATCACCCTCGAGACTGTCGTCATCGATCCCGAGCAACTGTCGGCCTGGGGTTCGCCCCTCGAAATCCGCACGCCGCTGGCGCAGACGTGGTTCGGCGATTTCGGCGCCGTGCTCGTCGATTATTCCGTGCCGCTGTCGATCGTCCTCGCCATCCCGACCATGCTGCTGATCGGCATCGCCATGGAACGCGGCATCATCAAGCACTTCTACAAGCGCCCGCATGCCGAGCAGATCCTCGTCACCTTCGGCCTCGCCATCGTGCTGCAGGAAGTGGTCAAGGCGATCTTCGGGCCCAACCCGATCAGCCAGCCCATTCCGAGCGCCGTGCGCGGCGCCTTCGATGTCGGTGCCATGCTCGGCCTCGCGCCGGGCGCCCTCACCTATCCGATGTGGCGGCTGATCTACTTCCTGTTCTCGCTCGGCATCATCGGCGCCGTCTTCGCCTTCCTGCGCTTCACCACCTTCGGCATGGTGGTCCGCGCCGGCATGGCCGACCGCGAGACCGTGGGGCTGCTCGGCATCAACATCGACCGGCGCTTCACCATCATGTTCGGCATCGCCGCCGTGGTCGCGGGGCTCGCCGGCGTCATGTACACGCCGCTGCTGCCGCCCAACTATCACCAGGGCATGGATTTCCTGGTACTGAGCTTCGTCGTCGTCGTGGTCGGCGGCATGGGCTCGCTGCCCGGGGCCGTCGCCGCTGGCTTCCTCCTCGGCATCCTGCAGAGCTTCGCCTCGATGAGCGAGGTCAAGCAGATCATCCCCGGCATCGACCAGATCATCATCTACCTCATCGCCGTGGTGATCCTGCTGGTCCGCCCGCGTGGCCTGATGGGCCGCCGTGGCATGATGGAGAGCTGAGATGACCCTCTTCGCCCTGTCGCGCCGCGACCTCGCCGTCTTCGCCGTCTTCGCCGTTGTCGTCCTCGCCATGCCGTTCTGGCTGCAGCCGCTCGGCGCCGCTTACCCGGCCCTGATGCAGAAATTCGTCATCTCGGCGATCTTCGCCATCGGCTTCAACATCCTGTTCGGCCTCACCGGCTATCTGAGCTTCGGCCACGCCGCCTTCCTCGGCGTCGGCTCGTACACGGCGGTGTGGTCGTTCAAGCTCCTGACCATGGATGCCATCCCGGCGATCTTCTTCGCCGTGCTGGTGTCCGGCCTCTTCGCCCTCGTCATCGGCTATCTCAGCCTGAGGCGCTCCGGCATCTACTTCTCGATCCTGACGCTGGCCTTCGCCCAGATGTGCTACAACCTCGCCTATTCGGTGCTGACCCCAATCACCAATGGTGAAACTTCGCTGCAGTTGACACTGAGCGATCCGCGCCTCATCGACACCGCGCTGGCGCCGCGCCCCGCCGGCCTGCCCTCGGCCAGCCTGTTCGGCCACAGCTTTAGCGGCCTCGAAGGCTTCTACTTCTGCGCCGTGGTGCTGCTGATCGCCTTCTTCGTCACCCAGAAAATCTTCGCCTCGCCCTTCGGCATGATGCTCCGCGCCATCAAGTCCAACCAGACGCGCATGACCTATACCGGCTTCAACACCCGGCCCTACACGCTCACTGCCTTCGTGATCTCCGGCATGTTCGCCGGCCTCGCCGGTGCCCTCTTTGCCATCACCGACCCGCTCGCCGGCACCGAGCGCATGCAGTGGACGGCGTCGGGCGAAGTGGTGCTGATGACCATCCTCGGCGGCGTCGGCACGCTGATCGGCCCGGTGATCGGCGCCTGGTTCATCGAGTATTTCGAGAACATCTTCTCGGCCTTCAACGAAAGCGTCGTGCACGCCTTCTTCTCGTTCCTGCCCGCCGAAATTGCCGACCCGGTCGCTCTCGTTGCGTCGAAGTTCGTCGGCGAAGGCTGGCAGTTGACCCTCGGCCTGCTCTTTGTGCTGGTGGTGGTGTTCCTGCCCGGCGGCATCATGGAGGGTGTGCGCCGCATCGGCAGCCTGTTCGGCCGCCGTGGTACCCCCGTTTCACCCGGCGCCGCGCGCGCCCAGCCGGCGGAGTGACCGATGGCCAGGTCCGACCAGAACATCGTCCTCCACGTCGATGACGTCAGCAAGAATCTTGGCGGCCTGCAGGCCCTCAGCGACATCGACTTCGCCGTCGAGGAAGGCACCACCCACGCCATCATCGGCCCGAACGGCGCCGGCAAGTCGACCCTGCTCAACGTCATCGTCGGCCGCCTTCCGCCCACCCGCGGCGCGGTGGTGTTCGATGGCACCGTGCTGACGGGCAAGCAGCCCTACGAGATCAACCAGCTCGGCGTCGCCCGCGTGTTCCAGACGCCGGAG
This sequence comes from uncultured Hyphomicrobiales bacterium, assembly GCA_903842455.1. Taxonomy (GTDB): domain Bacteria; phylum Pseudomonadota; class Alphaproteobacteria; order Rhizobiales; family Devosiaceae; genus Devosia_A. Next base: position 18,403 of record CAIMLX010000059.1, on the reverse strand, counting down.
ATCTTCCCCGAGCTATCGGTGCTGCAGAACGTCATGACCCCCGCCTTCGCCAAACGCGACGGCGCCTTCCGCATCAACATCTTCCGGACCGTCGACAGCGAAGCGGAGATCCGCGACGAGGCCGAAGCGATCCTCGAGGATGTCGGGTTGTCCACCCGCCTCGCCTCGCACGCCGGCTCACTGAGTCGCGGCGACAAGCGCCGCATGGAACTCGCCATGTGCCTCATCCAGCACCCGCGCCTGCTGCTGCTCGACGAACCGACGGCCGGCATGAGCCGCCACGACACCAACACCACCATCGATCTGCTCAAGAAGATCAAGGCGCGCGGCATGACCAAGGTCATCATTGAACACGACATGCATGTGGTGTTCTCATTGGCCGACCGGATCTCCGTCCTCTCGGGCGGCAAGATCATCGCGGAGGGAACCCCCGATGAGGTACGCGGCAGCGCCAAGGTGCAGGAAGCCTATCTGGGCGGCGCCCACCGGCTGGAGGCCCATTGATGAGCGTGACCACCATGAGCGCTGACGCTTCTGCTGCTGCCCCGCCGGCCTCCGCCGCCGCCACCCGCAGCGCCCCGTTCTTTGCCCTGCGCGATATCCACGCCTACTATGGCGAGAGCTACATCGTGCAAGGCGTCTCGCTCGACGTGCAGCATGGGGAAATCCTCGCGCTGCTCGGCCGCAACGGCGCCGGCAAGACCTCGACGCTGCGCACCATCGCCCGCGTCGACAACCCGTCGCTCAAGTCCGGCGAAATCTGGCTCGACGGCAAGCCGCTGCACCAGATGAAGGCCTTCGAGGCCTCGCGCGCCGGCATCCAGCTGGTGCCCGAGGATCGCCGCATCATCGCCGGCCTCACCGTCGAGGAAAACCTCACCCTCGCCCAGGTCGCGCCCGGCCGCGGCTGGGACCTCGATCGCGTCTACGGCCACTTCCCCCGCCTCGCCGAGCGCCGCAAGCAGGATGGCGTCACCCTGTCGGGTGGCGAACAGCAGATGCTGGCCATAGCCCGCGCCCTGACCCGCGACATCAAGCTCCTCCTGCTCGACGAGCCCTACGAGGGCCTCGCCCCGGTCATCGTCAACGAGATCGAAAAAATCCTCAACGAGATCAAGGCGTTGGGTATCACCACCATCATCGTCGAACAGAACGCCATCGCCGCCCTCCGGCTGGCCGACCGCGCGGTGATCCTCGACACCGGGGAGGTGGCGTTTTCGGGACCGGCCAGCGACGTGCTGGAAAACGAAGATTTGCGGCGGGAATACCTGGCGATCTAGGGACCGGCCCGCCCGGCACCCCCACCCTATTTCCGCTAGGCGGCAAGCCGCCAAGCTTCACTACCCTCCCCACAAGGGGGAGGGAGCCGCTGCTGCCTGCTTTGCTCCGCTGGTCTCCCTCCCCCTTGTGGGGAGGGTAGCGCCGCTAGTCGCGCAGCGACGTAGCAGAGCTGGGGTGGGGGTAGTTCGCCTCAGCCCCTGAACGTATTCGCCGCAATCGACTCCGGCTTCATCTCGATCGAGAACCCCGCGGCCTTCGGCGGCATGTAGGCCGCATTCCGGATGTCGCACGGCTCGACGAAGTGCTCGTGCAGGTGGTCGACATACTCGATCACCCGGCCCTCCTTGGTCCCCGACACCACAAGGTAGTCGATCATCGACAGGTGCTGCACATATTCGCAGAGCCCGACGCCACCCGCATGCGGCCAGACCGGCAACCCGTACTTTGCCGCCAGCAGCAGCACGCTCAGCACCTCGTTGAGCCCGCCGATCCGGCACGCATCGATCTGCACGATGTCGATAGCGCCCGCCGTGATGAACTGCTTGAACAGGATACGGTTCTGGCACATTTCGCCCGTCGCCACCTTCACCGGCGCGATGGCGTCGCGGATCGCCTTGTGCCCGAGCACGTCGTCCGGGCTCGTCGGCTCCTCGATGAAGTATGGCTTGAACCGCGACAGTTCCCGCACCCAGTCGATCGCCTGCCCGACTTCCCACACCTGGTTGGCGTCGATCATCAGGAACCGGTCCGGCCCCATGATCGAGCGCACGATCTCGAGCCGCCGGATGTCGTCGGCAAGGTCGCGCCCGACCTTCATCTTGATGTGGTCGAACCCGGCCTCAACCGCCTCGGTGGCGAGCCGCGTCAGCTTCTCGTTGGGGTAGCCGAGCCACCCGGCCGAGGTGGTGTAGCACTGGTAGCCTTCCGCCTCGAGCGTCGCGATCCGCGCCGCCTTCCCGGCCTCGGCCGTCCTGAAGATCGCCAGCGCCTCGTCGGGCGTCATGGCGTCGGTGAGGTAGCGGAAGTCGATGATCGAGACCAACTGCTCGGGCGTCATGTCCGCCACGTAGCGCCAGACCGGCTTGCCGGCCTCTTTGGCGAGGAGGTCCCACACCGCGTTGACAACCGCGCCCGTCGCCAGATGCATCACGCCCTTGTCCGGCCCGATCCACCGCAGCTGGCTGTCGGAGGTCACATGCCGCCAGAACCGGCCCGGGTTCTCGGCGATCCAGCTCAGGTCCAGCCCCACCACCCTTGCCGTCAGCGCCTCGATCGCCTTGCACACGATGTCGTTGCCGCGCCCGATGGTGAAGGTCAGCCCGTGGCCCGCATGCGCCCCGTCGGTTCCCAGCACCACATAGGCGGCCGAGTAGTCCGGATCGGGGTTCATCGCATCCGAGCCATCGAGCGAAGCCGAGGTCGGAAAGCGCAGGTCGTGGGTGGCGAGCGATGTGATCTTGGTCATGTGTGCCGTCGCGATTTGGAGGTGGTCTCGCGAGTAGGCCAACGGCGCCGAAAATGGAAGGGCGCCCCGTGCGCCCCCTGCCGCTAGGTGACCCGCCCGAACCACAGCACCGACAGGCCGGCTCCAAGCAGCGCCGCCAGCGCCCCCAGTCCGGCGAAGATGAAGGCGATCTCGGTGAGCTTCTTCTCGCTGATCAGCTTGGTCGACAGCGACGAGTAGACCTGGTTGAGGTCGGCCGCCGATTGCGCCTCGAAGTACTGCGCCCGCGTCAGGTCGGCGATCGATTGCAGGCTCTCGGAATCCAGCTGCGCCCGCATCGACCGCCCGCCGAAATCCACCACGTCGCCGTCCCGCGATCCAAAGCCGACGGTGAACACCCTTACGCCGTACTCGGACGCGAGGCGGCCCGCCGCGATCGGGTCGGGACCGACCGTTGTCGCTCCATCGGTCAGCAGGATAACCACTGCACTCTGATAGGAGCCGGGTTCCACCGGAACATGATCGGCAACCGAGGCCTTGGGCAGAGTATCCGACTGCCCGATCGGCCGGCTGTCGAGCCCGCGCGACGGCATCCCCAGCGCGTCGAACGGGTTGTCGCCCTGCAGCTCGTCGAAATCCTGGTCGGGGAAGATGGTGGCGAGCGAGGTCAGCACCCCGGCCCCCACCGCGGTGCCACGCCGCAGATCGAAGCGATCGACGGCCGCCACCAGCGCCTCGCGATCGAGCGTCGGCGTCTGCACCAGCACGGCCGCCCCCGCGAAGGCGACGATGCCGATCTGCACGTCCGCCGGCTGGTCGCGGATGAAGTTTTTCGCCGCCTGCTGCGAGGCCTCCATGCGCGATGGCTCGACGTCCCGCGCCCGCATCGAACCCGAAACGTCCATCGCGAGGATCACCGTCGCCCGCGACGAGGCCAGCTCGATCACCGCGGCTGGCCGCGCGACCGCGAAGATCAGGATGGTGATGGCCGTCAGGAACAATGCCGGCGGCAGGTGACGGCGCCAGCCGACCGACTTGCCCAGCGCCTGCTTTACCAGCGCCAGGTTGCCATAGCGCAGCGAGCTCTTCTTGCGGCGCAGCGCCCACAGGTACAGCGCCACCAGCAGCGGCACCAGCAGCAGCAGCCAGAGCATCTCCGTCCAGATGAAGGTCATCGCCTGGGCTCTCCTATGCCGGTATCGGGAATGCGGAGCCGCCTGCGCCGAGCCGCGCATTCGTCTTTCGCATGTTGGAAAAGCGCAGCACGGCGTCGACGAGGTCGTCCGCAGTGGAAAGTTCCAGCACATCGGTGCCCGCCCCCATGAACGCCGTCATGAGTTGCTCCTCCTGCGCCTCGGCAGCGGCAGCGAAGCGGCGCCGGAAGCCTGGGTCGTCCGTGTCGACGACAACCTGCTCGCCGGTCTCGGCATCCTCGAAGGTCATCAGTCCGATATCGGGTAGCGCGCCTTCGAGCGGGTCGAGCAGGCGCACGGCAAGCGTCTCATGCCGCTGTGCAATGGCGGAAAGCCCGCGCTCCCAGCCGGGCTGCGAAATGAAGTCGGAGACGGCGAACACGATGCCCCGGCGGCGCAACGAGCCGAGCGCCCGCGTGAAGTAGGCCTTGAGGTCCGTCGGCGGCGCCCGCAGCAGGCGCGGATTGGTCGCCACCTTGTCGATCAGGTGCAGCACATGCGTTCGGCCCGTGCGCGCCGGCACCACGAACTCGCTCATGCCGTTGAACAGGATGGCACCGACCTTGTTGCCCTGCCGGGTCAGCAGCCGCGCCATCACCGCGGTGAACTCGAGCAGCAACTGGCGCTTGGTGATGTCCGCCGAGCCGAAATCCACCGATGGGCTGAGGTCCAGCAGGAACCACGCCGTGACGTCCCGGTCCTCGTTGTAGACGCGCACATGCGGCGTCTGCGTGCGGGCCGTGACGTTCCAGTCGATGTGCCGCACATCGTCATGCGCCTGGTATTCGCGCAGGTCGGCGAAATCGAGCCCAAAACCCCGGAACAACGTGCGGTAGTTGCCCTGCAGCAGCCCGTCGAGCCGCCGGATCACCGTCCACTCGAGGCGCGAGAGGAGTTGTTCAGCTTGCCGCGGCGAACTTGACATGGGCTTCCAGCAGCTTCTCGGGGGCGGGAACGGCACGGAGGATCTGGCCGATGATCTGGTCGGCGGTGACCGATTCGCTCAGCGCCTCGTAGCTGAGCACCAGCCGGTGGCGCAGCACGTCGGGGATGATGTCGATCACGTCCTCGGGCAGCACGTATTCGCGCCCCCGGAGGAAGGCCAGCGCCCGCCCGGCCTCGATCATGCCGATGGTAGCGCGCGGGCTGGCGCCGTAGGTCAGCAGCCGCGGCAGGTCCTTGAGGCCATATTGCTCGGGCCGGCGCGTCGCCGACACCACCTTCACCGCGAACTGGATGAGGCTCGGATCGACGAACAGCGCGTGGCACCTCTTCTGCAGCTCAACCAGTTGCGCCGTGGTCGTCACCTTCGCAACCTGCTCGGCATTGCCGGTCTGGCGCGACACGATGACGAACTCCTCTTCCTCGGTCGGGTAGCCCACCAGCACCTTCATCATGAAGCGGTCGACCTGCGCCTCGGGCAGCGGATAGGTGCCCTCGGTCTCGATCGGGTTCTGCGTCGCCATCACCACGAAGGGCGTCGGCACGGTGTGCGTCTCGCCCGCGATCGTCACCTGCCGCTCCTGCATCACCTCGAGCAGCGCCGATTGCACCTTGGCCGGCGCGCGGTTGATTTCGTCGGCCAGCAGCAGGTTGGCGAACACCGGTCCGAGCGAGGTGGTGAACTCGCCGGTCTTCTGGTTGTACATGCGGTTGCCGACGAGGTCGGATGGCACGAGGTCAGGCGTGAACTGGATGCGCTTGAAGCTGCCTTGTATCGCCCGCGACAGCGTGCTGATGGTCAGTGTCTTGGCGAGCCCCGGTACGCCCTCCACCAGCAGGTGGCCCCGCGCCAGCAGCGCCACCAGCACCCGTTCGAGGAAGCGGTCCTGCCCGACCACCACTTTTTTCACCTCGTAGAGCACCTGCTCCATCTGCGAAGCGGTGGCGGGGGTGATCTGGGCGTCGGGCATGTCGGCTCCTTGAGCGTTAAAGCGGATTCTCTCCGGCGGCGGATGCCGCGTCCTCGATCGGCACGGCAAAGCCGATGCCTGCGAAAGTGCGCAGTCCCGAAGGGTTGAGGATGGCAGTAACAATGCCAACCACTTCGCCATTGGCATTCACCAGCGGCCCGCCCGAGTTGCCCGGATTGGCCGCCGCATCGAACTGGATGAGGTTCTCCAGCGCCGGGCTGCCATCCTCGCCCCGCAGCACCCGGCCGAGGCCGGACACTACTCCGGACGAGGCCGAAGGCCCGATGCCGAACGGGAACCCCACCGCCACCACCTGGTCACCGGGATTGAGGCTCGTGCTCGATGCCAGCGTCGCCGGCTGCAGGTCATCCGGCAGGGTCGAGGGCATGATGATGGCAAGGTCGCTTTCGGGCCGCACCCCGATGATCCGGGCGTCGGACTCGGTGCCGTCGGCAAAGATCACCTTGAGCGTGTTGGCCGCGCCCGCGACATGAAGGTTGGTGAGGATGGTGCCCTGGTCGTCGATGACCACTCCGGTGCCGACGGCCGAGAACCGCTCGTGGAAATCTTCGGCCAGCCCCTGCGGGTCGGTCGCCTCCTCCGGCACCTCCCTCTGCTCGCCTGGCGTGGGTTCGGTCTCGGGATCAGCGGGATCGTAGCCGTTCACCTGGACGACCGAGCGGATAATGGTCGCATAGGCAACAGCAGCCACCGACGGAGCGGGCGGCCGTTGCTCGAGCGCATAGTTTACCGCTGCGTTCAGATCGGTCTGCGTCAGGTTCTGCCCGGGCGACCGGAGCACCTCGTAGGCGCCCACCAGCGCCAGCGTGGTCAGTACACTCGCGGCAACCAGCAGGCGTGACCTTTGCCGGGCCGAAAACGGGCCCCACCAGCGCTCGACCCGCTGCCGCGCCGTCGGCTCGGGCCGGTAGGTGCCATTGACGACCGGCGCTTCTCCTGCATTGCCGGCAAGCGAGCCGGCACCGGCTGCGCGAGCCCGTTGGGATCTGCTGTAGAGCGGACGCCTAGCCACTTCAAACGCTCCCGCGCCCGGTTGAACGGCCCCCCAGCCTCTTGTGACCTACAGGCTAGGCGCGCTGCCCCGGACCTGCCAAGCCCCGGCGACCCCGCCTCTCCGACTTGTGAGAGTGCCGCGATGTGGCGGACATAACGGAGACGTCACGCGCCTTGAGTTACGTTACTCAGGCATGGGAAATTCGGGTCCTGTGTCGACTGCCCTCTGTGCCTCGCACAGGGGGCAGTCCCCCCACGCAGCGCCCTGCCGCAAAGAAAAAGCGCCGGCACGGAGGCCAGCGCTTCATCGTCACTTTCAGCAGCAGCAGTGAACCGGTGTCAGGCGGCCGACTTGCGGGCGCGAGTCCGGACCGGTGCAGACGCAGATGCCGGCTTGCGACCGAGGCCAATGCTCTTGGCCAGGGCCGAGCGAGCCTCCGAATAGCTGGGCGCAACCATTGGATAGTCCGGCGGCAGGCCCCAGCGAGACCGATACTCATCCGGCGACAGGTCGTATTCGGTGCGCAGGTGGCGCTTCAGCGACTTGAACTTCTTGCCGTCTTCCAGGCAGATCAGGTAGTCGGGCGTGATCGACTTCTTGACCGGCACGGCCGGCTTCAGTTCAGGCGCCGCTTCCACCGGCGCCGGGCCACCCAGCGCGATCAGCGCCTGGTGCACCTGCGCGATCAACCTGGGCAGGTCGCTGGCACTCAGCGCGTTGTGGCTGACATACGCACTCACCACCGAGGCGCTGAGTTCGACGAGCTTGTCTGTGGCCCGTCCGTTCAAGTTAGAGGTCGAACCCGCAGAACCCGGTGCACTTGCTTCCATTTTTGCCTCGATTAGCCGTTACGTTTACCGTTATGGGGATACACACGCCGTAACGTGCAGGTTTCTACCCAATACCCGCGCACTTCACCGCGTTTAGTTCACACAGGGCGATACTGACGTTCGTTTACTTGCCTGCGTTATCTCACCGTTACGTAGTTATCCTTCCGGCTTTACTTCGTCAAGCAAACTTACGCCTGTTGTGCCGGAATGAATTGGCGTCCGGAATCACATCATGCGTGAAACGACCACATTGCAGCTCTTGGGGACGCCGGTCCTCCGCCTGGCCGACGGCACGGCGGTAAAGCTCCGGCAAAAGGCCTACGCCCTTGCGGCAGTACTGTACCTGGAATTCAGAGATCGCACGCGGCGAGCAACGCTTGCCGACCGGGTCTGGGAACAGAGCAGTCCCGAACAGGCCCTCACAAACCTCCGCCAGACACTTCTGCATACCCGCGATCTGGAAGCAAAACTCGGTTTCGAACTGTTCGATGCGGACGCAACCGAAATCGAACTGAGCCGTACCGTTTCGCTCGATCTTCGGGAAATTGGTCGCATCCGCGCCGTCACCGAGGCGGCGGAACTCGAGCGCCTGATCGGGCTCTATCGCGGCCAGTTGCTGGAGGGAATCGACGAGTTCGGCGAGGGTTTCGACCAGTGGCTCGCCGTGGAGCGCACCCGGATCGAGGACCAGTTCGTGGCCCAGGCGACCGAGGCGGCGCTGCGGATCGGCGGTCGCGGCGCCCACACCGCGCTGCAGAAGATGACCGAGCGGCTGCCCTTTTCCGATCCGATCTGTCGCGCCACGGTGCAACTGTATCTTGCCGAAGGTGACGAGGCCGGGGCCCGCGGCGCCCTCACCGCATTCCGCAGCCGGCTGATGCGCGGCCTGGGCGAAGAGCCTCCCGTCGAGATCAGCGAGATGCTCGATGGCCCGCCGGCCCGACCCGCCGAGCCACGGAGCAAGGGAGCGCCACGCCGGCCTGACGTCCTGGCCGAGGAGAAGCCGGCCTTCGTGCCCCGCGTCGTGTTGCTGCCACCGTTGCAGGAACACAAGAACGGCCTTCCCCGCCACCTCGCCCCGGCGCTGGTCGAAGACGTGACGATCGGGTTGTCGCGCCTGCGGTCGGTGTCGGTGATTGCCCCGCACACCGCCTGGCAACTCGATCCGTTCACCGCCCTCGACGAGGTGCGGTCCTACCAGATCGACTATGCGGTCGAGAGCCGGGTGGCGCAGGACGTCTCCGGCGGCCTGTCGCTCGCCATCCGGCTCGTCCGCAGTTCCAGCCGCGAGATCGTCTGGGCTGACAAATATTCCTTCAACCCAGCCGTGGCCGCCGCCCGCTACTGGGACTTCACCGGCGGCATTGCCCGCGCGCTGGCCGATTCGATCGAGACCGCCGAACTGACCCTCGAACGGACCGAGCGTGATCCGGATGCCTACGGCCACTATCTCAGCGGCCGCTACAACCTGCGCACCTTTGACCTCCCCAAGGTTCGCCGCGGGCGCAATTCGCTGCGCCGGGCCCGCGAGATCGAGCCGGATCAGTCGACCATCGAGAGCGCCCTCGCCCGCACGTACGTGATCGAGTGGGTGCTCCGCTCCGGCGCCGACAAGTCGCTGCTCGATCGCGCCAAGCTCCACGCCGAGCGCGCCGTCTCGATCGATCCGACGGATGGCACCGCCTACCGCGAACTCGGCCGCGTCGCCCTGTTCGATCGCGACCTCGACCAGAGCCTCAAGCACATGAAGATGGCCGCCGAGCTGGCGCCGCATCACGCCGACCTGCTCGCCGATTACGCCGACACGCTGGTGCACGACAGCAATTTCGGCGCCGCCGAGCAGAAGATCGACGAGGCCATCCGCCTCAACCCCGTGCCGCCCGACGAGTATCTGTGGACGCTTGGCGGCATTCACTTCTTCCGGGGACGTTTCGAGGAAGCCCTCAACGCCCTCTCCCAGATGCGCAACCAGGACCCTGCTCTCCGCCTGATGGCGGCAACCGCTGCCATGGGCGGCCGCATGGACCTGGCGCGCAAATACCGGACGCGAGCTCTCGAGCTGCAGCCGGACTTCAGTGTCGCCCGATGGGCCTCGCGCATGCCGCAGCGAGACCCGGCGGATGTCGATTTCTACGTCGAGGCCCTGCGACAGGCCGGTTTCAAGTAGCCACTCACTTCAACCCCAGGAGACGTTATATGCGCTATGTTATCATCGGTAAGAAAGACGACGCCCAGCTGCTGGTGGTCGACACCCAGCTGATGACCGTGACCGCCCTCGACCAGTCGACGGTCCTGACCCCCGACCTGCAGAGCCAGCTCGCCGAAGGCGGCAGCTTGTTCCAGGGCATCGATATCGCCGTGGCCGCCGGCCAGCGCGACGATGCCAGCGCCGTCTGGCACTACCAGACCAAGTAACATCCCACGGAGCCAGCGATCGTGCTCCACGACCTGGACAGAAGTCTAGCCATCCGGCCAGCGACGGACGCGTCGCGGGCGGGGGCAACCAGTCCCGCGGCGCTGCTGCGGGACATGATTTCCCGGTTCCCGGCCCTTGGCATTACCCGGCTGGCCAGCCAGACCGGGCTCGATCGCACCGGCATCCCCTGCTACGCCGCCATCCGCCCCAACTCGCTGACCATCGCCTCCCACCAGGGCAAGGGCGAGGACGATCTCGGCGCGAAACTCTCCGCCGTCATGGAGGCCGCCGAATACGCCGTGGCCGAGGCGCCTGAGACAGCATCGCGCACCCTCAGCCTCGACGAAGCCCGTGCCGCCGGACTGGCAACGCTCGACGTGGCCAATCTGCTGCCACGCGGCTTTGCCATCGATCCTACCCTGCCGGTCCGCTGGGTCGAGGGGACCGAATACCCGACAGGCAAGCCGATCCTCGTGCCCTACGATGCCGTGGCGCTCGGCGTCGCTCCCACAGCCTTTACCGCCATTTCGCAATCCACCAACGGCATTGCCGCCGGCATCAGCCCCGACCGCGCCCTGCTGCACGCCCTCTGCGAACTCATCGAACGCGACGCGGTCTGCCTCTGGGGGTTCAAGCCCGATGCCGCGGCTTTCGCCACCGCCGTGGCACCCGAGGCATTCGGCGATGCCGGCGTCGACCGCCTGGTTGCCCGCATCGCCCGGGCCGGGTACCGCATCCACCTCTTCGACCAGACCACCAATGTCGGCGTGCCGGTGATCTACGCCGTGATGTTTCCGGCCGACGGCGCCGACAAGCACTTCGATGCCGCCAGCGGCGCGGCCTGCCACCCGGTGCCCGGCATCGCGGCGCGCAAGGCCATCATCGAAGCGGCCCAGACCCACGTCACCAACATCGCCGGCGCTCGCGACGACATCGTCGATGCCGAATACGACACTGCCCTCAGCCGCAGCATCAAGGTGCTGACCGAAATCCGGCCGGGTGGCCGCCCTGCCCCCGAAGGCTTTACCGGCGACGACGACACGGCCGAGTTCCTCGAGTTCATCCGCCACGGACTCGACCGCGCCGGCCTCAGGCGCATCGTCACCGTCCGCCTCGGCAGCGAGCGTCTCGGCATCGAGGTCGTGAAAGCCTTCGTTCCGGGCCTCGAGGATCGTCTCACCAACCGGCACTGGCGCCCCGGTTCGCGCGCCGCCGCCGCCATGCTGGGTGCGTTGTGAAGGTCCTGTTCGCCGGCCCCTCGCTGTTCGGCCAGGCCGCAGACCTCACGGGGATCGAGCTCCGCCCCCCCGCCCGGCAGGGCGACATCCACCGCGCCGTGCAGGATAGCGCCGAGGCCATCGGCCTGATCGACGGCGTCTTCGGCTTCGTACCCTCGGTGTGGCACAAGGAGATCCTGTTTGCCCTCAGCGAAGGAGTCCGCGTCCTCGGCGGCGCCTCGCTGGGCGCCTTGCGGGCCGCCGAATGCCATAGCTTCGGCATGGAGCCGGTCGGCGAGATTGCCCGCGCCTATGTCGATGGCGTCCGCTACGAGGATGCCGACGTCTGCCTCGCCCACTGCCCGGCCGAGCTGGAGTTCATGCCGCTCAGCGAGCCCCTCGTCGATGTCGAGGCGAGCGTTGCGAGGCTGCTGGACGTCGGCGCGCTCACCGCCGAGCAGGCGTGGAGCTGGCTGGAGGCCGCCCGCGACATCTACTTCGCCGACCGCACCGTCGAAGCGATGCTCGATCGCGCCGGCCTGCCAGCCGAACTGGCCGGTGCCTACCGGCGCGACCGCGTCGGTGTAAAGGGGCGCGACGCGCTCGAACTGGTCGACCGCCTGCGCCAACTCCCTGACCGGCGCGGCGCAGCGCCGGCGAGCTGGACTTTCCGCGCCTCCGACCCATGGCGCGCTTATCTACAGACGCAGGCCTGAGGCACACCAGAGGTCAAAAGCATGGCATCGATCCCGGAAATCACCGCGAGTTACCTGGCGCCGCTACCCGAAGACCAGCGGAAAGCCCTGCTGGAGCTGCGGGACTGGATCATCGCCGCCGTCCCCGAGGCAGTCGAGTCGCTCAACTACGGCGTCCCCGCCTTCAAGCTCGGCGGCAAGCCGCTCGTCTCTTTAGGCGCCGCAAAGAAGCACTGCGCCTTCTACGTCCAGAGCCCGGCGGTGAGCGCCGCCTTCGCCGACCGGCTCGCCGGCCTCGATACCTCCCCCGGCACCGTTCGCTTCACCCCTGACAAGCCGCTGCCCCGGCCATTGGTGGAAGCGCTGATCGCCGCACGGATCGACGAGAACGCGGCGCGAGCAAAGAAGCGGTAGCGTCGACACCCCAATTTGCGAACAAAGCGGGAATAGTGCTTCCTGATCCTTCCTGACGTCCGGATCGATTCGCGTGCTCGATACTCCCGCCTATCTCGACAAGCTGAACCCCGCCCAGCGGGAGGCGGTGACGCATGACGGCGGGCCGCTGCTGGTCATCGCCGGGGCCGGGTCCGGCAAGACCAACACGCTCGCCCACCGTGTCGCGCACCTCGTCGTCAACGGCGCCGATCCGCGCCGCATCCTGCTGATGACCTTCTCGCGCCGCGCCTCCTCCGAGATGCAGCGCCGCGTCGAACGCCTCGTGGCACAGGTGATGCGCGACAAGGCCGGCATCATCGCCGATGCGCTCAGCTGGTCCGGCACCTTCCACGGCATCGGCGCCCGCCTCCTCCGCGAGCACGCCGAGCAGATCGGCCTCGAACCCGGCTTTTCGATCCACGACCGCGAGGACTCGGGCGACCTGATGAACATCATCCGCCACGAAATGGGGTTCTCCGAAGCCAAAAAACGCTTCCCCACCAAGGGCACCTGCCTCGCCATCTACTCGCGCATCGTCAACGCCGAGGAAGACATCGAGCGCATCCTCAAGGACCATTTCCCCTGGGTCGCGATGTGGTCCAACGAGTTGCGCGATCTGTTCGGCGCCTACACCGAAGCCAAGCAGCGCCAGCAGGTGCTCGATTACGACGACCTGCTGCTCTACTGGGCCGCAATGATGCGCGAGCCGACCATCGCTGCCGACCTCGGCGAACGCTTCGACCACGTGCTGGTGGACGAGTACCAGGACACCAACCGTCTCCAGGCCTCCATCCTCCTCGCGCTCAAACCGAAGGGCGACGGGCTGACAGTGGTCGGCGACGACGCCCAGTCGATATATTCGTTCCGCGCCGCCACCGTTCGTAACATCCTTGAGTTCCCCGCCGCCTTCACCCCGCCCGCCCGGATCGTCACGCTCGATCGCAACTACCGCTCCACCCAGCCGATCCTCGCGGCCGCCAACGCGGTGATCTCCGAGAGCAAGGAGCGCTTCACCAAGAACCTGTGGACCGAGCGGCTGGCCAGCGAAAAGCCGCGGCTCGTCACGGTGAAGTCCGAAGCCGACCAGGCCCGCTACGTCGTTGAAAGTGTGCTCGCCTGCCGCGAGGGCGGCACTGCCCTCAAGCAGCAGGCGGTGCTGTTCCGCACCTCCAGCCATTCGGCCGAACTCGAGATCGAACTCACCCGCCGCAACATCCCATTTGTGAAGTTCGGCGGCCTGAAATTCCTCGACGCTGCACATATCAAGGACATGCTTGCGCTGCTGCGCTTCGTCGACAATCCGCGCGACCGCGTCGCTGGTTTTCGCGTGCTGCAACTGCTGCCCGGCATCGGCCCCGGCTCGGCCGGCAAGGTGCTCGACACCATGCTCGACAGCGCCAATCCGCTGCAGACGCTGCTCGAAGCGCCCGCCCCGTCGCGCGGCTCCGAAGGCTGGCCCGGCCTGCTCGACGTCGTCGGCAATCTGGGCCGGGGCGGCGGCTGGCCGGCAGAGCTGTTCACGGCCCGGCTCTGGTACGAACCGCTGATGGAAGCGGTCTACGAGGACGCCGAGGTCCGCAAGGAAGACCTCTACCAGCTCGAGCAGATCGCCTCCGGCTACCCCAGCCGCGAGCGCTTCATTACCGAGCTCACTCTCGATCCGCCCGACGCCACCTCGGACCAGGCCGGCGTCCCGCTGCTCGACGAGGACTACCTGATACTCTCGACCATCCACTCCGCCAAGGGGCAGGAGTGGAAGAACGTCCACGTGCTGAACGTCGTCGACGGCGCCATCCCCTCCGACCTCGGCACCGGCTCCACGCACGAACTGGAGGAGGAGCGCCGCCTGCTCTACGTCGCCATGACCCGGGCGAAGGACGAGTTGCACCTGATGATCCCGCAGCGCTTCTACGTGCACCAGCAGACACCGCGCGGCGACAAGCACGTCTACGCCCAGCGCACCCGCTTCATCACCCGGGCCATGCTTCCCCTCTTCGACGACATGTTCTGGCCAGCTGTAGCCCCCGCCGAAATCCGCGGCGGCACCACCGCCCCCAAGGTGGATATCGGCGCCGGCCTCCGTCAGATGTGGAAGAAAGCCTGACACCGGCTGGCAGGAGGGTGCGATAGCTTGCCGACCATGACGAAAGCCCCCGCGACGACGTCGAAACAACCCCGCGCCCTCACCCTCCCCGAGGCACGGCGCATCTGGCTGCACGCCCAGCGACTTGACGACCGGACGCCGTTCGGCGACGGCGCGGCAGCGACGACGCGCGCCATCGAGCACCTCGGCTACGTGCAGATCGACACCATCAACGTCATCGAGCGCGCCCACCACCACATCCTGTTTTCGCGCATCCCGGCCTACCGCCGCGCCGACCTGCATCAGGCGCAGACGGTGGACAAGACGGTGTTCGAATACTGGACCCACGCCCTCGCCTTCGTGCCGGTCCGCGACATCCGCTTCTACCTCAACGAGATGAAACATCACGCGTCCGAGCCGATGCGCTGGTACGCCGACGCCGACCCAAACGACCTGAAGAAATTGCTGCGCCAGATCCGCAAGGACGGCGCCCTGTCGATCCGCGACATCGACACCGACGAACTGGTCGAGAAGGACCACCTCTGGGGCAGCCGCAAGCCATCGAAGCGGGTGCTGCAATACGGCTTCTACTCGGGCGAACTCACCATCTCCGAACGCATCGGCATGCTGAAGACCTACGAGCTGATCGACCGCCATTTCAACTGGCCGCCCCGCCCCCGCGCCGCCACCGAAAGGCAGATCACCGAGCATCTGATCGATCGCGCCCTGACGGCGCAGGGCCTGATCAGCGGCCCCTCGGTGATGCATCCGCGCCTGCGCTTCACGCCGGAGATGGCCGAGATCATCGAGGGGCGGGTGCGGCGGAAGCAGCTGGTCCCGGTGACGGTCGACGGCGAATTGCACTTCGCCACACCCGAGGCGCTGGAGCCGCCAACCGCACGTGAGCCCCTGGTCCACATCCTCTCGCCCTTCGACCCGCTGGTCATCCAGCGGCGGCGGCTGAAATTGTTCTTCGGCTACGAGCACGTGTTCGAGGCCTACGTGAAGGTCGAGAAGCGCCGCTTCGGCTATTTCACCCTGCCCGTGCTGATCGGCGACCAGATCGTCGCCGTCCTCGACCTCAAGACCGACCGCGCTGCGCGAAAACTCCTCATCCAGGCCTGGCACTGGATCGAACCCGAAACCCCGCAGCGAAAGTACCTCATCGAGGAAGAACTCGGCCGGTTCGAGCGCTTCCAGCTGGGAAGCGAGTGACCTACCGGGCCCGCACCTTCAATCCCGTTGCCGACAGGATCATCTCCGCCTGAACAGCCGAGATGATCGCGCCCTTGAACCGCCCTGCCCCGGTCAGCAGCGACAGCCCGGTCAGGTCCGCCCCCCGCAGGTCCGCGCCTTCGAAGCGGGCATTGTCGATGATCGACTCGCGGAGGCTGCACTTTTCGAACTCGGCGTCGCGGAAATCGCACTTGGCGAGGTCGGCCATCGACAGGTCAACGCCGCTGAGCTTGTCCTTGCGGAACGAGAACCCGGCGAGCTTGGCGGCCACCAGCAGCGTATCGGCAAAGCTGGTGCCAGTGGAGCGGGCCTCGGTGAAATCGGAACCCGTGAGCTTGCAGTCCTTGAACGCCGCCGAGGTCAGCACGGCGTTGCGGAACACCGCATTGTTGAAGTCGCATGCTTCGAAGCGTGCGTCGTCGAGATGCGCGCTGCGGAACGTCGCCGACGGCCCGCGGCAGTGGGTGAAGGTGGCCAGCTCCAGCGCCGCCGATGCGAAGTCTGTGCGGTTGAGGCTGCAGCGCTCGAAGCGCCAGCCGGTCAGGTCGAGATCGCGCAGGTTCGCATCATCGAGCGTGCAGTTGACGAGGGTCACCGCATCGCCGCCGGCAAGCGGGGCAAGGTCGGCGCGGGACAGGGTTCGGTCGGTAAGCTCGGTCATGGGCGCACCCTATCCGAGTCGCGTCCCCGAAACGCGAAACGGCGCCCTTCTGGGCGCCGTCCCGGCAGTTCTGGTGTCGTGGCAGGCCGCGCCTAGTCGAGGCGGTAACGGATGGTGCCGCGCACTTCGTGGATCCAGTTGTCGTGGATCTCGTAGTAGCTCGACGTGGTGTCGTCGGTCGGCGAGTTGTTGATCTCGTTGATGTAGAGGCCACGGTAGCCCACATCGGCCACCCACGTGCCCATGTCGTAGCCGACACCGGCCATGACGGCGCCCGCGGCGCTGACATTGTCGCCGGTCGGAACCGGGATCGGTGCACCGAGCGGGGAATTGATCTCGGCGTGGTTCCAGGCAACGCCGGCACCAGCACCGACATAGGCGAATGCCCCGCCGCCGCTCGAGTAGCCGCCGAGGTCACCGAGGCCGAAATCGTAGTACACGTTGGCGAGCGCGACGGTCGAGCGCAGCATCAGCGTGTAGTCGCCGTCATCCGGGTCGCCGTCGTCCTTGGTGATCTTGAGACCGGTCGTTTCGACCGAGTCCATCGTGCCGTCGAAGCGGAGGCCCGTGCCGGTCTCGTAGCCGAAGCCCGCGCCCCAGCTGTAGCCGTAGCCATATTCGACGATCGGATCGACGTCGTCGGCATCCCACGGATGCACCACTTCGGGCGCCCAGTGGAAATTCAGCGCTGCCGAGCCGCGCAGGTAGAACGAGCCACCGACGTCGTAGTCGACATCGGGGATATCGATCGGCGGATACTCGGGCATGTCGGCCGCGAAGGCGGGGCCGCCGAGCAGTACGGCGGTACCTACCGCCGCCAGAGCAAGAAGTTTACGCATTTAACAAAGGTCCTTTTGCCAGCCCGACACCAGTCGAGTGGGCTCACTATGGACTTGACTTCTTAGAGCTCACTTAACCCTAAGCCTTAACCCTAATTCGGCGTGAAGTCCGAGGGTTAACGAGGCGTTACTTGCTCGAATACTTGGCCGGATACGAAAGCGCCCTCCCGGAGGGTCCCGAGAGGGCGCTGTTGGGTACACCGGCGTGTGGGGGTCAGGCGACTTTCCTGATGGTCTCGGAAATCTCGCCCACCACCGCGGCGACGAGACCCTCGTCGTCGCTTTCGGCCATCACGCGGATCACCGTCTCAGTGCCAGAGGCTCGGATCACCAGGCGGCCACCCGTACCGAGGCGAGCCTGGCTCTCCTTGATGACCTGTTGCACCAGCTTGTGCTCGAGCGGCTTGCCGTTCTTGTAGCGAACCGACTGCAGCAGTTGCGGCACTTTCTCGAAGCGCTGGCACACCGCCGAAACCGGCTTGCCGGCAAGCTTGGCGACCGCCAGCAACTGCAGCGCCGCGATGAGACCATCGCCGGTGGTCGTGAAATCGGTGAGGATGATGTGGCCCGATTGCTCGCCACCCACGTTGAAACCCTTGGCGCGCATGGCCTCGAGCACGTAGCGGTCACCCACCTGGGTGCGTTCGAGGTTGAGCCCGATGCCGCCGAGATAGCGCTCGAGCCCCAGATTGCTCATCACCGTGGCGACCAGTCCGCCGCCCTTCAGTTCGCCGCGCGTGTGCCAGCTCTCGGCGATCACCGCCATGAACTGGTCGCCATCGACGATCTCGCCCTTCTCGTCGACGATGATCACCCGGTCGGCGTCGCCATCGAGCGCGATGCCGATATCGGCGCGCAGTTCGCGCACCTTGGCGATCAGCGCCTCGGGCGCCGTGGAGCCCACCTTGTCGTTGATGTTGAAACCGTCCGGCTCGACGCCGATGGTGAACACCTCCGCGCCCAGTTCCCAAAGCGCCGTCGGCGCCACCTTGTAGGCCGCGCCATTGGCGCAATCGAGCACCACGCGCAGGCCGGTGAGGTCGATGTTCTTGGGCAGGGTGCGCTTGGCGTATTCGATGTAGCGCGTCTGCGCCGCCTCGTCGCGATGCGCCCGGCCCACGTCGCGGCCGGTCGACAGCGAGCCC
>CAIMLX010000058.1 GCA_903842455.1 uncultured Hyphomicrobiales bacterium | reverse complement strand
GAAAAGATCGAGGGCGGCGCCGGGATGATCACCCGGCTCCGGACGATCATCGAGCCCCTGGTTGACCTGTGGCCGCTCCTTGCGGTCGCGGGCGGGGTCGCGGTGTTCTGGTACGCCACCCGGGCCCGGGCCCAGGTCGTCGATGACTACCAGTCCGGCAAGCTGGCACGCTGACCATGATCCCGCTGCTCAAGGCCTGGGGCTTCGCGAGCTCGCCCATCGGGCGGGCCCTCGGGGTCGGGCTGATCGCCGTCGTGGCTCTCGGCTACGCCTACATGAAGGGGGAGGCAAGCGGCCGGGCTGACAGCCAGGAGGCCGCTCTCCGGGCGCAAATCGAAAGCCTCCGGGCCGACCTCCGGATCACCATGCGGGCGGCCGAACGGGCGGCGGCCCAGGAGGCGGCGGCCGAGGCCCGCGAAGCCACCTTGAACGAAAGGCTCAAGACCTATGAGAACGACCTTGCCGCCCCGGCTGCTGGCAGCGGGCTTACTGCTGATGACGTGCGCGGCCTGCGCGAGCTCACGCGCTGAGCCCACGCCGGTCCTCGCCCGCAGCCTGCCCCCGATCCCCTCCTATGTGGCCCCGGTCAACGCGCCCGAGCCAACGGTCGGGGCCGATCCGAAGGTGTTCGCCGGGCAGGCCTTGGTGGCGCTCGACAAGGCCAACGGTCGGCTGGTATCCGCCCGTGCATGGTATGAGGGCGTTGCCCAAGAATACGCCGCGACCACAGGGGGGATCCGCCGTTGACCGACCCGACCCCCTACATTTTCGGCGTCAAGGTCTCGACGCTTGTCGCCTCCGCGGTGATGGGCATCATTGCTGTGCTCCTCGACATCAAGCGCCACTCGGTGCTGACCGGCATACTTGCTGTCGCGGCTGGGATGGGCGTTGCGGTGCTCGCCACCGACCCTATCGTCTCGGGCCTGAAGTTAGACCCGACGTGGAGCCACGCCGTGGCGGGTGTCCTCGGGATAAGCGGACGGAACCTGATCGTGTGGGTGACCCTGGTCAGCAAAGACCCGCTGGCACTATGGGATCGCGTCAAAGGCAACCCGCCCAAAAAATAGCAAACACCCGAGCTTGCGCTGACCTAATGGTCGGTGTTCGGCGAGGACCGGCAGGTGGGTTAGAGCGCGCGCTCGGCTGTGCGGACATGCACCACGCCCTCGAGGGGCAGACCACTTCTGCCGGAAGGATGTCACCGTAGCGAGAACCTATTGCCGCGCGGACGTCTTTCGCCTGGCTGGTTTTCTCCGTGATGACAATTTGATTGGTCATGGCCGTCCGGTCCGGCAGATACGGATCGACAGCGTAATAGACAGAACGTAATGGCATCGACCTTCTTTATGCACTCCAAACCAGCAACGAGCGGCTGTTTCGGATCGAGGCGCTTTTCACGGTCCTCGGCGAGGAGGAAGCGGAATAGTCAGCCTTGGGTCAGAGCCCCCCGGCGTTGGCGGGGGGCTCAGACATAATCACACGACCGATAGCTCATCTGAAACCCGCGTTATGCCAGGTGTTGCCCACGCCGCGTCCTCCACTAGCCGGCGTTCAGCCCAAGTCTTGACTGTCCCTTTGAGGGTGACCTTGTTGGCAGCGACTTCGACGTTGATGGCTGACGCTTCGACTTCGGCCCTGCGCTTAAGCGCATCCTGTATCCGCTTCTTGACGTCCAACTTCACTGCAAGTGCAGACACGGGCGGAGCCAGTTCTATCTGATTGGTGACCCCAAGCACGCCTTTCAGATGACGTATGGCGTCTGCAGCGCCGATTTTCTGGTAGTTCCAGGCAAGCCTGCCTCTCAGGGTTACCCAACCGTTTTCAACTGTCACCTGTATCTTGTCATGTGGAATCATAGTCCCCCAAGTGAAAGTGTTGACGACACGTTTAGCGATTTCATCGTCTGAGACGCCGGACCCGCCGGGGTACCGTACCTCGATTTTTTCGGCGATGCCGCGGACGCCCTTCATCTGAGCGACCACTTTTTCGGCTGTCTGCTTCTGGGTGTAGTTCGGCACATGCCCACTTAGGGTCACGATCCCATCTTCAACCGTTACGCCAATATCGTTGGCATCGATCGACGGTTCAAATTCGAGCTCATCGAGAATATCCTGCCTAAGGCGGCTGTCGCTCATC
This sequence comes from uncultured Hyphomicrobiales bacterium, assembly GCA_903842455.1. Taxonomy (GTDB): domain Bacteria; phylum Pseudomonadota; class Alphaproteobacteria; order Rhizobiales; family Devosiaceae; genus Devosia_A. Next base: position 693 of record CAIMLX010000058.1, on the reverse strand, counting down.
TCCGGTCTCCCTCTAGGGTGGCAGCACAACGCCGCCGGCACCAATGAAGGCCTACCGCCCACTCAAAGCTTTGACCCAGATCAAGTTCGCCGCCGACGTTCGGGCGCCTTGCGGTCGGGTCCGTCAAGTTGGTGTAATTTCGGGTGTGGTCCCGCGCCTCATCAGTTAGGCGGCCTTGGGTGTAATCTGTAGTGGGTTTGCCTCCTCGGCTTGGCCCTTGGGCCACATAAGGCGAGCGCGTTCCTCATGAAGTGGACCCGGGGCTGTTGAAGCCCCCGCCATAGGCTTTGCGGGGGCGCAGATCGCTGCCGCAGGTCTGATCTTGATGACGACCTTGGCTTCCCTGAGGCTGTAAAAGATCTCGCCGTTGAGCAGTTCGTCGCGCAGCTTGGAGTTGAAGCTCTCGCAGTAGCGTTCTCCCAAGGTGATCCCGGCTCGATATAGGCCGTGCTGGCGCCGACCGCGGCGATCCAGTCCCTGAGGGCCTTGGCGATGAACTCCGGCCCATTATCGGAACGGATGTGTGCTGGGATGCCACGCAGGATGAACAGGTCAGTGAGCGCGTCGATGACGTCGACGGCCTTGAGCTTGCGGTTCACCCGGATGGCAAGGCACTCGCGGGTGAACTCATCGATGATGTTGAGCATGCGATACTTCCGCCCGTTATGGGTGCGATCCTCGACGAAGTCATAG
>CAIMLX010000057.1 GCA_903842455.1 uncultured Hyphomicrobiales bacterium | reverse complement strand
TGAAGGCGCGGGCGCCGATCAACCTCGTGCGGATCTGCGTTGCCGTGTCGAGGTGCCCCAGGTCGCTCCACACCTTGACCTTTGCAAGCTCGACCTGGCCCGCATAGCGCTGCGTCAGCACCTCACCCACCTTCCCATCGCCTGCTTCGTCTGCGCCCGCCCCTGCGACGTCTCCTAGCGATGGCACCCAATAGGCACCGATATCGGTGAATCGCCGCCCGGCACCCGGTCCACCGGCGTCCTCAGCAGCGTCGGGCTGTGCTCCGTGATGGCGATAGCCGGTGCCGTCCTCGACCAGGTACGAATATTTTTCAGAGCTCACGTAGTCGTCGACGTAGATTACGGGGCGCTCGTGTTTAAACGGGGCGGCAGGTTCAAAATACGTATCGCCGTGGACTATGTAGGCGGGACGCTCCCCCATGTTTCGCTCGATCGCGGCCGCAACCGCCGCGCCGAGCGAGGTTGCTGGAGTGCCGCGGAGGGAGGCGTGGATTGGCACCAGCGTCAGGTTCACACGCGCGCCAAAGGTCGAGATCAGGAAGTCCTGCAGCGTCGTATCCGCGTGTGGCACCGCGACCATCACATCGGCCGAATGGTGGCGGATGTGGTTGACGATCGTCTGGTAGATCAGTGGGCGCCCCATGTACGGCAGCATGGCGGGACTGCTGACGTTCACCACGGATATGAAGTCCTGCGTGACCGGCGCAGCGGCCAGCACGATCAGAACGCTGGAAGTCTGTTTGTTGGCTGGAGGCGGGCGGATAGCGTCTGTCCTTGTGGTCGGGACACTTTCTGAGTGGCCCAACGTCTGCTTACGAAGCGGCAAATAGCCTGGCCGCTGACTGGCTTTGGCGGCGGGCACCAGCGAAACGTGGCGGGCAATTGATCTATACAATGCTCGTCTTGGAGCCAATGTGAACCCGCCGGCGATCGCGGTAGCACCTGCAGTTAGCCCAGCACTTTCTTGACTGCCCGCCGCGCCAGCCACAGCATGTCGCGTAGCCACGACCGCACCGGGTGACGTCGCCGCCGTTCGATTGCTGCCGGGTGACTGCGGTCGACGAAGTTGATCGCCGGCGTATCGGCGACATTGCGGAACTGCGGCGCGCCGCGGCGGTGGATCTCATAGGTCCATTCGGGGTGCGGCACCGGAACGAGGCCGCCTCGCGCCACCAGATGCAGGTAGAGGATGGTCTCGGGGGAGGGCGGCACTCGCTGGTCGAGGTAGCGCGGCAGCGCTTCGGTCAAGCTCAGGAAGGGAGACAACGCATCGCGAGTGAAGGCATAAAACTGGTCGTTGAATGTCTCGCCCTGGGAGACGAAGTCTCCGGTCGCCACGTTCTTGTAGAAGAACACTCGAGCGTTGCCGCGATGGGGGGATCCGTTGATGTCGATGCCCTCACCCTTGGGGATGTGGATCTCTCCATTCCTGGGCTTGACCTCGACCGGCGAGTAGAACGCGAGGTCGGGCCGCGTGATGATCACGTCGTCGAAGCGGGTGCCGCTCTCGCGCTCATACTCGAGCAACAGGCGCGCTCCGCCTTCGATGTTGTAGAACATCGAGAACATTCGATAGGGATTGAGCTGCATCAGCCAATCCTTGCTGCTGATAACCGCTTCCGACTGCTTCACGAAATCGGATTGCGGCCGGTCATGGAGATGCCAGCGCAAAAGTTGCTCGCCGTAGATCGACCGGAGCAGGCCCTCTTCGACGGGTTGCGTTGCGGTGACCTCGCTCTTGGGATTGCGCTTGAACGTACCGAACAAGTCGATCTCGCCGCCATAGCCCGCACCGGGGGCATCGGTGTAGCCGGGGCCAAAGTAGAAGATCGCCGCGTCGCGGTCGCCCAGAACATGGCGCTTGAAACTCTCCGCCGTCTCGGCTGCCGTACGCAGCGGCCCGCAGAGAATTACCGCCAGCCGTCGATGTGGTTCGTCATTCATCGGCCAAGCTCCAGCGAGCGTCTATCCAGCTTTGCCGCCAGACTTTTCGCACGGCCGTCCTGAGGATGACGTCGAAGCAGGGGGAAGCACTATCGAGTCTCATGGGCGGTCGTGTACTTGCTCCAGCCCGCATCGTCATCACCTGCTTATTGCCACCGGATGTGGACCGACCCTCACCACCTTGACGCCCGCCCCACACTCCGGCAAATACGTCCTCACCTCGCGGGTGTAGCTCAATGGTAGAGCAGAAGCTTCCCAAGCTTACGACGAGGGTTCGATTCCCTTCACCCGCTCCAGCCCTCTCCCGACCACGACATCGTCCGCACGAACCAAGTGGGCGACTTAATGCGTCTTCACCTATTGTATGCAACGAGGGTAGTTTTGCCCAATATGTAGGCAATGTTGGGAAGTGCGGGCATCTTTTGGGCGCCTCGGCAACCGTGCCGAGAGGCCCAGGGTCGTTGAGGTGCCAGCTAAATATTTGAATTGCTTGCGTTTTTTCCGACTACTCTGTTCCAGGGGAATTGGCACGTGGTTTGCATTGTCCTTGGCAGGACGGGGCCGCTGCTGAGAAGCGCGTCGCGTCGCACAGGTGCAATCGGGGAACAACGTCATGACCTTTTCTTCCATCTCGCGTCGATCGCTGCTGCGTGTCGGTGCTGCCGGGCTCGCGGCTACGGCTCTGCCGTTCGGGTTCGCGCGCGCGCAGACCAACGTGGTGCTCGGCATCGTCTATGTCGGGCCCAAGGATGATTTCGGCTGGAACCAGGCGCATGCCGTTTCGGTCGCCTCGCTGAAGGCGGTGTCGGGCATCACCGTGGTCGAGGAGGAGAACGTCCCCGAGACCGATGCCGTCTCCAAGTCGATGGAGTCGATGATCAATCTCGACGGCGCCAACCTGATCCTCGCCACCTCGTTCGGCTACTACAGCCCGTTCGTGGTCGAACTTGCGAAGAAGTATCCGGATGTCACCTTCCGCCACGCGGCGCCGCTGTGGAACAAGGACGCCGATCCGCAGAATGCCGGCTCCTACTTCCCGTATCTGAACCAGGCGCACTATGTGAATGGGGTTGCCGCAGGGCTCTCCTCGCCGACCGGCAAGATCGGCTTCGTCGCGGCGAAGCCGATTCCTTCGGTGCTCTCGAACATCAACTCGGTGCTGCTGGGCGCCCGCTCCGTGAACCCCAACGCCACCGTACAGGTGATCTTCACCGGCGAGTGGAGCCTGCCGGTCCGTGAGGCGGAGGCGACGAACGCGCTGGTCGATGCCGGCTGCGACGTCATCACCTGCCACGTCGACAGTCCCAAGGTGGTGATCGAGACGGCCGAGGGCCGCGGCGTCAAGACCTGCGGTCATAACGCCTCGCAGGCCCCGCTGGCGCCGAAGGGCTTCATTACCGGTGCCGAGTACAAGTGGGAGACGATCTACAAGACGTATGCCGACGCCATCGCGGCCGGACAGACGCCGCCGAACTTCCTCGTTGGCGGCTACAACAACGACATGCTGCGCAATACGCCCTATGGCGCCGGCGCGACGCCCGAGGCGATCAAGGCCGCCGACGCCGCCATCGAAGCGCTGAAGGGCGGCGCGCCGATCTACAAGGGCATGCTGAAGGACAATGCCGGCAACGTCGTCGTCGACAAGGACTACGACAACTACGACCCCTACCTCGACGGCATGAACTGGCTGCTCGAGGGCGTGCAGGGCTCGATCACCTGAGTCACGGCGCCGGCGGCCCTGGTCCTCTCCTGCGAAGCGGGGGAGGGGGACCGCCATAGGCGGGGAGGGGGCGAACACACGCTCTGTACCCGCCGCCGCCCCCTCCACCGGCTTCGCCGGTCCCCCTCCCCCGTGGCACGGGGGAGGATCCCAGTGCCCAGCGCGGAGCCTAGTGGATGACAGTTCAAGCAGCCGACAACGCCGTGGTTCCGGTCGAAAAGACCGGGAACCTGCAGTTCCTGCGCTTCGCCGAGTCGATCGCCATCCCGGTGGGCGCGATCATCGCTTCCGCCCTGCTGTTTGCGGTGTTTCTCCTGCTGATCGGCAAGGATCCGATCCAGTTCTACGCGCTGGTCTGGACCGGCGGCTTCGGCTCCTCCTTCTCCATCCAGAACTCGCTGCAACGCGCCGCGCCGCTGATCCTGACCGGGCTGGCCTTTGCCATTCCGGCGCGGATCGGCCTAACCATGATCGGCGGCGAGGGGGCGCTGGTGCTGGGCGGCTTTGCGTCGGCCGCCATCGCCATTCCTCTTGTCTCGGGTGGCGTGCCGCCACTGGTGACGCTGCCCGTCATGGCTGCGACCGGCATCATCACCGGGGGCCTCTGGGTCGGCTTCACCGGCTGGCTGAAATACGCGCGTGGCGTCAACGAGACCATCGCCTCGCTGCTGATGAGCTACATCGCCATCGCCATCATGAACTTCTTCGTCGAAGGCGCGCTGCGCGACCCGGCTTCGGCCAACAAGCCGTCCACCATGCCGATCGGTGATGCCTACCGCATCGGCTCGATCCCTGGCACCGACGTGCACTGGGGGCTGGCGGCGGGCATCGTGCTCGCGATCGTGCTTTGGGTGCTGATGAGCCGCACCACTTTCGGCTTTGCCGCCCGGATGACTGGCGGCAACCTGCGCGCGGCGCGGGCCCAGGGCCTGCCGGTCGGCTGGCTGATGGTGATCTGCTGCATGATCGCCGGTGGCTGCGCCGGGCTCGCCGGCTTCTTCGAGGTGGCAGTCATCCACGGCCAGGCCAACGCCTCGCTGGTCGCGGGCTATGGCTTCACCGGCATCCTCGTTGCCTTCCTCGCCCGGCAGAACCCCATCGCGGTCATCCCCGTAGCGATCCTCTTCGGCGCGCTGGCGGCGGCGGGCGGCGTGATCCAGCGGCGCATGGATATGCCCGACGCCACCATTCTGGTGCTGCAGGGCATGCTGTTCGTGGTGCTGCTCGTCTCGGACACGCTCTACGGGCGGTTCAAGATATTCCAGGTCAAGGCCACGGGGGATCGCACGTAAATGGACAATGCCGTCCTCACCGTCCTCATCGCCATGCTCGGCGGCGCCATCCGCGTCTCTACCCCGTTCATGTTCGTGGCGCTGGGCGAAACGCTCACCGAGAAATCCGGGCGCATCAACCTCGGGCTCGAGGGCAACCTGGTGCTCGGCGCCATGGTGGCCTACGCAACCTCCTACCTCACCGGCAGCCCGTGGCTGGGCGTGCTGGCGGCGGGGATGTCGGGGCTCTTCCTCGGGGCGCTGCATGGCTATATCTGCAAGCTGCCCAAGGTGAACGACATTGCCGTCGGCATCGCCATGATGAGCTTCGGCACCGGGCTGGCCTTCTTTTTCGGCAAGCCGTTCATCCAGCCGCAGGCCCCCAAGCTCGATTCCATCCCGCTCGGTGACTGGACCGGCAACCCGGCGCTGGCGCAGGCGCTGCAGGTCAACCCGCTGTTCTTCGTGGGGATTTTCCTCGCCGTCGCAATGTCCTGGGCCTTCAGGAACACGAAATGGGGCCTGATCGTCCGGATGACCGGCGACAGCGCCGCATCGGCCAAGGCGATGGGTGTCTCGGTCGATCTGGTGCGCTTCCTCGCCACCGCGGCCGGCGGATTCCTCGCCGGCATCGGCGGGGCGTTCCTGTCGCTCTACTATCCGGGCATCTGGAACCAGGGCTTGTCCTCCGGGCAGGGGCTGATGGCGGTAGCGCTGGTGATCTTCGCCCGCTGGGACCCGATCCGCGCCATTTTTGCCGCCCTGTTCTTCGGCGCGGCCGGCGCCATCGGACCGGCCCTGCAGGCGGTGGGCATCACCTCGGGCTACTACTTCTTCAACGCCGCGCCCTACATTCTGACGCTGGTCATCATGATCATCTCGGCCGGGTCGAAAGCCTCGGCGCGCGATGCGCCCGGCGAACTGTCGATAACCAAGTGAGCCTCCCATGACCGTTTCGGACGAGCGCATAATGGAGGCCATGGTTCCCGCGGGGATAACTATCGCTTCGACGCCCTATCCCTGGCCCTATGACGGCGACTTGCGGCCGGACAACACCGTGCTGATCGTCATCGACATGCAGACGGATTTCTGCGGCCGCGGCGGTTATGTGGATTCAATGGGTTACGACATCTCGCTGACCCGCGCGCCGATCGCGCCGCTGCAGCGGCTGATGGCAGCGTTCCGGGCCAAGGGCTATCCGATTATCCATACGCGGGAAGGACATAAGCCCGATCTAAGCGACCTGCCGGCCAACAAGCGGTGGCGCTCGCAGCGGATCGGCGCCGGCATTGGCGACCAGGGACCGCAGGGGCGCATCCTGGTGCGCGGCGAGCCGGGCTGGGAAATCATCCCGGAACTGGCGCCGCTGCCGGGCGAGGCGATCATCGACAAGCCGGGGAAGGGCTCGTTCGCCTCCACCGACCTCGAATTGATCCTCCGGCTCAAGGGCATACGCAACATCGTGCTCACCGGCATCACCACCGACGTGTGCGTGCACACCACGATGCGCGAGGCCAATGACCGTGGCTTCGAGTGCGTGCTGCTCGAGGATTGCTGCGCTGCTACGAAGCTCGAGAACCACCTCGCGGCCATCGATATGATCAAGATGCAGGGCGGGGTTTTCGGCACTGTGTCCAAAAGCGAACACCTGATTGCCGTGATGATGAACGGGGAATGAACCGAAAATGAACGACGTTCCCGCTGCCAAGGGCCATGCGCCATCGCTGCAAGCCATTGGCATGACGAAGGTTTTCGGGCCGCTCCGGGCGCTCGACGATGTTTCCATCAATGTTGACGCCGGTTCGTTCCACGCGTTGCTGGGCGAGAACGGCGCCGGCAAGTCGACGCTGGTGAAGTGTATCATGGGCTTTTACAGCGGGGATAAGGGCCAGGTGCTGCTCGATGGGCAGGAGGTGTCGATCCGCTCGCCCCGCGATGCCCGCGCCAACGGCATCGGCATGGTCTACCAGCACTTCACGCTGGTGCCGTCGCTCACGGCGGCCGAGAACCTGGTGATATCGCGCGCCGATGCGCCCGATATCATCGACTGGGGCAAGGAGACCAGGGCGCTCGCGGCGTTCATGGACACCATGCCGTTCCGCGTGCCGCTCAACGCGCAGGTCTCGTCGCTGTCGGCCGGCGAAAAGCAGAAGCTCGAAATCCTGAAGCTGCTCTATCTCGACCAGCGCTTCATGATCCTCGACGAGCCGACCTCGGTGCTGACGCCGGGCGAGGCCGACGAGATGCTCGGGCTGCTCGGCGGCATGGCGGCCCGCAAGGAGATCACCGTGCTGATGATCTCGCACAAGTTCCGCGAGGTGAAGGCGTTCTGCGACCACTTCACCGTGCTGCGCCGCGGCCGGTTCACCGGTTCGGGCGATGCAAAGACGGTGAGCGTCGCCGACATGAGCGCCATGATGATCGGCGACACACCGATCCGCGAGCGCTCGGGCCGGGTGCAGAGCGCCGGGGGTCGCGATGTGCTGGAACTGGCCGGGGTGTTCGCCGACGACAATGACGGCGCCTCGGTGGTGAAATCGGTCAACCTCAAGGTGAAGGCAGGCGAGATCGTCGGCATCGCGGGCGTCTCGGGCAACGGGCAGTCGGCGCTGGTCGAGGTGCTGAGCGGGCAGCGGCCGCTCGCCGATGGTGGCATCTTCATTCGCGGCGAGCGCTTCGAGCCCAATCGCGGCGCCTATGACAAGTTCAAGGTGTTCGGACTGCCCGAAGAGCCGCTGAAGAACGCCACGGTGCCCAAGATGAGCGTCGCCGAGAACATCGCCTTCCGCTCGTTCGACAAGCCGCCGGTAGCAAAGCTCGGCTGGTGGATGTCGCCCGGCCCGATGAAGGCCAAGGCGCGCGACCTGATCGCCCGCTACCGAGTGAAGACGCAGGGCCCCGACGCCCCGATCGAAACACTGTCGGGCGGCAACGTGCAGAGGGCCGTGCTGGCGCGGGAGTTGTCGGGCGATGTCGACGTGCTGATCGTCGCCAACCCGTGCTTCGGGCTGGACTTCGCATCGGTATCGGAGATTCGGTCGCAGATCATGGAACAGCGCAACAAGGGCGCGGCGGTGCTGCTGGTCAGCGAGGACCTCGACGAGATCCTGGAGCTGTCCGACCGGGTGGCGGTGATGTCGGGCGGCACGATCAACTACGTGTCGAAGATCGAGGACACGGACCGGAATACGATCGGCCAGCACATGGCGGGGCATTGAGATGATCGACATCCCCGCCAAGCCCTATCCTTACCCCCTCGATCCCGCGCACACCGCGCTGGTCGTCATCGACATGCAGCGCGACTTCATCGAGAAGGGCGGTTTCGGCGACAGCCTCGGCAACGATGTGGCGCGGCTGGAGGCGATCATCCCCACCACTGCGGCGCTCATTCAGCTGTTCCGACAGCAGGGCTGGCCGGTGATCCATACCCGCGAAGCCCACAAGCCCGACCTGTCCGATTGCCCGCCATCCAAGATCCGACGCGGCAATCCGAGCCTCCATATCGGCGAAACCGGCGCCATGGGCCGGCTGCTGGTGGCCGGGGAGCCGGGCAACCAGATCGTCGATGCGCTGGCGCCGATCGACGGCGAGATCGTCATCGACAAGCCGGGCAAGGGGATGTTCTGGGCCACCGGCATCCACGAGCGGCTGCAGGGGCTGGGGATTACCCACCTGGTGTTCGCGGGAGTCACCACCGAAGTGTGCGTGCAGACCTCGATGCGAGAAGCCAATGATCGCGGCTACGAGTGCCTGCTGATCGAGGATGCCACCGAGAGTTATTTCGCCATGTTCAAGGCCGCGACCGTGGCGATGATCGCCGCGCAGGGCGGCATCGTCGGCTGGGTGACGCCGCTTGCCGCCCTCAGCACCGCTGTCGGCAAGGAGTAGCCCAGGTGACCGAGCAGGGACGCTGGGCCGGCCGCAGCCCGGACAAGGACGTGATCCGCCACGAGATCTGGCACAGCCTCGAACTCACCGGCACGGCCGTTGGTCCGGCGTGGAGCATGATCCCCAACTTCGTCGGCGCCGATACCGCCGCCTGGCACCTGGCGCAGACCGAGGAGTGGCAGCGGGCAAAGACCATCAAGACCAATCCGGATGCGCCGCAGATCCCGATCCGCCTGCGCGCGCTGTACCAGGGCAAGCTGGTCTTCGCGCCGGTGCCCTATCTCACCGCCGAGTTTCCGTACCTCCGCCTCGACCCCGAGAAGCTGAAGGCAAAGGGCATCAGCTTCGAGCTGGCCGCGACGGCGCAGGGCTTCGTCGAGCACGGCGACCGCATCGAGTTCACCGAAGTCGCGCCGCTCGATTTCTGTGTCTGCGGCTCGGTGGCGGTGACCCGCGCCGGCGGCCGCACCGGCAAGGGCGCCGGCTTTGCCGACCTCGAGACCGCCATCTTCCGCGAACTGGGGATTGTCACGGCGGCAACGCCCATGGCAACCACGGTGCATTCGAGCCAACTGGTCGAGGATGCCCGCGTGCCAATGCAATCCCACGATTCACCGCTCGATTTCGTCGCGACGGAGAAAGAGCTGATCCGCACCGGTAACACCGCCAGCCGCCCGATGGGCGTCGATTGGGACAAGGTGCGGCCCGACCAGTTCGAGACCATCCCATTCCTGACGCGCCTGCGCGACGAGATGCTGAACCGCCGGAAGTCCGCCTGATGGAGATCGACAAACCCGGGGTTCTGGCCGAAGTTGAAGCCGTGTTCGCCCGCTACGAGGCGGCGCTGGTCGGCAACGACGTGGCGGTGCTCGACGAGTTGTTCTCCGCCGCGCCGACCACCATCCGCTACGGCATGGGAGAGAACCTCTACGGCATCGACGCCATCCGCGCCTATCGGCTGGCCCGTCCGTCGGCGGGGTTGCAGCGTCGCCTCGCCGATACCGTCATCACCACCTACGGCGATGACTTCGCCACCGCCTCGACGCTATTCTACCGCGCCTCGGCGCCCGGCAAGGTCGGCCGGCAGATGCAGACCTGGGTCCGCCTGCCGCAAGGCTGGCGGGTCGTTGCGGCGCATGTGAGCATCATCGACGAGCCACCGCTTTAGAGTGGCAGGGAGCAGGCAGTGCTGAAGCGGACCTCCGCCGAGGGAATCCGGCATAAGCTCGCGGAACGCATCATCACGGGTGCCCTGAGGCCCGGCACCGCGCTCGACGAGACGCTGCTCGCCACGGAGTTCGGCGTTTCCCGCACGCCGGTCCGCGAAGCGCTTCGGCTGCTTGCCGCCTCCGGCCTCGTCGACCAGCGCCCGCACGCCAAGGCACTGGTGGCCAAGCCCGACGAGCAGGAACTTGCCGGCATGTTCGAGGTAATGGGCTACCTCGAGGCGCTGTGCGCCGGCCTCTCCGCCATCGCCATGACTCGTGAGGAGCGCGCGGGTCTCGATGCGCTGCACCTAAGGATGTCCGGCATGGTCCGCGAGGGCGATGCCGCGGGCTACGCCGAGGCCAATGACGTGTTCCACACCGCCATCTACGATGGGGCGCACAATGCCTACCTTGCGGAGATTACCCGCTCCACCCGCCAGCGCCTGCAACCTTTTCGTCGCGCCCAGTTCGGCCAGCTGGGCCGCCTGCTGAAGTCGCATGCCGAACACGAGCTGATCGCCGAAGCCATCCTGCGCGGCGAACGCGACGCTGCCGAGGCGGCCATGCGCAGCCATATCTCGCTGGTCGGCGACGCGGTGCAGCGGATGGGACGGCGCTAGCGCGCAGCGCTGTCAGCTGACGTTCTTGAGCAGATCCAGCAGCGAGCCGTCGAATGGATCGGCGCCGCCCGGCGGCAGGTTGCCGGAGATGGCGTTGGGCCTCGCGAGCGCCACTTCGCTCCATCCGATCACGATGGTGATGCCGCCGACTTTTCTGTCAGCCACGTACCATGGGGTGATCAGCGCATTGAACTGGATCGGCTGGTTGGTGGTCGAGCTGGTAAAGGTCCGCTTGGTGCGGATCGTCTGACCTTTCATCGCCCGCTCGTACTCGTCCTTGATGTCGGGCGGCATGTTGGGCGTCAGCATCATCAGCGACTTGCCGACGACTTCTCGCTTCTCGATGAAGCGGTGCGCCTTGAGCCAGAAGATGGAGCAGTCCATCACGCGGAGCTTCTCGTCGAGCACCACGATGGGCGCCGGCATGTCGCCGACCAGCTCCTGCACGAGCTTGAGCCGGCCCTGCACCTGCAGCTCGCGCTCCATTTCGCGCGTCACGTCGCGCGAAAAGCCGAACAGCTCGGCCACCCGGCCGTTGACGAGACGCAGGTCGGCGATGGTCTCGATCACCCGGATCAGCCCGTCGCGGCGCTCGACGCGCAGCCGGCAGTGGAACCCCTTGCGGCCTTCGAGTGCCTGCGCGATCAGCGTCAGGAACTTGCCGCGGTCCTCCATGTGGTAAAGCTTGACCATCTCCTGCAGGGGAAGCGGTTCCTCGGTCGGCATCCAGCCGAACATCTCGCAGACCCGATCGGACAGCACCACGGAGCCGGGGAAGATCACCTTCCACTGCCCGTATCCGGAGCGGTTCTCGATCAGTTGCAGCGCGCGCGCTGCGTCCGCCACCGGGGGACCGAGTTCGGTCTCCCCCAGAGAGTCGAGTGAATTGGCGATGAGCTGCTTGTCGAACATGGCTCCTGCCAGCCGTCTCTCCTCCGGCAAAACTAGGCCCGGTTGGTTAACTAATCGTATCGGGTCAGTCGGCAGGTCGGGGTGGCTGCTAGCCGTGGCCGCGCATCCGGCGGTCCGTCAGGTCCTCGGCCCGTCCGCGGGTCAGCGCCAGTGCCAGCGCCTGTTCCGCCGGCATCGGCTGGCTGAACAGGTAGCCCTGCGCCTCGTCGCAGCCTTCCTCGGCGAGGAACATCAACTGCTCGAACGTTTCGACGCCCTCTGCCGTCACGCGGGTCCGCAGCGACCGCCCCAGCCCGACGATGGCGCGCACAATGGCCACGGAGCCCTGGTTGCCGGGCAGGCCGGAAATGAACGAGCGGTCGATCTTCAGCTTGTCGAAATCGAACCGCTGCAGGTAGCTCAGTGATGAATAGCCGGTGCCGAAATCATCGAGCGCCACCCGCACCCCGGCGGCATGCAGTTCCTCCAACGCGCCGATGGCGCCGCTGGATTGGTCAAGCAGCACGGATTCGGTGATTTCGAGCTCCAGCCGCCCGGGCTCGAGCCCGCTTGCCTTCAACGCCTCGATCACCGCCTCGCCGACAGCGCCCGACTTGAACTGCGCCGGCGACAGGTTGACGGCTACGCCGATGCCGTCGGGCCAGCGCACTGCCTCGGCGGTAGCGCGTCGCAGCACGAAGGCGCCGATTTCCTCGATCAGCCCGCTCTCTTCGGCGAGCGGAATGAAAACCGCCGGCGAGACCGGCCCCCGCGTCGGGCTGTTCCAGCGCAGCAGGGCCTCGAACCCGACCAGGCGGTTGCTCTGCACGTCGATCTGCGGCTGGTAGAGGATGGTCAGTTCATCGCGGCCGATCGCGTTGCCCAGTTCGCGCTTCATTTCGCGGCGCTCGCGCAGCGCGTGGTCCATCTCCTGTTCGAAGAAACGGAAGTTCCGTCCGTTCTCAGCCTTCACGCGGTAGAGGGCGATGTCGGCCTGGTGCAGCAGCGTGTCGGCGTCCGCGCCGGTGTCTGCGGCCACCGCGATGCCGACGCTGGCGCCGATCTCCACCACTTCGCCGTCGATCTGGTAGGGCGAGGAGATGGCCCGGATGATCGAGCGAGCCGTGGTCGCGGCCTGTTCGGCATCCTCGATCCGCATGAACAGCGCGAACTCGTCGCCGCCCAGCCGCCCAACGAAGCCGCCGCTGCCGGCGGCCCCGAGCCGCATGGCGACTTCGCGGAGCAGCCTGTCGCCGGCCAGGTGTCCGAGCGTGTCGTTGATCAGCTTGAAGTCGTCGAGGTCCACCGACATGACCACGAGGCGCCGCACATCGCCGGTATCGGCGAGGCTGCGGCCCAGTTCGTCGTGGAAATGCAGCCGGTTCGGCAGCCCCGTCAGCGAGTCGTGCCGCGCCAGGTGGGCGATCTGCTCCTGCGCCCGCCGGCGCTCGGTCACGTCGCGGAAGAAGATGATGAGCCCGGCGTTTGACCCATAGGCCTGGACTTCAAGCCAGGTCCGGATGCTGGGCAGGTAGTCCTCGAAGGCGATGCTGCGCTGCTCGTGCATCGCCTGCCGGTAGCGGGCGAGAAACGGCTCTGCTTCGCCCGGGTCGATCAGTTCGCGGAAGTCCCGGCCGACAAAGGGCAGGTCGCTGGGAAAGAACGCTGCGGCGCGACGGTTCATGTAGGTGATCCGCCAGTCGGGGCCGACGCTCACCACGCTGTCCATCGTGCTCTCAAGCACGTTGGACAGTCGCCGCGCCGCCGCGGCGACTTCGACTTCGTTGCGCTTGGCCTCGGTCACATCGCGCGATAGCGCCAGCAGCCGGGTGATCTTGCCCTCGGCGTTTGGCACCGGCGACACCGACAAATCCCACCACCGCGGCTTGCCCAGCGCCGTCGGACCATAGAGCGTGCGACGCACCGTCTCGCCCTTGCGCGCCTCGGCGATCGCATAGCGCACTGCTGGCGCGACATCGGCGGGCCAGAAACTGTCGTAAGGCAGTCGTTCGATCTTGGCGAAGTCGTCGACTTCCATGATCCGCATGCCGGGGCCGTTCATGAACACCAGCCGGCCGTCCGGGTCCAGCACCTCGATCGCCATATTGGAACTCTCGAGGATTGAGCGCGCGAACTCCTCGGATTCGCGCAGCGCTGTCTCTGCCAGCTTGCGGTCGTGGACGTCCTCAAGCGTACCGTACCAGAGCTTGATCTGGCCGTCGGCATCCCGCGTTACGGCAGCGCGCGCACGCATCCAGCGATACTCGCCGGTGGCGAGCCGCACCCGATACTCGACATCGACCGGTTCGCCCGAAGCGAGGTGGGCCGCCCAGTAGGCCACTGTCGGCGCGACGTCGTCCGGGTGCAGCGCCGTCAGCCAGCCTGTGCCCAGCGTCCTGTCCGCGCTCATCCCCATCAGTTCGAGCCAGCGCGGCCCGACTTCCAGGATGCTGCCATCGGGGCCGGCGACCCACGGGATCTCCGGGTTCAGCTCTACGGCCTGGCGGTAATGCGTGACGCTGGCGCGCAGCGCCCGTTCGGTCTCCACCGCTTGGGTGACGTCCTGGATGATGATCTGCAGGCGCGTCGCGGGAACCGTGTCGCCGATCGGGAAGAACGTCCCGCTGAGAAACCGCGATCCGGCGGAGGGCGCGCTGCGCAGTTGCATGGTGCCGGAGCGGCCGCTGCGTGCCGCGGCCCGCAGCCGTCGCTTCACCCGGTTGCGGTCAGCCGGGTCGATCCGTTCCAGCATGGCGTCCAGCGGAATGTCCATGCGGCCGGGGCGCCCGCCGCCGCCGCCGCTCTGGCAGATGAGGTTCTCGGCGACCTGCCACGTCCATACCGATACGCCAGCCGCCTCGCCAAGGCGGCGCATGGTCTCTTGCGAGACCGCTGCGTCCACCCCATTCGATGCGGCTGCTTTCAGCGGCTTTGGATTCTTCGGCGTTCCGCCAGTCCTGCGCATGCCAACTCCGACCTCGGAGCGCCATGCTAGGCCTTCTCACCCCGCCAAATGATTAACCCACGACCGCTCAAGTGCAGCAAATCACGCGGTCGCGGCAGGTGGTTAACCCGCAGTAATCGTCAGCTCAGGCAGTGGCCCACTCGCCCTTGCGCAGCACCGGAACCTTGCTGCCGTCAGCCTTGACGCCGTCGATGTCGAGTTCGCCCGAGCCGATCATCCAGTCGATATGGATGAGGCTCTTGTTGCCACCGCGTGCCGCAATCTCGTCGGGGCTCATCTTGGTGCCGTTGACGAAGCAATCGGCATAGCACTGACCGAGCGCGATGTGGCAGGCGGCATTCTCGTCGAACAGCGTGTTGTAGAACAGCACCCCCGACTTGCTGATCGGCGACGAATGCGGCACCAGCGCCACCTCGCCCAGCCGCCGCGCGCCCTCGTCGGTGTCGAGCACCTTGCTGAGCACCGATTCGCCCTTGCTCGCCTTCGCCGAAACGATCCGGCCGGCCTCGAAGCGCACCTCCATGTCCTCGATCAGCGTGCCGTTATGGCTGAGCGGCTTGGTCGAGCGCACGTAGCCGTCCACCCGGTCCTTGTGCGGGGTGGTGAACACCTCTTCGGTGGGGATGTTCGGGTTGCAGGTGATGCCGTTCTTGGCCTCCGACGCACCACCCTTCCAGCGATGCTCGTCGGCGAGCCCGATCGTCAGGTCGGTGCCCGGCCCGGTATAGTGCAGGGCGGAGAACTGCTGCCCGTTGAGCCAGGTCCAGCGCGCCTTGAGGTTGGCATTGTGCTGCTTCCACGCCCCGATCGGGTCGTCTACGTCCACCCGGCTTGCCGCGAAAATGGCGTCCGCGAGCTTCCTCACCGCCGTATCCTCGTCGTCGTTCGGAAACACCAGTTTCGCCCAGGCCGTGTTGGGGTAGGAGACGATGTTCCAGTTGATGTCGAAGCCGGTGATCTTCTCGAGCGCCGGCCGGTAGGCCATCGAGGTCGCCCGGTTGGCGCGCGCCACCTTGTCGGGGTCCTCCTTGGCCAGCATCATCGGGTTGTCGCCCGAAATCGCGAGGCGAGCAGCGTTGTTGCCGAAGGCCTTCGCCATGCCTTCATACAGCCACGCCGGAGCCTGGTCGAAGCTCTCGGACCGCGCGTTGCGGTAGCGCGCCAGCGTGATTTCCTCGTCCGAGAAGATCGGCTGCACCAGCCCGGCACCGGCCTTGTAGGCATGCTCGGCGATCCGGCGCACCAGCGGCAGGGCCGACATCGGCGCGGTCAGGATCAGGTCCTGCCCGGGCTGCAGCTGCAGCCCGACCTTGATCGCTACTTCGGCGAGCTTGTCGAGCTTGACGGGATCGATGGGGTTGCTGCTGGCCATGCGGGAGACTCTGCGTTTTCATGCGGTTGGGGCGGTATGAGTAGCCCAGCCGAACGCCGCATGGCTAGCCGCGTCGCCGCATCCTCTTCTCAGTTCCGCTAGTTCGCTGACGCTCTCAAGCTCCACTATCCTCTCCCGCAAGGGGCAAGGAGGCGCTGGTTCCAGCTCTCGGCGCCTCCTCCCCCTTGGCGGGGGAGGATAGCGACGCTAGGCGCAGAATGCGCCGTAGCAGAGCTGAGGAGAGGGGGTGTTGGCCTGCCAACCCTACTCCGGCGCAGGCGGCGTCGCTTCCGCCCGCGGCATGCGGTTGAAGGCATCGAGCGCCGCGATCTTGTAGGCCTCGGCCAGCGTCGGGTAGTTGAAGGCGTTGTTGACGAAATAGTCGACCGTTCCCTTCAGGTTCAGCACCGCCTGCCCGATATGGATCAGCTCTGTCGCGCCTTCGCCGATGATGTGGGCGCCCAGCAGCCGCCGCGTCTTCAGCGAGAAGATCAGCTTCATCATCCCGCCCTGCAGCCCCATGATGTGGCCGCGCGATGTCTCGCGGAACCGGGCGATGCCGCATTCGTAGGGAATGTTCCTCGCCTTCACCTCGGCCTCGGTCAGCCCGACGGTCGAAATCTCCGGCACCGCGTAGATGCCATAGGGGAAGTAGTCCGGGGCAGGGGGGATCGGTGCGCCGAAGGCATGGCACGCCGCGATCCGGCCCTGTTCCATCGCTGTCGAGGCGAGTGACGGAAACCCGATCACATCGCCGGCAGCGTAGATGTTGGGCTGCGTCGTCTGGAAGGTCTTGGGGTCGACCTTCAGCCGCCCGCGATCATCGGCCTCGAGCCCGCAGGTTTCGAGCCCGAGCCCCGCCGTCGCGCCGACGCGCCCGGCCGCATAAAGCAGCATCTCGGTGCGGATCTTTCGCCCGTCACTGAGCGTCGAGATGGCCCAGCCGAGGTTGTCGAGTTCGACCGATTCCACCTTCACGCCCAGCCGCAGTTGCATGCCGCGCTTGCGCAACTCGTGCACGAACTCCTCGATGATCTCGCGATCGATGAACTCGAGGAACTGCTCACGCGGCTCCACCAGCGTCACCGGCACGTCCATCGCCGAAAAGATCGTCGCGTATTCGAGCCCGATCACCCCCGCGCCCACCACCGTCAGGCTCTTGGGTACCCGCGGGTCCGACGCCACATTGTCGCTGTCGAACACGTTCGTCTCGTTGAACGGGATGTGCTTGGGCCGATAGGGCGCCGTGCCGACCGCGATCACCGCGTTCTCGAACCCGAAGGTGTATTCACCGTCGCCACCATTCTTCACCGCGATCGAATGGGCATCGATGAAGCGTGCCTTGCCGGCCACCGTCCGCACCCCATTGCGGGCGAACTGGTGCTCCAGCACGTCGATCTCGTGGTCGAGCGTCATGCGGAGGCGGGCGCCGAGATCCTTGCCCTCGATGTCCTTCTTCACCCGGTAGGCAAGGCCGTAGAAGCCGCGCTCGCGCCACCCCGACAGGTTCAGCACCGTCTCGCGCAGCGTCTTCGACGGGATCGTCCCGGTATGCACCGACACGCCGCCGACCCGCAGGCGATTCTCGATCACCAGAACGGTTCTCCCGAGCTTCGCCGCCTGGATCGCGGCGCGCCGCCCCGCCGGCCCCGAGCCGATCACCACAAGGTCGAAATTGTCCATGCCGCCGCCCCCGGAACCGTGCCTGTGTGACACTTTGCACCTTTCACATTAAGCGAGCATGTCACCCGGTGCATGGCGGCCTTGCGCGGCGACCCTTATCCAGCCATTTTTGCCTTGAGCACGTCGTGCACCGACAGCGGTGCCCGCCCCAGCATCCGCTCCAGCGTTGGATCGAGCGCCGCGAACGCGCCGTTCCGCATCGCCCCGAACATCCCGATCATGAACCCGGCCCGCGCCTCTGGCACACCGCGCGCCACGAGCCCGGCAACGAAAGCCTCGTCGCTCACCACCACTCGCCTGATCGGTTTGCCGCTCACCTCAGAGGCGACTGCCGCGATCCCGGCGAGGTCGACAGTGGCGCGCGCCGTCAGGGGCCGGGTAATCCCGTCGAGTTCATCCCCCGTCAGCGCCATCGCCGCAACCTCGGCCAGGTCGGCGTGCGCCGTCCACGCCACCGGGCCATCCGCCGGGGCCAGCAGTTCGCCGCTTGCCAGCGCATTACCCAGGAGCATCAGCCCCGAGGCGGCATAAAAGCCGTTGCGCAGCGAGGTGAAAGGCACGCCACAGGTGGCCAGCGTCGCCTCGGTCGCCGCGTGGTCGGGCATCGGTCCGAACGGCGACGTCAGGCTCGATCCCATCTGGCTGGTGTAGACGATCCGCTGCGCCCCGGCCGCCCGCGCCGCCTCGATCGCCGTGCGATGGTGCGCGACGGCGTCTGCTCCGCTCGAATTGCTCGAGATCAGCAGCAAACGCGAGACTCCCTCGAACGCTGACCGCAAGCTTGCCGCATCGGCGAAGTCGCCCCGCCGAACGGTCACGCCCAAGGCAGCGAGGTCTGCCGCCGCCTCCGGGTTGCGCACACTTACCCCGATATGGCTGGCCGGCAGGCGCCGCAGCAGCCCCTCGACGATGCCGCGGCCAAGCTGGCCGGTGGCTCCGGTGACGATGATCATCCTGTTTTCCAAACGCTGTTATCAATGATAATGGGTATCCGTTATCAGAGATAATATGCGATAACAAGTTTCCGCTATCACCGGAAACAACCGTTCGGTATCATCGCTTCATGCACCCCGATGACCGCGACGAACCCACTGCCGAGCCGACGAGCCCCCGCGATCGCATCACCGTTGTCGCCGCCGAACTGCTCGCCACCGGCGGCCGCGAGGCGGTCACCACACGGGCCGTCGCTGCCGCGGCCGAAGTGCAGGCACCCACCATCTACCGGCTGTTCGGTGACAAGGATGGACTGCTCGATGCGGTAGCCGAGCATGGCTTGGCCATGCACCTCGCCAACAAGCGTGAGGCCGACTCGACTGCCGACCCGGTTGAGGACCTTCGGGCAGGCTGGGACGAGCACATCGCCTTCGGCCTGCGCCATCCCGCGCTCTACGCACTGATGTATGAGAGTCCGCGCCGCGGCATCGCCTCACCGGCCCACGTCGCCGCCGAGCAGATTTTGCGCCACTGTATCCACCGGGTCGCCGCAGCGGGGCGCCTGCGCCTCAGCGAGGCCCGCGCCACCGAACTGATGGCTGCCATCGGGCGGGGCACGTTGCTGACGCTGATGTCTCAGCCGGAGCAATCGCGTGACCTCGGTCTCGCCGACGTCGCTCGCGATGCCCTGATGGCCGCCATCCTGACCGACGCACCGGTCGTCGCAGCCCCAGGTCCGGCCACTGCCGCCATCGCGCTACGCGCGGCGCTTCCCGACGCTACGGCGCTCACCGAGAGCGAGCGCCGCCTGCTGTCAGACTGGCTCGACCGCCTCTCAGCCTAATACTTCTCAGGCACGTATAGTTCCGGCGGCACGGCGCGGCGCAGGTAGTCCGGATGCCGCACGCGCGGCGGCAGTTCGATCTCGGTCTTCGGCACCTCGCCGTAGTCGACGGTGCTGAGGAGGTGCGAGATCATGTTGAGCCGCGCCCGCTTCTTGTCCACCGCCTGCACCACCCACCACGGCGCCTGCTCGGTGTGGGTGCGGTCGAACATCTCTTCCTTGGCGCGCGTGTAGTCTTCCCAATGCACCCGGCTCTCGAGGTCCATCGGCGACAGCTTCCACTGCTTCAGCGGATCGTGGATCCGCATCTTGAAGCGGAATTCCTGCTCCTCGTCGGTGATCGAGAACCAGTATTTGACGAGGACGATGCCCGAGCGCACCAGCATCCGCTCGAAATCCGGCACGGTCTGGAAAAAGTCCTCGAGCTCGGCCTCCGTGCAGAAGCCCATCACCCGTTCGACGCCCGCCCGGTTGTACCAGGAGCGGTCGAACAGTACCATTTCACCGGCCGAGGGCAGGTGCTGGATGAAGCGCTGGAAGTACCACTGGCCGCGCTCCTTGTTGGTCGGCGCCGGCAGCGCCACAACGCGGCAGGTACGCGGGTTGAGCCGCTGCGTCACCCGCTTGATCGCCCCGCCCTTGCCGGCGGAATCGCGCCCCTCGAAAATCACCAGCATCTTCAGCTGCTTGTACTGCACCCAGTCCTGCAGCTTCACCAGTTCGTGCTGCAGGCGGAACAGCTCGCGGAAGTAGATCTTGCGGTCGAGCGTTTCCTCGGCCGGTCCGGACATGCCCTCGGCAACCAGCTCGTCGAGCCGGTCGTCCTCCATCTGCATTTCCAGCTCTTCGTCGAAATCGTCCGCGATCGCCTGCTTGATGCGGTCGACGTCAGCGGGAGTCTTGTCCTCGAACTCGTTCATCGGCTGCCCCGTGGTTGTGACCGTGAGGGAAACAACGAGCGTGTGAACCTATTGTGACGGTTGGGGGGACGGGCGGGCGAAGTCTGAGGTCGCCCCCCTCTCCTCAGTTCCGCTACGCGGCGAGCCGCCAAGCTCCACTATCCTCTCCCACAAGGGGCGAGGATGCGTTGGAGCTTCGACGTCGAGTGTGCGCCTCCTCCCCCTCGGTGGGGGAGGATAGCGGCGCTAGGCGCGAGGCGCCGTAGCAGAGCTGAGGAGAGGGGGTGTGCCCCTCACCCCTCATCCAGCCCCGCCAGCCGCAACCCATCCAGCACCGCTGCCAGCCGTCCGGTCTCCTTCTGCGGCTGACCGGCCCAGATCAACTGCACCGTGGATTCCGGCGCCAGGCGCTTCAGCGTCGCGACGTGCCGCCTGGCCTCGTCGAGCCGCCCAAGGTGCGCGTTCGCCGCCGCCAGCATCCAGTAGGTGCACACGAAGCTGGGGTTCGACGACACCGAGCGCTTTGCCCAGGCAATCGCCTGTTCGTACGCGCCGCGGATCAGGTGCACATGCGCGATCGCCGTCAGCGGCCAGTAGGCGCCGTCTACCGCGGGGCTCAGCCGGATCGCGTGCTCGCAATAGGCGATGGCCTCGTCGAGATCGCCAAGATGCAGCTGCACGATCCCGGCGAACATGATCACGGTGAGGTTGTTGGGGTTGAGCGCCACTGCCCGCCGGCTCAGCTCCAGCCCGCGGTCGTAGTCCTTGAGGTTGTGGATCAGCATCATGCTGCCCAGGCTCAGCACCACCGCGTCGTCGCGCGCATGGGCCAGCGCCCGCTCCACCAGCTCGATGCCGCGCGCATCGTCATCCTCCCCGATCGGCGGCCAGCCCTGCGACCAGCGATGCAGCATCGCGTTGCCGGCATAGACGAGATAGGTCGGGTTGTTCGGCTCCAGTTCCACCGCCCGCTGCAGCAGCGCCACAGCTTCGGCATTGGCACTTTCGGTCTGCGACATGTGGAGGGGCAGGGCGCGCAGATAGAGGTCGTAGCCCTCGACGCTGTCCGGCCGCTCGCGCCGCGACCGCTCGATCTCGGCCCAGCGGATGGCCGGCTCGACGATCGACGCCACGGTCGCGGTGATCCGGTCCTGGAAATCGAACACGTCCTCGAGCGTGCCGTCGAACTTGTCGGCCCACAGATGCGTCCCCGTCGCCGCATCGATCAGCTGAGCGGTGATCCGCAGCCGCTGCCCCGATTTGCGCACGCTGCCCTCGAGCAGATAGCGCACGCCGAGCTCCTTCGAGACCTCGCGCACATCCACCGCCCGGCCCTTGTAGACGAAGCTCGAATTGCGGGCGATGACGGCGAAATCCCTGAACCGGCTGAGCGCCGTGATGATGTCCTCCACCACCCCGTCGGCGAAGTATTCCTGTTCGCTGTCGCCGCCCATGTTGTCGAACGGCAGCACGGCGACGGATGGTTTTCGCGCTTCGACCGTCACGCCGTCCGGCGCGCGCGGGCGCTTGCCCTTGGGGCCCAGCGTCACCTCGAACACCCGCACCGGCCGGGCGATGTTTTTCAGCCGCTTGTCGCCGAGGTCCCGGAAGGTGGCCTTCATCCGGTCGCGCACTTCCTCGTGCACCTTGCCCGAGACATAGACCTGGCCCGGCTCGGCGATGGTCTGCAGCCGCGCGGCGATATTGATGCCGTCGCCGTAGATGTGGGTGTCGTCGTGGATCACGTCGCCCTGGTTGATGCCGACGCGAAACAGCATGCGCTGGCCCTCGGCTATGGGCTCGTTGCGCTCCGCCATCATCGCCTGCATGGCGAGCCCGGCTTCGACCGCCGACACCGTGGATGAGAACTCGGCGATCAGCCCGTCACCCGCAAGGTCCACCACGCGTCCGCCAAAGCGCTGCAGCACTTCCATCACCGCCGTGTGGTGACCCTTCAGCGCCGCGATCGCCCGCGATTCGTCGGCGCCCACCAGCGCGCTGTACCCAGCAATGTCTGCGCACAGCACCGCGGCGAGGCGGCGCGACAAAACCTGATCCATAACTCTTCCCAAGGGAGGCGCCCGCCCCCCTTCGAAGGTAAAGCTTCGGGCCGTTACTTGCAACGCGGACGCGAAGCGCGGTTTTTGACTCAAACCGCGTGCGGTTGTCAGCTTCCCTTCGGGATCAGCCTGAAGTCCGGCAAGTCGCGCAGCCCGAGTTCCGGCCCGGCCGGTGAGTAGACGACGAACAACTGCATCGGCCCGCTGCCGGTGTTGAGCGTCGAATGGAAGCGGCTCTCCGGCACATACACCGTGCACCCCGGCCCAACCTTCTGCGTCACCGGCACGCCCTCCGGTGTCTCCACCATCTGCTCGCCCTCGCCCGAGATCACGAAGATGATCTCCTCGGCCCCCGGATGGTTATGCCGCGTATGCCCCTGGCCCGGCGGCAGGTCGACGACCCCGCCGCTGAACCGCTGCGCCCCGTTCACCTCCGGCGCCACCGTCAGCGCAAGCCGCGCCCAGTCGATGCCGAAGGCACTGACGTCCTTCGGGTGGACGAAATTGTTCTCGGTCATGCTTTCCTCCTCAACCTTGAGCCTGCCGACCCCCACCCAGGCGGCGCTAGCTCGCTACGCTCGCAAGCTCTGCCACCCTCCCCGCAAGGGGGGAGACCAGTGCCACCGTTCGACTTCGTCTCTCTCCCCCTTGTGG
>CAIMLX010000056.1 GCA_903842455.1 uncultured Hyphomicrobiales bacterium | reverse complement strand
TGTCGATGTGATCGTTCAGCGCTGGCAGGACTACACGGGCAAGAAGGCGGTTCTCGACGGCGAGGACCGGACCTTTGATGACCTCAAATCCGCGCGCCTTGCGAAGGACGCCGCCTGATGCAGACGCGGCTAATGTCAGTCCTCGAGTCGATTGCAAACGTCGAACGCATGAAGCCCGCATCTCCTGCGGGCTTCGGGCCAAAAAAGCTGCCTCTGCTCAGATGATGCGATAGACGCGGCCTCTGGTCTCATCCTTCTCGGAGGTGATGGTGAGGCCCAGTTTCTTCTTCAGCGCGCCTGCCATTGCACCTCTCGCGGTATGTGATCGCCACGCGGTGGCGGTGACGATCTCGTCGATGGTGGCGCCCGAGGGGCGCTTCAACATTTCGATCAGGAGAGCCTGTTTCGTGCCCTCGCGGACTTTACGTTCCTTTGGAGCCTCAGCCGCTGTCGGTTCTTCGGTCTGGGTCTCTGGCTTTGCCAGCACGAGCTTCTGCCCACCCTTGGCGTAATCGCCCTCGCCGGCATTGCCGCAAAGTTCAAGAATGCCCTTGTTGACGAGGCTGGCAATCGCCGCGCCATAGGCACGGGGATCGGCTTTGGAACCCGAGCGCTCTCGGGTGGGCACGGTGCCGTTGTTGCGGGCGACGGCGGTGAGGATGACCTGCTCGGTGTCGGTGAGTTTCGTCATGGGTCTGCTCCTTGCGGGTTGCGGACCGGCGGTGTTGCCGGCTCCTACGACCGCGAGCCCCGCGCATGAGGCGGGGCGGAGCATTGGTTGCCGCAAGCAGTTACTCGGCGTGCTCGCCTTCTTTGAAGGCGGCGTCGGTGATGCGCTTCAGGAGCCCGGCATAATGCTCCAGGTTGCCCACATGGCCCCAGTGGAGGGTGTCTGGGTCGGCATGGAAGTGGTCGTCACTGAGGCCTTTGAGGCGGTCGAGCATCGCGTCGATCTCGGTCTTCCTGGCGATGAAGGCGGCAAGCGCCTCGCTGTTGTCGGTCGGCCAGTTGCGCATCGGGGGCTCCTTTGTTGAGCCCATACATGCTTCATCGGAGCGTGAAGCCAAGCGGAATGGTCGATCATTCCATTGCTATTGTTGAACAATTTTGGGGTCGGGTGGGCATGACGGAACAATCGGGCCTGATCCCCATCGGCCAGGCGGCGCGGCTGATGGAGCTCGACCCGAAATATGTCGATGTGATCGTGACGCGCTGGCAGGACTATAGCGGCAAGAAGGCGGTTCTCGACGGCGAAGACCGGACCTTCAAGGATATCGGGGCGACGCGGCTTGGCGAAGTGGCGAGCGAGAAGGATGCAGCGTGACGACGCGGCCTCTGCCCACCTTGCCAAGTAAGGTTTCGCCTGTTGCCGAGGCCAGACTGCCACGGCATAGTGGATGCCATGCCAGCCCGCCGATCTCAGGACAAGACGCCGGATCAGTTTGAGGCAGCCTCGTCGCAGCCTGTTCAGGCCCCTGCGCCGAAGGCGGCGATGGAGCCTCCCGAAGTTGCGGCGCCCTCCCGTCACATGTTGCCCAAGGATCTGCCGGGCGCCCTCAAGCGGCTCGAGGACGATGAGATCGACACTCTGCTGG
>CAIMLX010000055.1 GCA_903842455.1 uncultured Hyphomicrobiales bacterium | reverse complement strand
GCGGGGCACCGCGAGCCGGCTGCGCGAATGCGTTCGCGAGGGCGACACGGTAGCGCGGCTGGGCGGCGACGAGTTCGCGGTCATCGTCACCGGGTACGGCGACGTTGCCGAGGTTCGGAAGCTCGCCCACCGGATCATCGACGCCGCCAACCGGCCGCACGATGTCGACGGCGAGACGGCGCTGGTCGGGGCCAGCGCGGGCATTTCGCTGTCGGGTACCCGCGATCCGGAGCGGCTGCTCAAGGAAGCCGATATCGCGCTCTACGTCGCCAAGGGTGACGCGCGCGGCGGCTACCGGATTTTCGAACCGGCCATGGAGGCCGGCCTGAACGAGCGCCAGGCCCTGCGCGCCGATCTGCGGAATGGCCTCGAGCGGCAGGAATTCGAGGTTCACTACCAGCCGATCATCGATCTCAAGCGCGGCCGGATATCGAGCTTCGAGGCGCTGCTGCGCTGGCGGCATCCCCGCCACGGGCTGGTGCCGCCGGATGTGTTCATTCCGCTCGCCGAAGAGACAGGCCTGATCCTCGCCATCGGCGAGTGGGCGCTGAACGCGGCGTGCCGGGAAGCTGCGAATTGGCCTCAGGATATCTCGGTGGCCATCAATCTCTCGACCCGGCAGTTCCGCGACAACAACCTGGTCGACATCATCTCGCACGCCCTCGATCGCTCGGGGCTGAGCCCGACGCGGCTGGAGCTGGAGATCACCGAGACGGTCCTGCTCAAGGACAGCAGCGCCAACCTGATCACCCTGCGGCGCCTGCGCGACAACGGCATCCGGATTGCGCTGGACGATTTCGGCACCGGCTACTCCTCGCTCGGCTACCTGCAGCGCTTCCCGTTTTCGAAGATCAAGATCGACCGCTCGTTCATCTCCGGGCTGCCGCAGTCCGAGGAGAGCCAGGCGATCGTGCGCTCGGTGATCGGGCTGGGCCGAGCGCTCAGCATGCGGGTGACTGCCGAGGGCGTCGAGACCGCGGCGCAGCTCGACTGGATCCGCTCCGGCTGCGACGAGGCGCAGGGGTACTTCCTCTCCCGCCCGGTGCCGGTCGACCAGGTGGCCGGGCTGATCGAGGAGTTCTCGGCGCGCACCAGCGAGCGGGCGCGGCTGGCGAGCTAGACGCCGGACGGTCGGCACCCCATCTGTGGCCGATGACCAGCGAGGCCATCTGATGGACGTCGTCGAAACGCAGGGGGCGGCCACGGCCCGCGCCATCCCGAAAAATCGCGTGGTGGTGATCGGTGCCGGGCAGGCCGGCCTCTCAACCGCCTATCACCTCAAGCGCCTCGGGTTGTCCGAGCGCGACTTCCTCGTGCTCGACCAGTCGCCGCAAGCCGGTGGGGCGTGGCAATTCCGCTGGCCGAGCCTGACGCTGTCGACCGTCAACCGCATCCATGACCTGCCGGGCCTGAGCTTCGCCGAGACCGTCGGAGCTGGCGCCGAGTCGGTCGGCGCGGCGGTGGCAGTCCCAAGGTATTTCGCCGAGTACGAGCGGCGCTTCGCGCTGCCGGTGGTCCGGCCGGTGCAGGTGAAGCTGGTCTGCGAGCGGGGCGGGCGCTTCCGGCTCGAGACCGATCGCGGCGAGTTCGCCGCCGACAGCATCGTCAACGCCACCGGCACGTGGGAAACGCCGTTCATTCCGGACTATCCCGGGCATGAGCGGTTCGGGGGCCGGCAGTTGCATACCCGCGACTACAAGAGCGCCGAGGCGTTCCGGGGGCAGCGGGTGGTGATCGTCGGCGCCGGCATCTCCGCCATCCAGCTTCTCGACGAGATCTCCCGTGTCACGTCCACGCTCTGGGTGACGCGGCGGCCGCTGGAGTTTCGCGACGGGCCGTTCAGCGAGGAAGACGGGCGGGCTGCAGTGAAGGCGGTCGAGGATCGGGTGCGGCAGGGCCTGCCGCCGACCTCGGTCGTGTCGGTCACCGGCCTGCGGATGACGCCCACCATCGCGGCGATGCGGGACCGGGGCGTGCTCGAGCGGCGGCCGATGTTCTCCGAAATCACCGAAACCGGCATCCGCTGGCCCGACGGCACCGAATCGGCCGCGGACGTGATCCTCTGGTGCACGGGGTTCCGCTCATCGCTCGACCACCTGGCGCCCCTGATGCTGCGCGGCGACGGTGGCGGCATCGTCATGGGCGGGCGACTGGCGACTGAGGTCGCGACCAACCCGCGCGTCCACCTCGTGGGCTACGGTCCGTCCGCCTCGACGATCGGCGCCAATCGCGCTGGAGCTGCCGCCGCGCGTGAACTATTGAAGACTCTGGGCATACTAGACGACTGATCTCGCAAAATAATTCTCACGCGATACGCGGCGCCCCGGCTAGACAGTGGTGAGTAGGGCCTCTACCCCTAGCGCCTTGATTTGAGGGAGATTGTCATGGCTACGCAGTTGCTGATCTACGAGCGCGCGGTACCGGTTTCGCAGCAGCGCCACCGCGACTGGTACATCAAGACGGGGACCGATTACGGTTTTGCCGGCAAGGTGAACTCGGTCCCGCTGGTCGGCGCCGAGGTGACCGTCGCGGCCCAGAGCTACCCCATCGTCTTCGCCGGCGAGGCCGACCTGGTGCCGGTGGTTCTGCTCGGCGTGCGCGATGGCGAAAACCTGTTCGTCGATGCCGAGGGCAAGTGGGACGCCAAGTACATCCCGGCTTTCGTCCGCCGCTATCCGTTCGTCTTTTCCTCCAACGATGACGGCTCGACCTTCACGCTCTGCCTCGACGAGGACTTCTCCGGCGTCAATACCGAGGGCAAGGGCGAGCGCCTGTTCGACACCACGGGCGAGCGCACCCAGTACCTCAGCAACGTGCTCAACTTCCTGCAGGTCTACCAGGCGCAGTTCCAGCGCACCCAGGCGCTCTGCAAGAAGCTCGCCGATCTCGACCTGTTCGAGCCTATGCAGGCCCAGGTGCGGCTGAAATCGGGCCAGCAGCTGACGCTCGGCGGCTTCAAGGTGGTGAACCGCGAGAAGCTGCGCGCACTGCCCGCCGAGACCCTCGGCGAACTGGCCAAGGCAGACGAACTCGAAGTCATTTACGCCCACCTTGCTTCACTGCGCAATTTCGGCGCCATGGTGGAGCGCATGGGGGCGACCGGCAACGCTGGTCAGACCGGAGCAGAACCGGCCGCCCCGATTCTCCAGTAATCCCCTTGTTATCGGGGGTCCGATGCGCGAATCTCTGATTCGGTCGGACCAATCCGATCACGGTGGCGTAATCTGGCCTCACGCGGGTTGATTATGCCATCCGCATGGCGGACAGTCTTGGGTAGTGCGTCTGCGGTGGATGTAGTGCGAGTGCTACACCCGCGAATTCATGTGTCT
>CAIMLX010000054.1 GCA_903842455.1 uncultured Hyphomicrobiales bacterium | reverse complement strand
TGACCGGCCTTGTGCCGCAGACGACGCTCGACGAGTTCTACCCCAACGCCAATTCGCCCTGCTATATCAACGGCAAGCTAATGTGCATGCGCAACGACATCGCGCATGACGTAGTGTGGTACGACAAGCCGCTGATGGAAAGCCTCGGCGCCGCGGTGCCGACCACCTGGGAAGAGTACCAGGCGCTGGGCGACGAACTGGTCGCCAAGGGCTACTCGCTCGGCTCGCCGATGGTGCCGTTCCAGGCGTTCCTCGTGACGGCCGACTGCGACATGGTGATGCCCGTCGCCGGCAAGGAAGATACGGTCAAGATCGACCTCACCACCGAGAAGTGCCTGAAGCCCGCCCGGATGATCGACCACATGATCGCCGCCGGCAGCCTCTCCAAGGTGGGGCCGTTCGATCCCGCCGTGGTCGAGCTGGTCAAGGCCGGCAAGGTGCCGCTGATGGTCGGCCCGACCTGGTTCGGCGAATACGTGATCAAGCCGACCTATGAAATGGCCCCCGGCAAGCTGGCCGTGGCCCTGCCGCTCAAGTGGGCGGACCAGGAGCAGCCGCTCACCTGGAGCTGGGGTGGTGGCGTCTATGGCGGCTGGAAGGATACCGCGCATCCCGCCGAGGTCGCCGACCTGATCACCTGGATGTCGAGCGATGTCGCCAACCAGACCACTGCCGTGACCCTGCCGGCGCACCAGCCGTCGGCGATCGCCTGGGGCGAACGCCTGAAGGCCGATCCCTTCTATGCGTCGCCCGATGCGTTCGACGTGCAGGTGAAGGCAGCCGAGTACAGCCACCCGGGCTACACCTCGCTGCGCTTCTCGGTCGAGGAAGCGATCGTCAAGATCGTTTCGGCGAACATTGCCAAGGGCGTGACCGTCGAGGCCTCGCTGCCGGCGCTGCAGACCGAACTCGTGAACCTCGCCAAGCTCAACGGCTATACCGTCGAGTAAGACGAGCCTCCTCCGGCCGGGCGCTTCCCACGAAGCGCCCGGCCGGCCCTCCCGTCCGACCCCTGCTGCTGGACCAAGATGAGCTCCATCGCCGACACAGCATCGCCGACAGTCCCGCGTGAGCGGGTGCGTGCCGCCAAGCGCAAGGGGCAGCGCGACACGCGCATGGCCTACCTGCTGCTGCTGCCGTACATCGTGCTGCTGATCATGTTCGGCGTGTTTCCGGTCGCCTATGCGTTCGGGCTGAGCTTCGTCGATACCATCGAGAATGCCTTCTACGGGCTCGCCAACTACGAGTTCGTGTTCAACGATTTCCGCGTGCCGACAGC
Organism: uncultured Hyphomicrobiales bacterium; assembly: GCA_903842455.1. Taxonomy (GTDB): domain Bacteria; phylum Pseudomonadota; class Alphaproteobacteria; order Rhizobiales; family Devosiaceae; genus Devosia_A. Next base: position 74,897 of record CAIMLX010000054.1, on the reverse strand, counting down.
CGCGATCAACGTCCTCTGGTTCGTGGTCATCTGGGTGGCAATGACGATGGTCGGCGTCGCGACGCTGTCGCTGATGCTCGACAGCGTGGGGCGCCGGACGGCGACGACGCTGCGGACGATCTACTTCCTGCCCGGCGCAGTGACCTCGTCGGCGGTGGTGGTGCTGTGGCTGTTCATGCTCGATCCGGGCGTGAGCCCGTTCCAGGGACTGCTGCATGCGGCGGGATGGACTTACAGCATCGACGTCATCTCGGGCATCGGCCTCGCCGGCGTGTTCGCGCTGATGGCGTATTTCTCGGCTTCGGGCGGCTGGATCGTGGTGTTCGGCGGCGCGCTGTCGAGCCTGCCATCCGAAGTGCTGGAGGCCGCGCGCGTCGATGGCGCCAACCGCTTCCAGCTCGCCACCCGCATCAAGCTGCCGATGATCTGGCGCTCGCTGGTGCTGATGGGCATCCTCAGTTTCGCCGCCGGGCTGCAACTGTTCGTCGAGCCGCAACTGATGCAACTGGCCGGTCCGCAATCGGCGCAGAACGACTGGTCGCTCAATCAGATGGCGTTCCAGTACGCCTTCCGAATGGGCGATTTCGGCGCCTCGGCGGCGCTCAGCACCATGCTGGTGGGCACCTCGATCATCATCGCGCTGGTGATCGTGTTCGCCACGCGCTTCTACAAGATCGATTGAGGGGACCATGGCCGACGCACGCACTCCGCCGTTTCGCCTCAACCTCGGGCGCTTCATTGTCTACGCCGTGCTGCTGTTCGCGGTGTGCTTTTACGGCATCCCGCTGCTCTGGCTGCTGCTCGCCGGGACGCGCTCGCAATCCTCGCTGTTCGCCGATCCGCCGTTCTCGATCGGCAACTGGGAGACGTTTCTGGTCACCTGGAACAACCTGACGACCTACAACAACTTCCAGATCGTCAGCTGGGCCGCCAACTCGGCGATCTATTCGGTGGGCGGGGTGCTGCTGTCGCTGTTCGCCTCTATCCCGGCCGGGTATGCGCTCGCCGCGTCGGAGTTTCCGGGGCGCAAGCTGATCCTCGTGGTGACGCTGATCGCGATGATCACGCCGTCGACGGCGGTGGTGCTGCCGATCTTCCTCGAAATGAACCTGCTGGGGCTCAACAACTCGTATGCCGGGATGATCCTCGTCTCGGGGTTCTTCCCGTTCGGCGTCTACCTCACCTATGTCTACTTCTCGACCTCGCTGCCCAAGGGCGTGATGGACTCGGCGCGGGTGGATGGCGCCAACCGCTTCGAGCTTTTCACCCGGATCGCCCTGCCGCTGGCCCGGCCGATCGTGGCGCTGGTGGCGTTTTTCAGCTTCATCGGCATCTGGAGCAACTACTTCCTCGCCTTCGTGCTGCTCAGCGACGACAAGCTCTACAACCTGCCGGTGGGGCTCACGGTGCTGATCTCGACCTCGGGCGCGCTCAGCAACCTGCCGGCCAACGATGTGCCGATCAAGAAGCCCGAGGTTATCCTCGCGGCGATCCTGGTGATCCTGCCGGTGCTGCTCATTTTCATTGTCGCGCAGCGGTTCGTCCGCTCGGGCACCCTGTCGGGGGCCGAGAAGGGATGACGGCGACAGCTATTCGAAGGTTTTGGAGGACTACATGAAGATCACTGGTTTCACCGCTTGGCTGGTCGAGCACGAGCCAGGGCCGAAGTTCATCTGGCGCGACGGCATTCCCGGTTCGCATGGCGATATTCCGCGCGGCTCGAAGCCGCACAAGGCGGTGATCCGGATGGAAACCGATGCCGGTCTTTATGGCGCGATGGAAATCGGCCGCGGGGAAGCGGTGGTCGACCTGGTGCGCCGGCGCTACCACGAGTTCATCGGCGAGAATCCGCTGCTGACCGAGCGGCTGTGGCGGATGATCTGGGAAATCGACCGGATCGAGGAAATTCACATGCGGGCGCTCGGCCTGCTCGACGTGCTCTGCTGGGACGTCAAATCGCAGCATGCGAAGATGCCGATCTACCAGCTGCTCGGCGGCGACGATCGCGTCGTGCCGGCCTATGCCTCCACGGTGACGTGGCCGACGATGGGCGAGTACGAGCGCTACATCAAGATGAGCCGCGACCTGGGGTTCAAGGCGTTCAAGCTGCACGCCTGGGGCGGGCCGGTGAAGCGCGACATCGAGCTGTGCACGAATCTCAGGAAGTGGGTCGGTGACGATGCGGACCTGATGTTCGACGGCTCGGCCGGCTGGGACTACGTGAACGCGCTCGAGTTCGGCAAGGCGATCCAGGACCTCGGGTTCCTCTGGTACGAGGAGCCGATGCGCGAGTTCCACCTCGGGGCCTATACAAAGCTCTGCGAGAAGCTCGACATTCCGATCCTCGCGGCCGAAACTTCGGACGGCGTGCATGGCAACATGGCGACCTGGATCGAGAACAAGGCGCTCGACATGGTGCGCGTATCGGCCTTCTATAAAGGCGGTTTCACCGGCTCGATGAAGGTGGCGCACCTCGGGGAAAGCCACGGCATGCGGGCCCAGGTGCACGGCATGAGCCTCGAGAACGCGCAGATCTGCGCCGCGATCTCGAACAACGACTATTACGAGCAGCTGATCATGGACGAGGAGCAGATCAACGGGCTTTCCAAGCTCGGCAAGCTGGCCATCGTCGACGGCAACCTGACGGTCAGCGACGAGCCGGGCCTCGGCTACGAGTATGACTGGAAGCAGCTCGACGAAACGTGCCTGACGAAGGTCGAAGTGACCGAGCGCTTGACGCCACCACGCGGCCTAGTACCATGGCACTGATATATCAGTTCACATAAGTGAACGATCATCGGAGGAGGATACTATGACGACCAGGTTTGACCGGCGATCGGTCCTCAAGCTGGGCGGTGGCCTGCTGGCTGCATCGGCGTTGACGCCGATCACCGGCGCGTTCGCGCAGTCGAAGAGCATCAACTACTGGCACACCTTCACCAGCCAATCGGAAGCGGCGGGCCTCGAGTCGGTGATGGCGCTGTTCAAGGCGGCGCACCCGGACATCGCGGTGACGCCGGAGAACATCCCGAACCCCGAGTTCATGGCCAAGATCACCGCAGCGGTGGTCGCGAACACGCGTCCGAGCGTCACCATGGTGTCGTCCGAGCGTTTCCAGGACCTGCTGGCCATGGGCGCGCTCACCGACATCACCGACCGGGTCGCGAACTGGGAGCGTCGTTCCGACTTCTCCGACCAGCGCTTCGATTCGATCACTGCCGACGGCAAGGTGTACGGCGTGCCGGGCTTTGCCTTCGTGGACTGGATCTACTACCGCAAGGACTGGTTCGAGGAAGCCGGCATCGCCGTGCCGACAACGCTGGCGGAGCTCTACGATGCTGCCGTCAAGCTCACCGACCCCAGCGCCAACCGGTACGGCTTCGCCCTGCGCGGCGGCCCTGGTGGCCAGAACTTCATCATCAACATGATGGAGGCGTTCGGCGCAAAGCTGATCCAGGCCGACGGCTCGATCAGCCTCGATCGCGAAAAGGCGATTGCCGGGCTCACTTTCTATTCCGACCTCGCCAAGAACGCCGCGCCGTCGAGCGCGCCGAACGATGGCTTCCGGCAGATCATCGAAGGCTTCCAGACCGGCCAGACGGCGATGGTCTACCACCATACCGGCTCGTACCAAGACATCGCGTCCAAGCTCGAGCCTGGCGTGCAGTTCGGCACCATGGCCGTCCCGACCGGCCCGGTGAACCGCGTGGCGCGCCTCGCCTATGCCTACAACACGATCACCAAAGCCGAGGATGCCGACGCGGCCTGGGAATGGATCAAGTTCTGGGGCGAGCCAGATGCGGCCGTCGCCTTCCTCGAAAAGACCGGCTACTTCCCGGCCTCGACCACCGCTGCCGCCGACCAGCGTATCGCTGGCAACCCGATGTACGCAGCCGCCTCGGAGACGCTCGGCTTCGGCATTCCGCAGCCGAGCTTCCCGGGTGCTGCCGGCTGGGCCGAGGGCACAGTACTCCCCGCCTTCCAGCGCATCCTGATCGGACAGGCCACACCCGAGCAGGCGGCCGATGAGATCATCGCCGGCCTCGCCGAAGCCACGCAGTAGGCATTGTTCATGCGGGCGGCGGCCGTGATGGTTGCCGCCCGCTTCCCTTCCTGACCTTCCTCCGGGAGATACGATGAGCCGCGTCGCCGCTGCCAGTCCCCCGCCGCGTTCTGTCTGGGACAGCCTCAATCCGGTTCGCCTGCTCGGCGAACTGAGCGAGACCAGGTACTGGATGTACCTGCTGCTGCTCCCCAGCGCGCTGCTCATCACCGCGGTGGTGCTCTACCCCACCGTCTACGGCTTCCAGATGAGCTTCCACGAGATGCGGCTCAACCGGCCGGCCCTCGGCACGGGATTCGTGGGGCTGAAGCACTATGCGCGCATGGTGTCCGATCCGATCTTCTGGACCTCGCTCGTCAATACAGCGGCATGGGTGACGAGTTCGATCATCCTCGAGTTCCTTGTCGGACTGATCGCCGCTTTGGCGCTCAACCGCAACCTGCCTGGCACCAAGGTGCTGGCGGTACTGATCCTGATTCCGTACTTCCTGCCCAACGTGGTGGCCGGCCACATGTGGGCGCTGATGCTCGACCCGCGGCTCGGCGTCATCAACGACGTGCTGGTGCGGATCGGCTGGCTCGAAAGCTACAAGGCCTGGTTCGCCGACCCGACGACGGCGATGGGCGCCGCCATCGTGGTGGAGGTGTGGCACAGCTTCCCGTTCTTCACGCTGCTCATCATGGCGGGCCTCAAGGGCATCCCGGCCGACCTCTACAAGGCCGCCGACATCGATGGCGCGGGCGCGTTCTCGCAGCTGCGGCTGATCACGCTGCCAATGCTCAAGACCATCATCGCCGCGGCGGTGATCCTGCGGGTCATCGGCCTCGTCAACTCGCCCGACCTGCTGCTCATCCTCACGTCGGGCGGCCCCGGACGCTCGACGCAGGTGCTGAGCCTTTATGCGTTCCAGACGGCCTACAAGGACTTCAACTTCGGCTATGCCGGCGCGCTCAGCGTGGTGATGTTCGTCCTGCTGATGGGCTTTGCCTACATCTACATCCGCCTCTCCAAGGTCAACCAGGACTAGCGCCATGGCCCAGACCCGCTCCAGCTCCAAACTCGTCTGGGACATCGCCGCCTACGCGGTGCTGATCGTCCTCGGCTTCCTCTGCGTGTTCCCGCTCGTGTGGACCTTCCTCACCTCGATCAAAGTGGAGGAGGACATCGTGACGCGCGAGATGGTCTACTTCCCGACGCGCTTCACCTTCGATTGGTACGTCCGGCTGTGGAACCAGTCCGGCTATCCGGTGCTGGTGATGAACAGCCTCATCACCACGTCGGTGACCGTGCTGATCTGCCTCGCCACCGGCTCGATCGCCGCCTATTCGTTCTCGCGCTTCAATTTCGCGGGGCGCACCCAGCTGATGCTGGGCTACCTGGTCGTCCGCATGTTCCCCGCGGTGCTGATGATCATTCCGCTGTTCATCGTGATGCGGAACTTCGGCCTGCTCGACAGTTCGTGGGGCCTCGCGGTGGCCTATACCAGCTTCCTGCTGCCGCTATTCGTGTGGATGCTGAAGGGCTTCTTCGACGCGGCGCCCAAGGAACTCGAAAGCGCGGCGCGGATCGACGGCTCGACGCGCATCGGGGCGATGTTCCGCATCGTTGTGCCGATCGCGCGGAACGGGCTTGTGGCGACCTGCGTGTTCGTCGCCATCGCGGCGTGGAACGAATACCTGTTCGCGCTCATGCTGACGACCAGCCAAGGCTCGCGGACCTGGCCGGTGGGCCTGCAGCTGATGGTCGGCGAGTTCCAGCTGCCGTGGGGCATGCTGGCGGCCGGCGGCATCATTTCCATCATTCCCGTGATCGTGCTATTCGCCCTCGTGCAGCGCGTCATGGTGGCCGGCATCACCGCCGGCGCAGTCAAGGGGTAGGGGCGCATGGCCACACTGTCGATCAAGGGCGTGCGCAAGAGCTTCGGCGCGCTCGAGGTGCTGAAGAACATCGACCTCGAACTCGAGGATGGCGGGTTCCTGGTGCTGCTGGGGCCATCGGGCTGCGGGAAATCGACGCTGTTGTCGATCATCGCCGGGCTCGAGCCGAGTTCGGGCGGCGACGTCGTGATCGGGGAACGCAACGTCAACGACGTGCACCCCAAGGACCGCAACATCGCCATGGTGTTCCAGAGCTACGCGCTCTACCCGACGATGGCAGTGCGGCGGAATATCGGCTTCGGGCTCGAGATGCGGAAGGTGCCGCAGGCGGAGCGCGAGGCGGCGGTGCAGCGCGCGGCCAATCTGCTGCAGATCGAGCACCTGCTCGACCGCAAGCCGGCGCAGCTGTCGGGCGGGCAGCGGCAGCGCGTGGCGATGGGCCGGGCGATCGTGCGCGACCCCGACCTGTTCCTGTTCGACGAGCCGCTCTCCAACCTCGACGCCAAGCTGCGCGTCGAGATGCGGACGGAGATCAAGCGGCTGCATGACCGGCTGGGGACTTCGGTGGTTTACGTCACGCACGACCAGGTGGAGGCGATGACGCTCGGCACCAAGGTGGCGGTGATGCGCGAGGGGCTGATCCAGCAGATCGCCGACCCGCAGACCATCTACGAGCGGCCGGCCAACATGTTCGTGGCGGGCTTCATCGGCTCGCCGACGATGAACTTTCTCACCGGCACGCTGGAGCTTGCGGAGGGCGGGCTGCTGCTGCGGCATGGTGACGGGGCGCTGCCGCTCGTGGGGCTGGAGCAGGACGTGGCGGGATTCGTCGGCAAGACGGTGGTGGCCGGCATCCGGCCCGAAAGCCTCAGCGCCGGGACCGGTGCTGCGATGCTGAGCGGCACGGTGGACGTGGTGGAGCCGACCGGGCCGGACACGATGGTGCTGATCAATGTCGGCGGGCAGGTGATCAGCGCGCGACTCGGCTCGCGCGACCGGCCGAAGCTCGGCGCGCCGCTGAGCGTGGTGGTGGATACCACCGCGGTTAACCTGTTCGACCCGGAGACGGGTGTCCGTATCTGAGGGGATACATTGCGATGAAGGATCTGCGGATCAAGCGGCTGACCGTCACCCAGTACAAGTGGAAGCGGCGGGACCTCGTGGGTGACTATAACGGCTTCAACCACGTCTACCTCAGGGGTGGCGAGGTCGAGTTCACGGACTATGTGATGACGGTCGAAACGGAAGCCGGGATCACCGGGGAGTATTCCGGCGGCGTCGGCGTCAGCTACGCGCAGGTGGCGATGGCGGCGCAGTATCTGATCGGCCAGAACGCGCTCGAGCGCGAGCGGATCTGGAACGACCTGAAACGGGCGCTGCGCAAGCACGACAAGTTCGGCATGGGGCCGATCGACTGTGCGCTGTGGGACATTGCGGGGAAGGTGGCCGGGCAGCCGGTGTATCAACTGCTCGGCGGGTGGCGCGACAAGTTGCCGGCCTATGCCTCGACCTTCCATGGCGACGAGAATGGCGGGCTCGACTCGCCGGAGGCGTTTGGAGAGTTCGCCATCCAGTGCCGCGAGATGGGGTACCCGGCGTTCAAGATCCACGGTTGGGGCCACGGGCCGATCCGGCGCGAGGCGCAGGCGGTGCTGGCGACGCGCCAGGCGGTCGGCGACAGCATGGACCTGATGATCGATCCCGGCTGCGAGTACGAGACTTGGGGCGACGCGCTGAAGGTGGGGCAGGCCTGCGACGAGGCCAACTACTTCTGGTACGAGGACCCGTACAAGGATGGCGGGCTCTCGGCCTATGCGCACAAGCGGCTGCGCGAGCTGATCAAGACGCCGATCCTGATGGGCGAGCATATTCGCGGGATAGAGTCTCGCGTCGATAATCTTATCGCCGAGGGCACGGATTTCGTCCGCGCTGACGTGGATTATGATGGCGGCATCACCGGGGTGATGAAGCTGGCGCATGTGGCCGAGGGGTTCGGCATGGATTGCGAAATCCACGCGCCGGGCCATGCGCCGCGCCACTGCATGGCGGCGATCCGCAACACCAACTACTACGAGCTTGGGCTGGTAAATCCGAAGGTCGCCGGGTGGAAGTCGCAGCACCAGGTGCATGCAGACGACTATTCGGACGACCTCGACGCGGTGGACAAGGATGGCTGCGTGCCGGTGCCGCAGGGGGTGGGGCTTGGCTACAACATCAACTGGGACTGGGTGCACAAGCACGCCACCGGCACCACCGTTTACGAGTGACATCATGACGACTTCCAGCCTGCCGCGGGTCACGGCGACCCACGTTGCCGCCATGCCGAAATGGGCGCTGCTGCAGCGGCAGATATTCGCCGTGCTCGACAGCGCGGCCATCGAGTTTGCCGATCGCTACACCCGCGACGACGGTACGCTGATCTGGCGAGACGAGTGGCCGGGCATGGATGGTTCGGACGACCCCTACGAGGGGTTCATGAACATGCCGCTGTTTTACGCGCTGGGCGGATCGCGGCAGGTGTACGAGCGGTCGCGGACGATCTGGGACGGGATCACCTGGCAGTGGACCGAGTATGGCCAGATCCACCGCGAATACGACGCCTATTACGACTGGATGCACCACGGTGAGAGCAACCTGTTCTTCTATTTCCTCGGGCTCGCCGACCCCAATGTGCCGAAGGACCGGCAGCGGACGCGGCGGTTTGCCGGGTTCTACAATGGCGAGGATGCCGAGGCGCTGAACTGGGACGCCGAGAAAAAACTCATCCGCTCGCCGATCAATGGCAGCCGGGGGCCGCGGCACCACCAGACCGCGGAGGACTGGTCGACGCATCGCGAGATTCTCGACGGCTACCTGCCGCCGTTCGAGGACCTGCCGGGGATCGATCGGTATGGCATGAAGACGCCGTGGTCGGACGACGCGGTGTATGCGGAGATCCTGCAGCGGATCAACACGCGGCAGTCGCGCGGTGACGTGCCGCTGAACCTCGGCGCCAGCTCGCTGATGATGCACGCCTATGCCTATACGGGCGAAGAGAATTACCGGGCCTGGGTGGTCGAGTATCTCGACGCCTGGGTGGAGCGCACGGCGCGCAATGGTGGGATCATTCCCGACAATATCGGGCTTTCGGGCGAGATCGGCGAGTATAATGATGGCAAGTGGTGGGGCGGCTATTACGGCTGGCGCTGGCCGCACGGCTCGTTCTCGCTGCTCGAGCCGCTGTCGGTTGCCGGGACGAACGCGGCGGCCCTGACCGGCGACATGCGGCACCTCGGCCTCGCCCGCTCGCAGCTCGACATGCTGTGGGGGCTGCGCAAGGACGAGGATGGGCAGCAACTGGTGCCGAACCGGCACTATGACGAGGGCTGGCGCGACTATCGCCGCTTCCATCCGATGTATGGTGTGTATCTGTGGAACGTCTCGATGGCCGAGGAGGACGCGGAGCGGGCGGAGCGCGGCTGGGCGCACGACCTGTTCGACGCGGTGAACCCGGCCTATCACGGGTATGGCAAGACCAATGGCGGCCATATGGGCTTCAACGGCAACACGGCGCAGTGGTTCAGGTACATGCGCGGGCAGTATCCGGACTATCCGGAGCGGCTGCTGGAGGCCAACCTCACGACGATTGCCGAGCAGATCGCGAAGTACCGGCTGGACGAGAATGATCCGCTGACGATGGATCACTACCGGGAATCGATGACCATCCACATGTGGCAGCAACTCACCCCGATGATCATCGAGGGGCTGACGCAGCTGACGCTGGGCGGGCCGATGCATGTCTATCACGGCGGGCTGCAGCACGCGCGGTTCCGGTATTTTGATCCGGCGGGCGAGCGGCCTGGGTTGCCGGCGGGCGTGGCGGCGCTGGTGGATGGACTGCGCGACGACGGAGCGTCGCTGACGCTGGTGAACACGGATGTCGGTGCGGCGCGCGAGGTGATCGTGCAGGCCGGGACGTTCGGCGAGCATGAGTTTGCCGGTGGGGCGCTGGATGGGGTGGCGTTCGCGGCGGAGGGGCGCTGGCTGGTGGTGCGGCTCGAAGCGGGGGCGACGGCGCGGCTCGAGGTTTCGATGAAGCGGTATGTGCGGGCGCCGAATTATGACACGCCGTGGGTGACGGCGGCGCAGGGTGTGGAGGCGATCAGGGGGCGGGAGGCCTGACCACGCCTTGTCATCCCGGCGAAGGCCGGGACCCAGCCTGAGTCGTTCGACCAGAACTCGGGCCGATCAGGATGGGCCCCGGCCTTCGCCGGAGTGACAGTGGAACTGGAGCCGTAGCGCCTCGAGTTAACGCCGTTGCGCCAGGTAGATGTGCTGGCAGGCCAGCACTGTCTCGCCGCGCTGGTTCAGCACGCGGACCTCTTCGGTTATGCGCCCGTATTGGGGGCGCTTCGGGTCGTCGTCGAGGGCGGCGATGGTGAGTTCGGTGTGGATGGTGTCGCCGATGAAGACGGGCTTTGGGAAGCGCAGGCGTTCGAAGCCGTAGGTGAAGGCGAGGGGGTTGATCTCGGTGGCCGTCAGCCCGATGCCGATGGCGAAGGTCATGGTGCCGTGGGCGATGCGCTGGCCGAACTCGCTGCCCTTCATGAACTCGGCGTCCATGTGGTGGGGGAAGAAATCCCCGGTGTGGCCGGCATGGACGACGAAGTCGGTCTCGGTGATGGTGCGGCCGGAGGTTTTCCGCAGTTCGCCGACGGCGTAGTCCTCGAAGTGGCGGGGGCGTTCCATCAGAAACTCTCCCGGAACATACGGTCGACGTCATCAAGGATGGCGGCTGCCGGTTCGCGGTTGAGGAGGCCGGCGTTGAGGCGCTTCGATGCGGCGTCCTGGAAGGCCATGTAGCCGTTGTGGCGGGGGCGGACATAGGCGCCTTCGAGCGTCTTTCGGGTATCGCGATAGAAGTCGGCGGCTGCCGCGTTAACGGCGTCGTCCTCCCAGGCGGTGGCGTGACCGGGCTGGCCGCCGGAGGTGGCGTAGAGGCCGCGCTGCACGTCGGCCGAGGCGACCCAGTAGGCGTAGTCGATGGCAGCCCTGCGGTGTTTCGAGAAGGCGGAGATGGCGATGCCGGTGCCGCCGAGGGCGGAACCCGTGGAGCCGGGCAGGGGGATGTCGGCGAACGTCAAGCGGTTGGGGCGGAAGCCGGGGACGGCGTAGCTGACATAGCCGTAGCCGAGCGGCATGACCGAGACCACGGCATCGTCCCGGGCCAGCGCTTCGGAGGCGGCGATGGGGTCCATGGCGAAGTTGGCGGGGCCGAGGTGCTGGGCGACTTCCGCCAGCATCTCGATGGCGCGGAGGCCGGTGGCGCGGTCGACGAATACGCCCTGCTCGGTGGCGCAGGGGTGGCCGAGGTTGGCGGTGAGGGTGAAGAAGCTCATCATCGAATGGGGGGCGAGGAGCGGGAACACCACGTCGCCGCGCTTCGCCAAGGCGACCACGCCGTCCCAGTCGGTGGGGGGTTCGACGAGATCGGCGCGGTAGGCCATGACCTGCGTGGCGGCATCGATGGGGAAGGCCCATTGATGGCCGGCGTAGGTGTAGCTGGGGTAGGAGCGGCCCACGCTGCCCTTGGCGAGAGCCTCGCGCTCGGCTTCGCGGCCGGGGATGTCGAGCGGGGTAAGGCAGCCTTCGGCGACGATCTGGCCGACATGGGGGTGATCGATGACGATCATGTCGTACTGGCGGGCCAGTTCCTCGACGGGGAAGGACTCGAAATCCTGCAGGCTGCGCTTGTCCCACTCGATGACGACGCCGGTCTTGTCGGCCCAGGCCTGAGCGGTGGCCACCACCGGGTCGTAGCCACGCGGGTGGCTCCAGGTCATGCCCCTGAGGGTGGTCTTGTTCGCAAGGGTAGTCTTGTTCGCAAGGGAAGTCTTGGTCACAGGTCGAACTCCTTGCGGATCTGGGCGCTCTGCTCGCCGATGAGGGGAGCGGCGCGGGTGGTGCGGGTGCGCTCGCCGTCGATGCGGAGCGGCGAGCGGGTGGTGGTGATCTCGACGCCATCGTCGCGGGTGACGGTTTGCAGCATGTCGAGGGCCTTGAAGCCCTCGCTTTCCAGCAGTTCAGGCCATTCGAGCACCTTGGCGCACCAGATATCGGCGGGCTCGAGGATGGCCAGCCAATCGGCGGTGGGCCTGGTGGCGAGGCGCTCGGCGATGAGGCGCTTGATGGCGTCGCGGGCGGTGAACCAGCTTTTCGGATCGGCGGCGTAGGGGGCAAGCGCGTCCAGTTGAAGCAGGTCGCGAATCTTGCCGAGCGGGGTCATGGCGAGGGCGAGCCAGCCGTCAGCGGTAGGGTAGACGCCGTACGGGGCCGAAAGGTAGGCGTGGGCAGAGCGAAACTCGGAGCGCTTCGGCTTGCGGCGGCCATCGTTGAGGTGGGTGGTGAGGACCTCGAACTGGAAGTCGATCAGGGCTTCGAGCAGGCTGGTTTCGACGTGGGCGCCGCGGCCGGTGCGGGCCTTCTGGACGAGGGCGGCGAGAATGCCCTGGGCGACGGCGGCGCCGGCCAGCATGTCGGCGACGGCGAGGCCGAACGGGACCGGGCCCTGATCGTGGTCGCCGTTTAGCCACATGACGCCGGAGCGGGCCTGGGCGAGCAGGTCCTGGCCGGGGCGCTGCACCCACGGGCCTTCGTCGCCGTAGCCGGTGATCGAGGCGTAGACGATGCCGGGGTTGATGGCCTTCACGCCGTCGTAGTCGAGGCCGAGGCGCTCGATGACGCCGGGGCGGAAATTCTGCAGCATGACGTCGGCGCTCATGAGCAGCTTGCGCAGCGCGGCGAGGTCGGCCGGGTTCTTCAGGTCGAGCGAAAGGCTTTCCTTGGAGCGGTTGATGGCGTGGAAGATGGTGCTGTCGCCGCCGATCTCGGTGTCGGAGAGGTAGAGGCGGCGGCTGAGGTCGCCGCCATCCGGCCGCTCGATCTTGATGACGCGCGCGCCGAGATCCTGCAGGCGCAGCGAGGCGTAGGGGCCACTGAGGAACTGGCAGAGATCGACGACGAGGATGCCGTCCAGTGGAAGAGTCATTTCTCGGTTTTGCCTTCGAACTCTGACGGGTTGCGGTCTTTCACCGTCTGCAGGTGCTCGCAATAGAGCACCAGTTCGCCCTCGCCCTTGAACACCTGGTAGCTGGCGCGGATGAGGCCCAGCTCCTTGTATTTAGGGCGTTTTTCCATGTTGGTACGGATGGTGTAGATGGTGTCGCCGATGAAGGTCGGCTTGATGAAGCGGAGCTTGTCGTAGCCGTAGCTGAAGGCGTTGATGCAGTTGGTGGCGACGAGGCCGAGGCCGGCCGAAAAGACGAAGGCGCCGGCGACGAGGCGGCGGCCGAACTGGCCCTCGGTGGTGGCGAAGATCTCGTCGGCGACATAGGGGTGCATGTCGGTGACGAGGGCGTTGAACTGCATGCTCTCGCCCTCCGAGATGGTGCGGCGGAGCGAGCGGATGCGGTGGCCGACCTCGAAATCCTCGTAGAACCAGTTCTCGGCGTTCCAGACCGGCAGGGCCGCGTGATCGGCAGGCATGGTGGTGGGGTTGGTCGAGTGGATGCCGACGGTGGGGGTGCTCATGGTTGCGCCTTCACGGGGGTGGCGGGGCGGGAGGCGGACTCGAAGGCGGCTTCGGCGAGGGCCATGGTGTGCCAGGCGTCCTCGACGGACGTGACGAGGGTGGCGTCTTCGCCGGACGCAAAGCGCTGCAGGTTGCTCATGGTGCCGATGAAGGCGTGGGGGAACCATTTTCCCTGCAGCGGGACCTGCGACCAGTCTTCGCCGCGGCGGGTGATCCAGAGTTCGTCGGGTTCGCCCTCGGGGTAGTTGAGGAGGAGGCCGAGCTTGACCATGGCGGCGCCTTCGGTGCCTTCGAAGCGGAAGCTGGCGTCCTGGAAGCGGCGGCCGAAATCGTGGTTGTGGTTGATCGAGAAGGTCACGCGCTGGTCGGGGGCGAAGTCGAACAGGGCCGAGGTGCGGGTCTGGGCCAGGTCGGTGGTGGGGTGGCCGAGGGTGCGGGCGTGGACGCCGGTCGGGTTGCCGAGCAGGGCGCGGATGGTGTCGAGGTAGTGGATCGAATGGACGGCGATCTCGACGCGCGGCATGCCCTTGAGGAAGGGGAAGAGGTGCCAGGGGGTGACGAGGTTGAGGTGGACCTCGACATCGATGAGGCGGCCGAGCCAGCCGCGGCGCAGGGCGTCGGCGACGGCGAGCATCATGGGCGAGAAGCGGAGCTGGAAATTCACCGCCGCTTTCAGGGACTTGCGGCGGCAGAGGTTCAGGATGGCGGTAGCATCGCCGAGGTCGCGGCCCATCGGCTTCTGCAGCAGGACGGCGGCGCCATCGGTGAGATGCGGCAGGACGTCGAGATGGGCGGCTGGCGGCAGGGCGAGATCGTAGACGGCGTTGGGGGTGGCGATGGCTTCGGCGAGGGTGGCGAAGGCGGGGATGTTCCACTTGTCGGCGACGGCTTTCGCACGATCAGCATCGAGGTCGTAGACGCCTGCGACCGGGAAACCGGCGAGGCGGTAGGCGGGGAGGTGGGCGTCGGCGACGATGCCGCCGGCGCCGATGATGACGATGGGACGGGGAGCGGCCGGGCGTGGCCAGGCCTGCTGCAGGGCAGCGACGTCGATGCTCAAGGTACCCCTCCCGTTCTTATATGAATGATAATTTCATAAATGGATCATTCGGGCAATCACGTCACGTGATGTGAGCGGTGATCACATCAATCCATGTGGAAGACTTCCTCGGTGGATGCCCACCATTCGCCTTCGGCCCGGGTGTCGAGGGGCTTCTGCATCGGCATGCAGAGCGCCCACCACTCTTTGGTCTTCTCGTCCTCTGCCATCTTCGCCATGTCGGCTTCGTAGTCGGTGCCCACGTACTCGAAGTAGGCGAACATCAGGTTCTCGGGCTGGCGCAGGTAGATGGAGTAGTTGGTGATGTTGCTGCGCTTGATCTGGGCCAGCACTTCGGGCCAGACGGCGGCGTGGACGCGGATGTATTCGGCCATCTGCTCGGGGCGCAGGCCGATGACGGAGCCGTAGCGTTTCATGGGGATTCCTCCTTTTGGTACGGTGACTTCTCATTGGGTCATCCGGCGAAGGCCGGGATACCAGGGCTTGAACTTCAGGATGGATCCCGGCCTTCGCCGGGATGACAGCGGTGGGTGGTCCACCCGGTCGGGTGACAGCGGTGGGTGGTTTACTAGACCCGGTAGAGGCGTTCGGCGTTCTTGTGCAGTAGCTTGGCCTGCTCGGATTCGCTGGCGTTCTTGATGATCTCGTGGGTGGCTTCGACCCAGCGGGTGAGGGAGCCGGTGAGGGTGACGACGGGGTGGTCGGAGCCCCAGACGATGCGGTCCCAGCCGAAGGACTCGATGACGTGCTCGATGTAGGGGCGGATGGTGTCGATGGTCCAGTCGGGGCCGGAATAGGCGGCGATGCCGGAGATCTTGGCGTTGACGTTGGGGAGTTTCGACAGGGCGCGGATGTCGGCGCGCCAGGGGTCGAGGCCGGCGCCAAGGACGTCTGGGACGCCGCAGTGGTTGAGGATGAAGGTGACGTCCTCGGCGCGGCTCGCGAGCGGCATGGCGACCGGCGCGAGCTGGTCGGCGCGGACGCAGAGATCGAAGGTGAGGTGCTTCGCCGGGAGGCGGCGCAGGTTCTCGACGAAGAGGGCGGACTGGCTCAGCTCGTTGGGCGAGGTGTGGAGGATGCGGCGCAAGCCCTTGACGCCGGGGATGGCGCTGAGCGCGTCGAGTTGTGCAGCGAAATCAGCGCTTTCTGGGCGGCAGGCGGCGATGGCGCCGGCCATGCGGGGGAGGTTGGTGACGAAGGCCGTCTCGGGGACGATGTCGGTTTCGGCGACGTCGACCTCCATGTGGAGGGCGCTTTCGATGCCGAGCGGGACGGCTTCGGCGAAGTAGGATTCGGCCGTCCAGGGTTTGTTGATGGCGGGAGCGCCCGACAGCCAGGGGTAGTCGAAGCGATCCGGGTAGACGAGGTGCAGGTGGGTATCAAGGATGCGCATGTTGACCTGACGGGGTGACGCGTTGCGAGATTTCGCGGCCGGCCTGCTGCAGCATGGCCAGCGTGGCGGGCATGTTGGGGGCATCGAGCTTGTCGAGCCGCTGCGTGTAGGGGCAGGTGAGGGCGGCGATGATGGTGCCGAGGGGGCCCAGCACCGGGACGGAGAGGTTGAAGACGCCGGCGGTCTGGGCGCTGGGCATGGCCTCGTAGCCCTGGGCGGCGACGTCGGCGAGGCGCGCGGCGAGGCCGGCGGGCAGGGTTTCGGGGCCGAGCGCCTGCTCGGCGAGCATGACGGTGCGCTCCTCGGGCGTCGCAAAGGCGAGGAAGATGTGGCCCGAGCCGGTGTTGACGAGGCCGATGCGGCTGCCGACGCGGATCGAGACATTCCAGTAGCCGGGGCCATCGACCTGGGTGATGACGACGAGGGCGCTCCGATCCTGCACGACGAGGTGGGCGGCCTGCTCGGCCTTGAGGGCGAACTGCCGTATGATCGGCTGGGCCTGGCTGACGAGGCGCTGGATGGGCGAGTGACGGTGCGACAGCTCGAACAGTTTCAGGGTGAGGTCGTAGCGATCCTCGGCATTGCGGCGGACATAGCCGCGGCGCACCAGCCGATCGAGCATGCGGTAGATCTCGTTGGGGCTGCGATCGAGAGCCTTGGCGATTTCGGCCTGGCTCAGGCTGTCGGGAATGCCGGCGAGCAGCTCGAGGATGTCGAGGCCCTTGTCGAGAGCAGGGGCGCGATAGCGATCGGCGTCGTCATCGAGCTCGATGGTCATGCGGGCGCCTTGATGCTGAACGGAGTCTGAACGGCTGACGGCGGCATGGTCCCTCCAGATTTGCCCCGGTTCCTCCACCGACGCGCATCTCCATTCACAGGAGAATTGTCTCGCCTAGATAAGGCCGTCGCCGCGCCGATGGCAATTGGCCCTCTGGCTTAAGGCACGGCAGATTATTGACGACACGCGCCAGAGCATGCTTACATAAGAATAGACTTTTCATAAGTGGGCGACAATGGCCCCGTGAAGGGTTCATGAGGAGGGATTCATGACAGGCAAGATTCTGGCCGGGGCATTCGCTTCGGCGGTTTTGGCAACCACGGCGCTGGCGCTCGCGGCGCCCGCAACGGCCCAGGAGTTCGATTACGGCTCCTTTCCGGGCTACACGCTGAAGGTGAAGCTGATCGGCGGCACCCAGTACGAAAAGCTCTACACGCGCATCCCCGAGTGGGAGGCCAAGACCGGCGCCAAGGTGGAGATCGTTTCGAGCAAGAATCACTTCGAGCTCGACCGCGAGATCAAGCAGGACATCGCCTCGGGTGCGATCACCTGGTGCGTGGGCTCGAACCACACCAGCTTCGCGCCGCAGTATGGCGACCTCTATATCGACCTGATGGGCGCGATCCCGCAGTCGGAACTCGACCAGTACGTGCCGGGCACGCTGGCCTCGGCGATGGTCGACGGCCGGCTGGTGCAGCTGCCGCGCGTCACCGACGTGTCGAACATCTACTACCGCAAGTCGCTCTATGCCGATCCGGCGAACCAGGCTGCCTACAAGGAAAAGTACGGCAAGGACCTGGTGCCGCCCGAGACCTACGAGGACTTCAAGAACCAGGTAATCTTCTTCGCCGATCCGCCCAACCTCTACGGCACCGCGTTCGCGGGCAAGGACGAGGGCATGACTGGCCGGTTCATGGAGATCCTGCGCGCCAATGGCGGCGACGTGTTCGACGAGAACTGGAAGCCGGTGTTCAACTCCGAAGCCGGCGTCGCGGCCGTGCAGTGGTTCAAGGACATCTATGACGCCAAGGCCGTGCCGGCCGGCACCGTCAACTACACCTGGGACGATATCGGCCAGGCGATGGCAGCGGGCCAGCTGGCGATCGACCTCGACTGGCCGGGCTTTGCCGGCTTCTACACCGACCCGGCGGCCTCCAAGATCGCCGACGATGTCGGCTTCGCCACGGCGCCGGTCGGCACTTCGGGCAAGCGCGGCGGCTGGTCGGGTTCGCACTCGTTCTCGGTGACGGAAGCCTGTGACAACAAGCCGGCGGCCGTGTCGCTGGCGGTGTTCCTCACCAACGACGAAAGCGCGATGATGGAAGCGCAGGCCGGCAACCTGCCGACCCGCTCCAAGACCTTCGACGAGGTGAAGACGTGGTTTGCCGAGAACGGCAAGCCGTTCATGGGCGAGATGTTCTCGGCCTGGCAGAACTCGCTCGCCGAAGCCCGCACGCCACCGCTGGTGGCGCAGTGGATCGAAGTGAGCAACGTGATCTGGCCGCAGCTGCAGGCGGCGATCGTCGGCGAAAAGACGGCGCAGGAAGCGCTGGACCAGGCCGCGAGCGAAGCGACGGTGATCATGCAGGATGCCGGGCTGCTGCAGTAAGGGATTGGGGTGGGGCGACTGCCACACTTGCTGACCCCCACCCTAGCTTTGCTACGTCGCTTCGAGACGACCCGCGCTACCCGCCTTTCGAGCATAGCTCTCAAGGCCTTCTCGCCCAAAATCGCTCCACTGGAGCGATTTTGCCACCTGCGCGGATTTCTAGTTGGGTCCCTGCTTGCGCAGGGATGACACGTTGGGGGCGTGGGGAGGTTGGTGGCCCGTGGAGGCGCTGACCCCCACTCCTCAGTTCCTCTAGGGCGCAGGCGCCCGAGCTTCACTGTCCTCCCCCGCCTGGGGGGAGGAGGCGCGGTGGCGACGCCGTGGATCATATGAACCAGCCGGATGGCACATGAAGTTTATCCATTCCCAACGCGCCATTCCGTACCTGCTGCTGTTGCCGGCGATCATCGTCATCCTGTCGGTGGTGCTGCTGCCGCTGCTGGTGTCGTTGTGGTCGAGCATGACGGCGTACAACCTGACGAAGCCGGCGACGCTGTTCCAGTTCGTGGGGCTCAGGAACTACGAGCGGCTGCTGTCCAATTCGGATTTCTGGTGGGCGTTCGGGCGGACCTTCGTGTTCGTCACCATCACGCTGAACGTCGAGATGGTGCTGGGGCTGGGGTTGGCGCTGCTGATCAACCGGGTGACCTGGGGGCAGCGGACGCTGCGGACCGTCATGATGTTCCCGATGATGTTCTCGCCGATCCTCGTGGGTTTCCAGTTCAAGTACCTGTTCAACGATGCGGTGGGCCTCGTGAACAACGCGCTTTTCGACCTGGGGCTTATCACCGAGCCGATCCCGTGGCTGGTGGATGCGACATTGGCGCCGCTGACGATCATTCTTGCCGAGGTGTGGATGTCGACCTCGGTGTTCGGCATCCTGCTGCTGGCCGGGCTGATGGCGATGCCGAAGGAGCCGATCGAGGCGGCGAAGGTGGATGGGTGCAACCCGTTCCAGGTGTTCCGGCACATCACCCTGCCGTTCCTGATGCCGTTCATCTACATCGCCATGACCATCCGCTCGCTCGATGTGGCGCGGGCCTATGACATGGTGCGGATCATGACCAATGGCGGGCCGGCGGGGCGGACGGAGCTGCTGTGGACGCTGATGACGCGGACCGGCTACGCCAACTCGCAGATGGGGATGGCCAACGCCATGGGTTATGTCTCGATCCTGCTGTCGATCGTGTTCACCGTGTATTTCTATCGCAAGCTGGTGGCCGCACGCGCCTTCATGGGAGGCGCCCAATGAGCGAGTCACGCGGCATAGAGGCGCCCTGGGAGCGCTGGGCGGTGCGGTTTGGCGTGTTCCTCGCTATGCTGATCCTCGTGGCGCCGGGGGCGTGGGTGGTGCTGACCGCCTTCCGGCCGAACATCGAGGTGCTGGCGCGGCCGGCGGTGTGGATTCCGCAGAACCCGACGCTCGATAACTTCGCGCGGCTGTTCGGCTTTTCCTCCGAGCAGCAGGGGCTGCCGGTGCTGCAGTATTTCACCAACTCGCTGGTGATTTCGCTCACCTCGACGGTGGTGGCGGTGCTGATCGGCATGGCCGGCGGCTATGCGTTCGCGCGGTTCAAGTTCAAGGGCAAGGGGACGATGTTCCTCGCCTTCATGCTGAGCCGCACGGTGCCGGGCGTGGCGCTGAGCCTGCCGCTGTTCATCATCTGGAGCCGGATCGGGCTGATCGATACCTCGTGGGGGCTGATCCTCGTCTACCTCGCGGTCAATATCCCGTTCACGATCTGGCTGACCGACGGGTTCTTCCGGCAGATTCCGCAGGAACTGTCGGAGGCGGCGCAAATCGACGGGTGTACGCGCTGGCAGGCATTCTGGACGATCGAGTTTCCGCTGGCCCGCTCCGGGCTGGCGTCGGCGGGGATTTTCGCCTTCCTGACCTCGTGGAACGAGTATGCGCTGGCGAGCCAGCTGACGCGGACCACTGCCAGCAAGACCATGCCGGTGGGGCTGATGGACTTCACGGCGCAGTTCACCGTGGACTGGACCGGGATGAGCGCCATGGCGGTGCTGATCATCATTCCGGCGCTGGTGCTGACGTTCATCGTGCAGAAGCACCTGATCGCCGGGCTGACATTTGGCGGGGTGAAGTAGGCCTTTGGCGAATGGCGCCAGTGGCGGGGTTCGCGCTAGGCACTCTGAGCAATCGTTGTGCTTTCGAGGATGACCATGAGTTTCGATTTCCGGCCGGTGGGCCATACGGCGCTGACACTGACGAGCCTGGGGTTCGGGTGTGCCTCGATCGGCAACTTGGGGCACGCGGTGAGCGATGCCGAGGCGGCGGCGGTGCTGGACCGGGCCTGGGACGCGGGCATCCGGTATTTCGATACGGCGCCGCACTACGGGCGGGGCCGGTCGGAGGCGCGGCTCGGGGCGTTCCTCAAGGGCAAGGCGCGGGGCGACTACGTCGTCTCGACCAAGGTGGGCAAGGTGCTGCGGCCGGGGGCGCAGGTGGCGGAGGCCGACGGGTTCGTCGATCCGCTGCCCAATGACGCGCACTACGAATACACTGCGGCGGCGCTCGAAGAGGCGCTGGACGGGTCGCTGAAGCGGCTCGGGACCGGACATGTCGACATCGTCTATGTGCACGACATCGGCACGATGACGCATGGCGCGGCCAATGCGCGGCACTTCGACGACCTGATGTCGAGCGGGCTGCCGTATCTCACGAAGCTGAAGGCCGAGGGGAAGCTCGGGGCGATCGGGCTGGGGGTGAACGAGACGCGGGTCTGCATCGACGTGCTGCGCACCGAGCCGCTCGACGTGATCCTGCTCGCCGGGCGGTGGACGCTGCTCGACCGCGACGCGGAAGCCGAGCTGGTGGGGCTGGCGCGGGACAAGGGTACGAGCTTCGTGCTTGGCGGTATCTACAATTCGGGCATTTTGGCCAAGGGGCCGGTGCCGGGGGCGTGGTTCAACTACCAGCCGGCGAGCGAGGCGATCCTGGCGCAGGTGCGTGACCTCGAGGCGCGGGCCAAGGCGGAGGGCGCGACGCTGCCGCAGGCGGCGATGCAGTTCGCGATGACCCGGCCCGGGGTAGCGAGCGTGCTGATCGGCACGTCGAGCCTCAGGCAGCTGGAACAGAACCTGAGTGCGGCAACGTCGGCGCTGACGCCCGAGGCCGCAGCGCGACTTTTTGGGTGAGGGGATCGAAATGAGCCGGATTGTCCGCGTCGACCTAGTGATGGTCGACCTGAAGCCGAAGGTGAAGCGGGTCGATGCGATCCAGAGCTTCGTATCGCAGGAGACGCCGATCGTTCGCATCACCGATGCGGATGGGGTGGTGGGGACGGGCTACAGCTACACCATCGGCACCGGCGGGCATTCGGTGATGGCGCTGCTCGAGCGGACGCTCGCGCCGGCGATCATCGGCGACGACGCCAACGACATCGAGAAGATCTGGAAAAAGCTGCTGTTCCTGACGCATGCGACGACTGTCGGGGCGATCACGGCGATCGCCATGGCGGCGATCGACACGGCGCTGTGGGACCTGAAGGCGCGGCGGGCCAACCTGCCGTTGCACAAGCTGGCCGGCGGGGCGCAGGACCGGGTCCGGCTCTACACCACCGAAGGCGGGTGGCTGCATCTCGAGGAGCAGGCGCTGGTCGAGGATGCGCTCCGCGCCAAGGAGGCCGGGTTCGGCGGCTGCAAGCTGAAGGTCGGGCGGCCGATCCACGAGGATGTGCGGCGCATCGGCAAGGTGCGCGAAGCGGTGGGCGCGGGGTTCGAAATCTTCACCGACGCCAACCAGGCCTTCACGGTGGACGAGGCGATCCGGCGGGCGCGCGCCTACGACGGGCTTGACCTCGGATGGCTCGAGGAGCCGCTGCCGGCGGACGACATTGCCGGGCACCGGCGGCTGGTCGAGCACACGTCGATCCCGATCGCGATGGGCGAGAGCCTCTACAGCCACCTGCATTTCCGCGAATACCTGGAGCAGCATGCGGTCAGCATCGTGCAGCCCGACGTGGGGCGGATCGGCGGGATCACGCCGTGGCTGAAGGTGGCGCACCTCGCCGAGTGCTTCAACACGGCGGTGTGCCCGCACTTCTTGATGGAGCTGCATGTGGCGCTCTGCGCGGCGGTGCCGAATGCGCGCTGGGTGGAGTATATCCCGCAGCTCGACGAACTCACCACCGAAGGGATGCGGATCGAGGGCGGCTACGCCGTGCCATCGAGCGCGCCGGGGCTGGGGATTGCGTGGGATTTTGAGGCGATTGCGCGGATGGCGGTTGAGGGGTCGGCTGTCAGCGTGAGCTGATTGCAGCCCTTCACTCTCCCCCTAGCGGAGCTAGGGAGGGGATACTGCCGAGGCGTGGGTGATACCCCCCTCCTAGCTACGCTAGGCGCTGAAGCGCCAAGCTGCGCTACCTCCCCCGCAAGGGGGGCGGTGGGCGTCGTGGAACACTCAGCGCGATCGGTGCATTTCCCAGCTAGATGAACATGCCCATGTGGCGTTGCAGTGCCGCGTTGAAGTGGGCGACGAGGGCGGTTTCGGCGCGGTCGGGGTCGCGGGATTCGCAGGCGGCGGTGATTTCCAGGTGCTCCTTGTTGGAGCGGAGCGCCAGTGGGACGGTGAGCTTGCGGTCGAGGCGGACGAGACGCAGGTAGTTGTGCATGCGGCGGTAGCTGGTGTCGATCAGCGGGTTGCGCAGGATATCGATCACCGAGTTGTGCAGCAGCGATTCCAGCGCCTCGATCTCGGCGAGGGCCTCGCGGGTGAGGCCGTCCTGCTCGATCTGCTTGGCGAGCGCGCGGTGGCGGTCGGCGATTTCGCGGATCAGGTCTTCGTCGCCAAGCTCGGCGAAAGTGCGGACGGCGGCGCGCTCGATGATGGTGCGGAACTGGTAGGTGGATTTCGTCAGCTCGAGGCCCGGCTTGACGAACTGGATGCCGGAGCGCGGGTGGATGGTGAGGATACCCTCGGCCTCCAGCACGCGCAGCGCATCGCGGAGCGGCGCCACCGGGATGCCGAGCAGCTTGACCAGATCGTTCTGCGACACGAAGGCCCCCGCTGGGAGCCGGCGATCGAACAGGTTTTCGAGGATGCGGGTATAGGCGAGGTCGCTCAGCCGGCCGCCCGGTTGCAGTTCTGCTGGTTGCGTTTCGGCCAAGGCCGCTGCTGCTCCGCTGGTAGCCACTTGTGCGTTCGCCCCCATTGGTCTATTACCACCACCCACTGATATATCACCGTGTCACACTAGTCGATCAGAGATCGCCGACCATGCGCATCGCCGAGTTCCGGATTACCCGTTTCCAGTTTGCCCGCGACCGTGTGATCGGCGACAGCCAGGTGCGCGCCGACGATGTGAACATAGCGGCGCTCGAGCTGATTGCCGATAGCGGCGCGGTGGGACTGGGGTTTATCCAGACCTTGTTTCATCCGCTGCCCGATCAGGCGGAGATCGAACGGGTGTTTCGCTCGGAAGCGTGGCCCGGCCTCGAGGGCCAGCCGCCGGCGGCGCTGGTGCATCGGGTCGGACGGCCGCGCGGCGGCAACCAGCGCGCCTACTCGCTGCCGTTCCACGAGGCGCTGCAGGTGGCGCTGTGGGATCTGACGGCCAAGGAAGTGAACCTGCCGCTGCACGTGCTGCTCGGCAGCCGGCGCGACAAGGTCGAGGCCTATGCGAGCGGGCTCGACTATCACCTCTCGGACGAGGACTTCGCGAAGTTCTTCGCGCATGCCGATGCGATCGGCTACCGCGCGTTCAAGATCAAGGTCGGGCACCCGGATTTCGACTGGGACCTGAACCGGCTGAAGATCCTCAAGGAAGTGGTCCGCAAGGACGCGCTGGTGATGATCGACTCGAATGAAGCCTGGGGCGCAAAGGAAGCGCTGGTGAAGCTCACCGCGATCCGCGACGCCGGGCACGATCTGCTGTGGGTGGAGGATCCGATCCTTCGCAACGACCATACCGGCCTCAAGATGCTGAAGGATGCGTGCAACTGGACGCTGATCAACTCGGGCGAATATCTCGACGCGAACGGCAAGCGGCTGCTGATGGAAGCGGATGCGACCGACATCCTCAATGTGCATGGCCAGGTGACCGACGTGATGCGGATCGGCTGGCTGGCGGCGGATCGCGGCATTCCGGTCAGTCTCGGCAACACCTTCCTCGAGGTGGGCATCCACATGGCCTGCGCGCTGCCCGAAGTGCAGTGGCTCGAATACTCGTTCCAGAATTTCGACCACCTGGTCGATGAGCCGGTGCTGATCAAGGACGGCTGGGCCTATGCGCCAAACCGTCCGGGCCACGGCCTCGTGCTCAGCGAAACCGCCCGCAAGCAATGGGCGCGGCCGACCCTGCTACCCCGTTCCGAACTCGGCGATGCGCCGTTCAACCCGCGTACTGCCTCGTAATTTCAAGACTATTGTCATCCTGGGAGGAGACATCATGAATCTTCTACGCACTACCGTGGCGCTTTCGGCGCTGCTCGTCGCCGGCGCTGCCCTTGCCCAGGACGGTGCCATCACCGTGTGGGCCGATGCCACCCGCCAGCCGGCCGTCGAGGCGTTCATCGCCGCGCATCCGGAAGTGCCGGTGAACCTCGTCCTCGACGACGGCTCCTCGGGCACCTTCCAGACCAAGATCAGCCTCGCCGACCAGGCCGGTGAAGGCTGGCCGGACGTGGCGTTCTCGACGCAGAACAACGATGCCGCCTGGGCGGCCCGCGAGACCAACGGCGTGCAGCCGTTCGCGCAGGTGCTGAACGAGGGCTTCCTCGACGAAGAATTCCTCGCCGGCTTCACGCCGGGCGCGCTCGATCCGGTGACGGTCGACGGCAAGGTCTATGGCCTCCGCAACGACCTGGCGCCGGTGCTGTTCTGGTACAACAAGACGTTGCTGGACAGCTTCGGCTATGCCGCTCCGACCACCTGGGAAGAGTACCAGGCGCTGAGCGACAAGCTGGCCGCCGACCATCCGGGCTACTTCCTCGGCGCCATCGGCGACGCGTTCCCCGGCCCCTACGTCTACTACTGGAGCGGCCAGGCGCCGGTTTTCCAGGTCGAGGGCGAGACGTTCAAGTCGGATACCGCCGCGCCGAATTCGGTGAAGGTGTCGGCGATGATCGACCATATGGTCGCCAACAAGACGCTGACGCTCGACAGCCTGTTTGGCGCCAGCTTCGTGGCGAGCGCCGACAAGCTCGTCGCCATCCCCGGCGCTGCCTGGTATGCCGGCGCGCTGTTCCAGAACCCGGGCGGCGTCAACGCCAAGGCCGGTGAGTGGGTGGCTGCGCCGCCGCTGAAGTGGGCCGATGGCGATGCGGTGACCGGCAACGTGGGCGGCGGCGTCTGGTACGCCTCGAGCCACACCGAGAACCCCGAGGCGGTGAAGACCTTCCTCAAGTTCGTCACCTCCGATCCGTCGGTGGCGGGTACCGGTGGGCTGCCGGCCTATCAGGCGGCGGCCGATGCCTGGCTCGACGCGCAGGCGGCAAGCGGCTTCTATGCCGGCGACTTCAAGGCGGCGATCAACACTGCCGCGTCGACCGTGTGGAGCGGCTGGGGCTACCCCAACTTCTCGCCTGAAACCGCGTGGGCCAAGGTGATCACGCCGGGCCTCGTGGCCGGCAAGACCATGGCCGAGATGTCGGCCGAATGGCAGCAGGAAATGAAGAACGAGGCGCAGGTCGTCGGTTATACCGTCGAGTGAGCTGAACTCAGATGATGGCCGGGGGCGCGGTGTGCCCTCGGTTGTTGCGCGCCGGTTACTGGCCACTGACGTGTCATCCCTGCGAAAGCAGGGACCCACGTCGCCACCTGCGCGGATTTCGAGTTGGGTCCCTGCTTTCGCAGGGATGACAGGTCGGGGGTGTTGCACCGCTTTGCCCCGTGGCCAGCCCTGAACCCGTAGTGCCTGGAGCCGCCGCGTGAGCACGACCGACACCATTGCTGCTTCGCCGCCGCGGCGAGCGAGCCGCCGTAGCGTCGAGAGGGCGCAGGGGCGGATGGGGGCGGCGTTTGTCAGCCTCTATACGCTGTTCCTCCTCGCGTTCGGCGTGCTGCCGGCGCTCTATGCGATCTACCTCGCCTTCACCACGAAGGGGGCGTTTGTCGGGTTCGACAATTTCGCCAAGGTATTCAAGGACTACCGGTTCTGGCCGGCGGTCGAGCATGTGGGGATCTTCCTCATCGTCTGGCTGGTGATGCTGGTGCTGTTCGTGGTGCTGCTGGCGCTGCTGGTGCACTCGATCGGTATCCGCTGGCTCTCGAACAGCACACGTTTCATCTATTACATCCCCGGGGCGCTAGCGGGGGCATCGAGCGTGATGCTGTGGCTGTTCGTGCTCGACCCGACGGTGAGCCCGGTGGCGTTCATGCTCAAGGCGTTCGGCTTTGAATCGCTGGTGAGCGTGGTGCAGGTCGACCGGCTGCCGTTCGTTCTGGCGGTGATCGCGTTCTGGACCGGCGCGGGCGGCTGGATCGTGGTGATGTACGGGGCGCTCAACAATATTCCCAAGGAAGTGCTGGAGGCGGCGAAGGTCGATGGCGCCGGGCCGATCCGCACCGCCTGGTCGATCCAGATCCCGCTGATGCGCAAGTGGATCGCCTACATGGTGATCATGAGCTTTGCCGGTGGCACGCAGCTATTCGTCGAGCCGCGGGTGCTGTCGCAGGCGAGCCGTGGCGTCGTCGGGCAGGATTACTCGCTGAACCAGCTGGCCTTCCTCTATGCGTTCAAGCAATCCGATTTCAACGGCTCGGCGGCGATCTCGCTGATGCTGCTGGTGGTGGCGCTCGCGCTTTCCGTCTACTTCGTCTTCAAGGGTGGCCTGTTTGAGCGCGCCTGATTATGCAATGGACCGCCCCGCCGGGGCGATGACGCCGGGGCAGTGGATGGGGCGCGCCGTCGCGATCCTGATCCTCGCGGTCTTCGTGCTGTTCTTCGTGGTGCCGCTGATCTGGCTGGTGCTGGCGCCGACCAAGACCGACCGGCAACTGCTGCTCGAAGCGCCGTTCGCCTTTGGCGACTGGGAGACGCTGGCGGCCAAATGGACCTCGCTGGTGACGTTCCAGAAGGGGCTGATCTGGACCTGGATCGGCAACTCGGCGTTCTACTGCGTGGCGGCGCTCTGCATCACGCTGATCATCTCGATTCCGGCCGGCTATGCGATGGCGCTGACGGAGTTTCGTGGGCGGAAGGCGCTGCTGGCGGCGACGCTGATCGTGATGCTGGTGCCCTCGACGGCGCTGGTGCTGCCGATCTTCCTCGAACTGAGCGCGGTGCGGCTGATCGGCAATCCGCTGGCGGCGATCCTGCCGTTCTCGTTCTTCCCGTTCGGGGTGTACCTCACCTACATCTACTTCTCGACGGCGGTGTCGCGCGACCTGCTGGATGCGGCGCGGATGGATGGGGCGAACGAGTTCCAGGTGTTCTGGAAGATCGCCATGCCGCTCGCTACCCCAGTGATCGCGCTGGTAGGATTCTTCAACTTCACCGGCAACTGGAACAACTACTTCCTGCCCTATGTGACGCTGCCGGGCCGGAAGGCGCCAATCCAGGTGGGGCTGGCCGAACTGCTGTCGAACGTGCCGGCGTTCAACCCGACCAATGCGGCCTCGACGACGATTTCGCTGTCGGCGCTGGCGCTGGCGACGCTGCTGGCTATCGCGCCGGTGCTGATCGTGTTCCTGTTCGCGCAGCGCTACCTCGTGAGCGGCATGACGGCAGGCGGCACCAAGGAGTAAGCGATGGCGCAGCGGATGGGCATGGTGATCTCGGTGAAGCCCGAGAAGCTCGATGAGTACAAGCGGCTGCATGCCTCGCCGTGGCCGGAGATGGATGCGGCGCTGAGCGCCGCGAACATCTGCAACTACTCGATCTACCTGCGCGAGCCCGAAATGCTGCTGTTCGGCTATTGGGAGTATACCGGGTCGGACTACGAAGCCGATATGAAGGTGCTAGGCGAACGCGCCATCACCAAGGAGTGGCTGGCGCTGACCGACCCATGCCAGGCCCCCCTCAAGACGGCGACGCCGGGCGAGTGGTGGAGCATGATCCCCGAAATCTACCATCTCGACTGAAGCCTTTTTGTTTTGTCGTGTTTTCGAACCGGAAAAGTCTGCAACTTTTCCTGAAAAAGCTCCGAGGAGACGCCAATGGTGCAGCTGAACGGGCGCACGTATACGCGCCGCGAGATCGCCGAGCGGGCGGGGATGCTCTCCCAGTTCGCCGGGGTGCGGCTGATGGAGCTTTCCGACGGGGTGGAGCGCGGTATCCGCATGCTCGAATTCCGCACCGGGTCGGGGCTGCGGTTTACCGCGCTGATCGACCGGGCGCTCGATATCGCCGACTGCGAATTCAAGGGACAGGCGATCGGCTGGAACTCGCCGGCGGGGTTCCGGCATCCGGGGCTGCACGAGTATGAGGGCGAGGGCGGGCTCGGCTGGGCGCGGTCGTTCTCGGGGCTGCTGGTGACGTGCGGGCTCGACCACATCCTGTTCATGAACGAGGTGCCGGCGGACAATTACGTCTATTCGCCGAAGCAGACCATAAGCCATTCGCTGCATGGGCGGGTGGGGACCATTCCGGCGCGGCTCACCGGCTACGGCGAGACGTGGCACGGCGACGAGTGCGTGCTGTGGGCGGAGGGCGTGGTGCAGCAATCGGCGGTGTTCGGCGAAGACCTGCACCTGATCCGGCGGATCGAGGCGGATGTCGGCGGCAACGCGATCCGGATTTCGGACCGGGTGGTGAACCACGGGTTTTACAAGACGCCGCACATGTACTGCTACCACATCAATGTGGGGCATCCGGCGCTCGACGAGGGGGCGCGGTACCTGGCGCCGATCACGGATGTGGTGTGGGCGGCGCATGCGGGCGCCGATTATCGCAAGCAGGGCGTGGGCTATCGGACGCTGTCGGGGCCGAAGCTCGATTTTCACGAGCAGGTCTGGCAGCACGAACTCGAGGCCGATGACGACGGCAAGCAGTTTGTTGCGCTTGTCAACGATCGGGTCGGACTGGGGTTCGAGGTCGAGACGCGGAAGGCGCAGTTCCCGTGCCTTTACGAGTGGCAGAATCTGCAGGCCGGGCAGTATGCGCTGGGGATCGAGCCATCGACCAACCATGTGCTGGGGAACAACGCGGCGCGGGAGCGGGGCGAGATGATCTGGCTGCAGCACGGCGAGGAGCGGCGCTACGACAGCGTGTTCCGCGTGCTCGACGGCGCCGCCGATATCGCGGCGAGCGAGGCGCGGATACGGGCGATCTCCGGGCAGCCGGACGACGACTATCCGGCGGTTTCGGGCAATCACTTGCCGATTGGCGGGCGCTGATGGCGGCTGACCATTTCGGCTCGCTCGCGGGGCGGACCATTCTCTATACCGGCGCGGCTGGCGGGCTGGGCCTCGAGACGACACTCGAAATGCTGCGGTCAGGTGCGCGGGTGGTGGCGGTCGACAACAACCCGGCCAAGGTCGCAGCGCTGAAGGATGCCGCGGCGGGGATGCCGGGGCTGACGGTGGCGATGCTGGACCTGTCGGACCTCAGCGGGCTCAAGGCCGGGCTCGAGGCGGTTTCGGCCGAGGTTGGCGGCTTCGATGTCGTCATTAACAACGCAGTGATCTATCCATCGAAGGCGTTCGAGGACTACTCGATCGAAGAGATGCAGATGGTGCAGCGCATCAATGTGGATGCCGGCATCGTCTGCGTGCAGGTGGCGCTGCCGCACATGAAGGCGGCGGGACGCGGGCGGATCATCAACATCTCGTCGGTGACGATCTCGGGCGGCTGGGCCGACCTGACGCCGTATGTGCAATCGAAGATGGCGCTGGTGGGGCTGACCCGGTCGTGGGCGCGGGAGTTCGGCCGGCACGGGATCACAGTGAATGCCGTGGCGCCGGGGGCCTTTCCGACCGATGCCGAGAAGATCCATCCCGACCTGCCGGCCTACGAGAAGCGCATCTACGAGGCGCAGGCGCTACAGCGGCGCGGGGCGCCGGCTGATATCGCCAACATCCTGATGTTCCTTGCTTCCGACGCCGCCTCCTTCATCACCGGCCAGACCATCCATGTGGATGGCGGCTGGTACATGCACTGAAAGACACCCATGGGTATTCTGACCGGCTACCGCGTTCTCGATTGTTCCATCGCCATGGCGGGGCCGTTCGCGGCGCAGCGGCTGGGCGACCTCGGCGCCGATGTGGTGAAGGTGGAGCCGGTGACCGGCGAGTGGCAGCGCCACACGGCGGCGGGCGGGGCGCGCGGCAACAAGGTCAACGTGTCGTTCCTGTCGCTCAACCGCAACAAGCGTTCGCTGGCGGTGGACCTGAAGGACCCCGACGGCAAGGCCGTGCTGCTCGAGCTGGTGAAGACGGCCGATGTGTTCCTGCAGAATTACCGGCCGGGCGTGGCGAAGCGGCTGGGCGTCGATTACGAGACGCTGAGCGCCATCAACCCGCGGCTGATCTACGTGTCGATCTCGGGCTATGGCGAGGACGGGCCGTATCTCAACCGGCCGGGGCAGGACCTGGTGCTGCAGGGCATGTCGGGCGCCATGCTGTCGGCCGGACGCGAGGGCGAGCCGCCGAATGCGGCGGGACAGTACCTCGTCGACGGCATCACCGCCTACACGGCGTTCGAGGGGGCGCTGGCGGCGCTGCTGCATCGCGAACGCACCGGCGAAGGGCAGCTGGTGCAGGTGAACATGCTCGACGCGATCACCACGATCCAGATGCAGGAACTCTCGGTGTTCACGGTGGGGCACAAGCCGCAGACGCGGTCGACCGAGCCGCATGCGCATGTCTATATCCGCGCCCCCTACGGGGCATTCGCGACGAGCGACGGGTTCATCATCGTGGCGTTCCCCAAGCTGGCCAACCTGGGGCAGACCATCGGCGAGCCGAGCTTTTTGACCATGGACGACGAGGTCGATACCTGGAGCAAGCGTGACGAGATCTTCGCCAAGACGCGTGAGCGGCTGAAGACGAAGACGTCGGCGGAGTGGCTGGAACTGCTGCGCGCCGCCGATATCTGGTGCGGGCCGGTCTATGGCTACGCCGACCTCGTAGACGACGAGCAGATCAGGCACAACGGCACGTTCGTCGAGTACGAGCACCCGACTGAGGGGCACGTGAAGACGCCGGGCTTCCCGATCAAATTCTCAAAGACTCCGTCGGTGGTGGAGCGTGGGGCGCCGGTGGTGGGGCAGCATAGCCGCGACGTGCTCCGCGAGGCGGGGTATGACGATGCGGCGATCGAAGCGCTGTTGAGCAAGGGCGCGGTGGCGGAGACCGGGCTATGAGCGAGCATATCCTCGTTTCGCGCGACGGGTTCGTCGGCACGATCACCATCAACCGGCCGGAAAAGCTGAACGCGTTGACGCCGGAGATGGCGGTGGCGCTGGTTAAGGCGGTCTCCGAGTTCAACACCGACGACGGCATCCGCTGCGTGATCCTGACGGGCGCGGGCGAGAAGGCGTTCTCGGCGGGCTCGGATATCCGGACGCTCGACGACTACGATACGGCGTGGAATTTCCGCAACCGGCCGGACTATTGCGATGCGATCCGGGCGCTGCTGAAGCCGTCGATCGCCGCGGTCAACGGCTATGCGTTCGGCGGCGGGCTCGAGACGGCGATGGCGTGCGATATCCGCATCGCCTCGAGCACGGCCAGCTTCGCGGCACCCGAGATCAAGCTGGGCTGGATCGGCGGCGGCGGGCAGGCGGTGAACCTTGCCCATGCGGTTGGACCATCGAACGCTGCGCTGATGATCATGACCGGCGATCCGATCGATGCGGCGACGGCAGAAAAGTGGGGGCTGGTCTCCCGCGTCGTGCCGCCGGCCGACCTGATGGCCGAGGCGAACAAGATCGCGCAGGCGATCGCGGCGCGGGCGCCGATCGCAGCCGAGACGGCGAAGCTGAACCTGCGGGCAGCGTGGGAGCTTTCGATCGAGAACGCCATCGCCTACGAGCGCGACCTGCAGGCCATCTGCTTTGCCACCGAAGACGCCAAAGAGGGGCGGGCGGCGTTCAAGGAAAAACGCGCACCGGTGTTCAGGCGGAAGTAGCGACGGGGTGCTCGCCAAGGGTGCAATATCCACAACGTGTCATCCCTGCGAAAGCAGGGACCCCTCTCGCCACTCGCGCAGGTTTCTGCATGGGTCCCTGCTTTCGCAGGGATGACAGCGTTGGGGAACCAGGCGCTTCAGGAAACAAGCCCGCACGCAGCCTGGGTGGTCCCCAGCTTCAGGCGTGAAAGTACGTCGTGCGCATCTTCCTGGGCGTGATGCCGTAGGCGTTGCGGAAGTGGTCGTAGAACTGGCTGAGGGACGAGAAACCGGACTGGAAGGCGATGTTCTCGATCGACAGGGCGCCTTCGAAGAGGAGGGCGCGGGCGCGGATGAGGCGCATGCGGGTGACGAAGCGGTGGAGCGAGACGTTCATCACCGAGGTGAAGAGGTTGAGCGCGTAGTTGGGGTGGAGGCCGACGACGCGGGCGATGTCTTCGGCGCTGAGCGGTTCGGCCAGGTTCTCGAGGATGTGGCGGACCATGGCAACGACGTAGCGGAGCGGGGTGGCGCCGCGGGTGGCCGGCTGCACGGCCTCGATCCAGGGGGAGAGCAGTTCGTCCCAGCCGTCGACGGAGGCCCGGCGCAGCATCAGGGCGATCTCGGAGCGGAGGATGTCGCCGCGCTCGGCATCACCGCGGCGGTAGTCGGTGTACCAGCGCTCGAGGGTTTCATCGCCGATCGAACCGGCGGGCAGCGCGATGACGCCGCCGCCCATCATGGTTTCGGTGAGGCGGCCGAGGCGCGGCATGTGCAGGAACGCATCGAGCGGCAAGTAGATGTTGCACTGCCGGCTATCGCCCACGGGACCGCGATCGATGCTGGTGGTGCGGTGCGGGATGCCGGCCCAGAACAGCACCAGGCGGCGCGCCGGAACTTCGACGGGCTTGCCGTCGACGAGGTAGTGCATCGCGCCCGCGGTCAGCCAGTTCATCTCGATGTGACCGTGCAGGTGCTCGTGCTCCATCAGCTGCGGATCGAACCAGCGGATGCCGAAGCGGCCGAAAGCGGCGGTCTTGGCATAGAACTGCCGGTCCGGGCGCGGGACGGGTGGCGCTGTCCTGAGGCGTGGCGAAGACGGGTTCGGCATGGCTGTGGCTATCTTTAAAAGCCGGAAATACCGATCCAGTAAATCGGATTGTGGAGCCTGCGACAAGTCGTACCATTCAGGCCTGCTGGATAGCGGAAACTAGGGCGGGAGGCCCGGTTTCCGGCGCGTCGCGTGTTGTCCAGCACAATGGGAGGTATCATGCGAAAGCCAATTTATGCCCTTGGCGGGGCAGGACTGCTGCTGTCCGTTTCGATCATCGCCGCGCAGGCGCAGACCGTCACGCCGACCACTCCACCCGATCCGCCGACCTTCGAAGCCCAGGGCACGCCCAACTTCGTCGGCATCAAGGACATGTTCGAGTACAAGGCGCTGCCCTCGTACAGCGAGCCCGACTGGGTGACGTCGAAATACGTCGATGCCGGGAAGCTGCCGCCGGTAGGCGAGCGCCTGCCGAAGGAGCCGATGGTCTACAAGACCGCCAACATGCCCGACGGCGTCGGCGTCTATGGCGACGTGATGCGCCACGTGATCGGCGGCCGGCCCGAGGGCTGGAACTATATCGGCGGCCAGAGCCAGGGCTGGGGCGGCATCGATATCGGCCTTTCCGAGTGCCTGACGCGTACCGGTCCGCTGTTCCAGGTGAAGGCCGAGGAACTCGAGCCGCTGCCGAACCTCGCCAAGAGCTGGGAATGGTCCGAAGACGGCCACAAGCTCACCATGCACCTGATCGAAGGCGCCAAGTGGTCCGACGGCGACCCCTTCGATGCCGACGACCTGATGTTCTACTGGGAGGACAACGTCCTCGACCCCAACGTGTCGCCGCTCAACGGCGCGACGCCCGCCACTTTCGGTGAAGGCACGACGCTCGAGAAGGTCGACGACTACACGGTGGTGTGGACGTTCAAGGACGTGAAGCCGACGCAGTACCTCTACGCCATGGCGTATGGCACGTTCTGCCCCGGCCCGAGCCACCTGCTGAAGCCGCAGCATCCCAAGTACAACACGGCCAACACCTACGACCAGTACAAGAACGCCTTCCCGCCCGAATACCTGAACATCCCGACGATGGGTGCCTGGGCAGTGGTGGAATACCGGCCGGACGACATCGTGGTGATGCGCCGCAACCCCTACTACTGGAAGGTCGACGAGGCCGGCAACCAGCTGCCCTACCTCAACGAGATGCACTACCGGCTCTCGACCTGGGCGGATCGCGACGTGCAGGCGGTGGCCGGCTCGGGCGACTTCTCGAACCTCGAACAGGCGGAAAGCTACGTCGAGGCACTGCGGCGCTCGGCCGACGAAAACGCCCCGGCGCGTCTGGCGTTCGGTGCCCGCACTATCGGCTACACGCTCGACATGAACCTCTCCGCCAACGGCTGGGGTACCCCGGACGAGCGCGCGCAGAAGGTGCGTGAACTCAACCGCAACCTCGACTTCCGCAAGGCGATCAGCATTGCCACCGACCGGCAGCGGCTGGGTGAGTCGCTGGTGCGCGGTCCGTTCACCGCCATCTATCCGGGCGGCCTCTATGCCGGCACGGCGTTCTACGACAAGGAGTCGACGGTCTACTACCCGTACGATCTCGAAGCGGCCAAGGCATTGCTCGACGGCATCGGCGTCACCGATACCGACGGCAACGGCATCCGCAACTTCCCCGATGGTGGGGCAGATGTGGAAATCACCATCCTCGCCAACTCCGACTACGGCACCGACACCAACCTCGCAGAAGGTGTGATTGCCCAGATGGAGCCGCTGGGGCTGCGCGTGATTGCCAACTTCCAGACCGGTACGGCCCGCGACGACATGATGGATAGCGGCCAGTACGACTGGCAGGTGCGCCGTCAGGGATCGGAAATGGTTTCGGTGGTGCAGGGCACCGTCTCGCTCGCCCCGACCGGCCCGCGGACCAGCTACTTCCATCGCGCCGGCGCCGACGGCACCCTCGACCTGCTGCCGTTCGAGCAAGAGCTGGTGGATACGGTCAACGCGTTCATCAAGTCGACCGACAACGCCGAACGCGGCGAGCTGATGAAGAAGTACCAGAAGATCTACACCGAGAACGTCTATTCGGTGGGCCTGACGCAGTACCCGGGTGCACTGATCATCAACAAGCGCTTCGCCAATATCCCGGCTGGTGCGCCGATCTTCATGTTCAACTGGGCCGAAGACAATATCATCCGCGAGCGCGTGTTCGTGCCGTCCGACCGGCAGTCCGACAACGAGCTGCATCCGGAAACCCTGCCGGGTGCGCCCGGCTCGGCCACCGGCCTGCTCGAGTAAGCACGCCACGACCATCGAGGGCAGGGGGAGCGATCCCCCTGCCGCTTCCCCAATTCCTTGCGCCTTCACGCAGTGACGGCGCCGCAGCAGGCGGCAGCAGATGCTCAGATTTCTCGTGATGCGCGTGGGCGGGGCGATCCCGCTGCTGCTGCTCCTCAGCATCGTGACCTTTGCCATCATCCAGGCGCCGCCCGGCGACTATGCCGATTACATCAAGTCGATGCTGATCAACCAGGGCGGCGTGCCGCCGGCCGATGCCGAGATCCAGGCGCAGGCCTATCGTGTGGCCAACGGGCTCGATCAGCCGGTGCTGGTCCAGTATTTCAACTGGATCTGGGGCATCCTGACCCGCTTCGATTTCGGGCATTCGTACTACTACAACAAGGATGTCGGCATCGTCGTTTCCGAACGGCTTCCGGCGACGATCATGCTGGCGCTGGTCTGCCATATCCTCGCCTCGGTGCTTGGCATCGGGCTCGGCATCATCGCGGCGACCCGGCAATATTCCTGGGCCGACACGCTGCTCGGCATCATCTCGTTCCTCGGCATGACGATCCCGCGCTTTCTGCTGGCGATCATCATCCTCTACATCCTGGTGTTCCGGATGAACGTCTCGGAGGTCGGGATGTTCTTTTCGGCCAAGTACGGCGGGCAGCCGTGGAGCTGGGACAAGTTCGTCAACCTGGTGCAGCACGTCTGGCCGGTGGTGTTCATCGCCACGTTCGGCGGCCTCGCCTACAACATGCGGGTGATGCGCGGTAACCTGCTCGACGTGCTCAACGCGCAGTATATCGAGACGGCGCGGGCCAAGGGCGTGCCGGAATCGGGCGTGATCATGCGCCATGCGGTGCCGAACGCGCTGCATCCGCTGCTCGCCTACCAGGGCGTGGCGCTGCCCTACATGCTGACCGGCGAGATCGAGGTGGCGATCGTGTTCGGCCTCGCGACCGTCGGGCCGGCGATCGTCGGTTCGATGGGGGTGGGCGACGTGTACGTGACGGCGACATTCATGCTGGTGCTGGCGACGACGCTGATCATCGGCAACATCATCGCCGACCTGCTGCTGGTGGCGCTCGATCCGCGTATCCGTCTCGGAGGGTCGGCCGAATGAGCGAGATCAAGCACACCGCGCCGCCGCTGCCGACCGATATCGGGGGTGGCCCGGCGCCGACGACCGAAACCACCCCAACCGGCGTTTCGGCACGGTTCCAGGGCAACGAGGGCTACGCCACACTGGTGTGGCGCCGCTTCCGCCGGTCGGTCATGGGGATGATTGGGCTGGTGCTGGTGGTGACGCTGCTGGTGATGGCGGTGTTCGGGGACTTCTTCGCGCCGATGGACCCCAAGCGGACCGAACTGCCGTTTGCGCCGCCCGACGTCATCGCCTTCGAGGACCCGGCGGGCAATTTCAGCCTGGTCCCCTATGTCTACCCGATCGGGGAGACGGGCGATTTCGATCCCATTACCTTCCAACCGCTGACCGGGGCGGAGAAGGACAACCCGACGCCGGTCGGTCTGTTCATCAAGGGCCACAACTACCGGCTGCTCGGGCTCATCCCGCTCGATATCCACCTGTTCGGGTCGACCGATGGACGGCCGATCCACCTGCTTGGCACCGACAAGTTCGGCCGCGATATCCTGTCGCGCGGCATCGTCGGCTCGCAGATTTCGCTGACCATCGCGCTGGTGGTGGTGGCGATCACTACGGTGGTGGGGTCGCTGGTGGGCATCGCTTCGGGTTATCTGGGCGGGCAGTTCGACCTGTGGGTGCAGCGCTTCGTCGAGTTCGTGCTGGCCTTCCCGCAACTGCCGCTCTACCTGGCGCTGACCTCGCTGATCCCGGTGACGGCGCCGTCGAACATCTTCATTGCCTTCGTCATCGGGGTGATGGCGGTGCTGGGCTGGGCGCAGCTCAGCCGCGAGGTGCGCTCGAAGACGCTGTCGCTGGCGCGGATCGAGTATGTGCGGGCGGCGATCGCGGTCGGCTCGTCGGACATGCGGATCATCACGCGGCATATCCTGCCCAACGTGCTGAGCCATGTGATCGTGGCGGTGACGCTGGCGGTGCCGAGCGTAGTGCTGCTCGAGAGCTTCCTCGGCTTTTTGGGCTTCGCGGTGAAGCCGCCGCTGATCAGCTGGGGTCTGATGCTGCAGGATACCGGGACGTTCTCGGTGATCGGCTCGTATCCCTGGATCCTGTCGCCGGTGATCTTCGTGCTGATCACCGTGTTTGCGTTCAACGCGCTGGGCGATGGCCTGCGCGACGCCATCGACCCCTATTGAGGCTTGCCATGACTAACACGGAAAACCTCAGCCCGGACGAACGGTACGACCTCGGGGCGCATGGCCGGGAGCTGATCCTCGATGCGCGGAAGATCAAGGTCGACTTCAAGGTCGAGGGTGGCGTCGTCAATGCGGTGCGCGACGTGTCGTTCCAGCTGCACAAGGGCGAGACCATTGCCCTCGTCGGCGAGAGCGGCTCGGGCAAGTCGGTGACGGCGCGGACGATCATGCGGCTGCTGACCAAGCGCGCCACGGTGAGCAAGGACAGCAAGCTGATGCTGGGCGGCCGCGACATCTACAAGATGCCGGAAGCCGAGGTGCGGAAGCTGCGCGGCAACGACGTGTCGATGATCTTCCAGGAACCGATGAGCTCGCTGAACCCGGTCTACACGATCGGCCAGCAGCTGTGCGAAGTGCTGCACCTGCACAACCGCATCTCGCGGGCCGAGGCGATGCGTCGGGCCGAGAAGCTTCTGGAAGAAGTGCAGATTCCGGAGCCAGGGGCGCGGCTGCGCTCGTATCCGCACCAGTTGTCGGGTGGACAGCGGCAGCGGGTGATGATCGCCATGGCCCTCGCCAACCGGCCGGACATCCTGATCGCCGACGAGCCGACGACGGCGCTCGACGTGACGGTGCAGGCGCAAATCCTGAACCTGATCAAGGACCTGAAGTCGAAATACGGGATGGCGGTGATCCTGATCACCCACGACCTGACGATCGTGAAGCAGTTCTCGGACTATGTGTATGTGATGCAGCACGGCAAGGTGCAGGAGCACAACACCACCGAGGCGCTGTTCTCCAACCCGCGGCATGCCTACACCAAGCACCTCTTGGCTTCGGAGCCGAAGGGGCAGGCCAAGCCGATCGAGGCGGATTCGCCGACGATCCTGCAAGGCGACAAGGTGAAGGTGAGCTTCACGCTGAAGCGCGGCGGGGCGTTCAAGCCGGACTTCTTCCAGCTGGTGGCGGTGGATAGCCTGTCGCTGAACCTCAAGAAGCACGAGACACTGGGGCTGGTGGGCGAGAGCGGCTCGGGCAAGACGACGTTCGGGCAGGCGCTGATCCGGCTGATCGGCAACCAGGGCGGGCAGATCTTCTTCGACGGCCAGTCGATCCACGACAAGAACCGCGAGCAGATGCGGCCCTTGCGGCAGCGCATGCAGATCGTGTTCCAGGACCCGTTCGCTTCGCTCAATCCGCGGATGAGCATCCGCCAGATCCTCGAGGAGGGGCTGATCGTCAACGGCATCGGTGCCAACAGCCGGGACCGGGTGGACCGGGTGCGGACGGCGTTGCGCGACTCGGGGATGCCGGACAACATCCTCAGCCGCTTTCCGCACGAGTTTTCAGGCGGGCAGCGGCAGCGTATCGCCATTGCGCGCGCCATTGCGCTCGAGCCGGAATTCATCCTGCTCGACGAGCCGACGTCGGCACTCGATTTATCGGTGCAGTCGCAGATCATCGAGCTGCTGCGCAAGCTGCAGGACGAGCGGGGGCTGAGCTACCTGTTCATTTCGCACGACCTCAAGGTGGTGCGGGCGCTGTGCCACCGGGTGATGGTGATGCAGCATGGCAAGGTAGTGGAGGAGGGGCCGGTGGAAGCAGTGCTGACCAACCCCACGACAGATTACACACGGCGGCTCGTGCGGGCCGCCTTCGAAATCGCCGCCTGAGCGGCGCGACTAGCTATTCCGGAGACCATAATGGCCAACCCCAAAGTTACCTTCATCGGCGCGGGCTCGTCGGTGTTCATGAAGAACATCGTCGGCGACATCTTGCAGCGGCCGGCGCTTGCCGGAGCCGAAATCCGGCTGATGGACATCAATCCGCAGCGGCTGGAAGAGAGCCAGATCATCGCGCAGAAGCTGGTGAACACGCTCGGCGTGGCGGCGACGGTGAAGACGTTCTCCAACCAGCGCGAGGCGCTGGACGGCACCAACTTCGTCGTCGTGTGCTTCCAGATCGGTGGCTACCAGCCCTCGACGGTGGTCGATTTCGAGGTGCCGAAGAAATACAACCTGCGCCAGACGATTGCCGACACGCTGGGCGTGGGCGGGATCATGCGGGGGTTGCGGACGGTGCCGCACCTGTGGAGCATCTGCGAGGACATGCTGCAGGTGGCGCCCGAGGCGATCATGCTGCAATACGTCAACCCGATGGCGATCAACACCTGGGCGATTGCGGAGAAGTATCCGACGATCAAGCAGGTGGGGCTCTGCCACTCGGTGCAGGGCACTGCGATGGAGCTGGCGAACGACCTCGATATTCCCTACTCGGAAATCCGCTACCGGTCGGCCGGCATCAACCACATGGCCTTCTACCTGAAGTTCGAGCACAAGCAGGCGGACGGCAGCTATCGCGACCTCTATCCGGACCTGGTGCGGGCCTATCGCGAAGGCCGGGCGCCGAAGCCGGGCTGGAATGCGCGCTGCCCCAACAAGGTGCGCTACGAGATGCTGACGCGGCTCGGCTATTTCGTCACCGAGAGCTCGGAGCACTTTGCGGAGTATACGCCGTATTTCATCAAGGACGGCCGCAACGACCTGATCGAGAAGTTCGGTGTGCCGCTCGACGAGTATCCCAAGCGCTGCATCGAGCAGATCGAGCGCTGGAAGACGACGTCGGACGAGTACCGCAAGGCCAATACGATCGAGGTCAAGCAGTCGAAGGAATATGCCTCCGAGATCGTCAACGCGGTGTGGACCGGCGAGCCGGGGGTGATCTACGGCAACGTGCGGAACAACGGGGTGATCACCTCGCTGCCCAGCAATGCGGCGGTGGAAGTGCCATGCCTCGTGGATTCGTCGGGCATCCAGCCGACGTTCATCGGCGACCTGCCGCCGCAGCTCACGGCGCTGATCCGCACCAATATCAACGTGCAGGAACTGACGGTTGCAGCGCTGATCACCGAGAACCGCGAGCACATCTACCACGCCGCGATGCTCGATCCGCACACGGCGGCCGAGCTGGACCTCGAGCAGATCTGGAACCTCGTCGACGATCTGCTCGCCGCGCACGGGAACTGGCTGCCGGAATGGGCACGTGTGGCACCGAAGCAGCGGGTTGCGTAAGGACGATTGTTCCCGGCGACGCTGCAGCAAACCCGACGTGTCATCCCTGCGAAAGCAGGGATCCATGTCGCCGGCAGCGCAGGTTTCGAGTTGGGTCCCTGCTTTCGCAGGGATGACAGCGTTGGGGGACGAGAATCCTCAACGGAGAAGAAGCGGCAGCGCAACGCGTCGCGACGAGCAGGTGCCCGGAGCTGCCGGGCGGTAGAGGAGTTCAAGGCATGTCGTTCAAGATTGCCATCATCGGCGCCGGCTCGGTCGGCTTTACCAAGACGCTGATTTCGGACCTGTTGAAGGTGCCGGAGTTTGCTGATGTCGAGTTCGCGCTGACCGATATCAACGAGCACAATCTGTCGATGATCCACGAGATCATTTCGGCGATAGTGCAGGTGAACAACCTGCCGGCCAAGGTGACGGCGACGACCGACCGGCGCGAAGCGCTGACGGGCGCGCGCTACATCATGAGCTGCGTGCGGGTGGGTGGGCTCGAGGCGTTCGCCACCGACATCTCGATCCCGCTCAAGTATGGCGTCGACCAGTGCGTGGGCGACACGATCTGTGCCGGCGGCATCCTCTACGGGCAGCGCAACATCCCGGTGATCCTCGATTTCTGCAAGGATATCCGCGAAGTAGCGGAGCCGGGCGCGCTGTTCATCAACTACGCCAACCCGATGGCGATGAACACCTGGGCGGCTCTCCAGTATGGTGGCGTGAACACCGTCGGGCTCTGCCATGGCGTGCAGCACGGGGCGCACCAGATCGCGCAGGTGCTGGGGGTGGATGACAGCGAGCTCGACTACGTCTGCTCGGGCATCAACCACCAGACCTGGTACATCGATATCCGCGCCAAGGGCCGGAAGATCGAGGCGGCGGAACTGATCGCCGGGTTTGAGGCGCATCCGATCTATTCGAGGACCGAGAAGGTGCGCATCGACGTGCTGAAGCGGTTCGGGGTCTACTCGACCGAGTCCAACGGGCACCTCAGCGAATACCTGCCGTGGTACCGGAAGCGGCCGGACGAGATCAACCGCTGGATCGACATGAGCGACTGGATCCACGGCGAGACCGGCGGCTACCTGCGCTATTCGACCGAGCGGCGGAACTGGTTCGAGACGGATTTCCCGAAATTCAAGGCGGAGGCGACGAAGCCGCTCAGCCAGCACAAGCGGACAACCGAGCACGCCAGCTACATCATCGAGGCGCTCGAGACCGGGCGCACCTATCGCGGCCACTTCAACGTGCGCAACAACGGCATCATCCGTAACCTGCCGGATGATGCGATCATCGAGAGCCCCGGCTTCGTCGACCGGTTCGGCATCAACATGGTCGAGGGCGTGACGCTGCCGACGGCCTGCGCCGCGACCTGCTCGGTGTCGGTATCGGTGCAGCGGCTCAGCGTCGAGGCGGCGATGAGCGGCAATCTCGATACGCTGAAGCTTGCCGTGCTGCACGACCCGCTGGTCGGCGCGATCTGCACGCCCGACGAGGTGTGGCAGATGGTCGACGAGATGGTGGTGGCGCAGGCCCAGTGGCTGCCGCAATACGCCGCGGCGATCCCGGCGGCGAAGGCGCGGCTCGAGAACGCTACCGTGAAGACCACGGAGTGGCAGGGCGCGGCGCGCAAAACGGTCCGCTCGGTGGAAGAGTTGCGCGAACTGACCGGCGCGCACCGCTGAGGGCTACGAGTTCCTCCCGACTCACCCGCGGTGTAACCGCCGCGGGTCTTCTTTTTGGCAGCGGGCACTCGGACTTTCGATGTTGGGCAGTAGGGCGACACGGGGGCACCCTCCCCCTTGCGGGGAGGGTAGCGCAGCTAGTCGCGATAGCGGCGTAGCGGAGCTAGGGAGGGGGTACGCAGTCGGCTTGTTCGAGCCTCGGTTCGGACCCCCCTCCTAGTTACGCTAGTCGCTGAAGCGCCAAGCTGCACTACGTCCCTCGCAAGGGGGCGGTGACGATGTTGCACGGTCGGTGCAGGCGCCGCCCGCGAGTCCGCTGAGCTCAAGGAGTGGGAGGTTTGTTCCGCCAGTATTCAAGCTCGGCTTCGATCGGCCATGTGGAAAGTATGAAGTGGTCGCAGCCCTCGTTGTCGAACTCAATTTGGTAAGCCGCGTCCAGATTGTTGGCGACTACATCGTCGGCGTCCTGGGCGCGCTTTGGCTCCCAGATGCAATCGAGGCGAGCCTCAAACCCGGAATTGCGGCGGATGACTCCTTCGAACCTGGCGACTGCGATTCCAGCCGACGCTGCATTCAGACAGGCTTGCTTGGCTTCAGATACCGTCAGTGGGTTGGAGTTTGCGATCGTGTGATTCAGTTCCACCTTCTCTCCCGCACCCCCTTC
This sequence comes from uncultured Hyphomicrobiales bacterium, assembly GCA_903842455.1. Taxonomy (GTDB): domain Bacteria; phylum Pseudomonadota; class Alphaproteobacteria; order Rhizobiales; family Devosiaceae; genus Devosia_A. Next base: position 31,492 of record CAIMLX010000054.1, on the reverse strand, counting down.
AAGAACTCCGCATGGCCCAGCGCTTTTGTGGCGGCCTGTTTGTATTCCTTGACCATGGCGTCGTGGACGTTCTTGGCGAAGCTGCGGAGTTTGGGGGCGCGGGCCATTTCGGCTTTGGCGACGGAGGGGTCGAGGAGGCCGAGGCCGTCGAGGACGGGGTAGTGGAGCTGGGTTTCCATGTGGGGGAGGCCGAAGAGGTAGTTCGGGAAGTGCTCGTGGCGGGGCATTTCGGTGCGCCAGCGGGCGAGGCGTTCCTTGGTCTCCGGGTGGATGCGGTTGGCCCGGACTTCGCGCCAGAACGGGGTGTCGTCGCGTTCGGTGAGGTAGTGAGTGTTGACGAAGGTGCGGAAGTCGTCGACCTGGCGGCCGACGCGGGCGTTGTAGTCGTCGCGCATCGCCTGCGTCATCGCCTTTGGGTCGCGCAGGTACTGGCCGCCGAACATCATCATCTGGACGATGGTGCCGTGGATCGAGGTGCTCTCCAGCGGTTCTAGGAAATTCGATGATAGGCCGACGGCGATGACGTTGTTGATCCAGGCCTTTTCGAGCCGGCCGATCTTGAACTGGATGTCGCCGCGCACCTCGACCTTGCGGCCGAGCACGCGCTCGATTTCGGCGTGCGCTTCGTCGGGGGTCTGGAACTCGTCCGAGAAGACGTAGCCGCAGCCGTAGCGGAACTGGGTGGGGATCTGCCACATCCAGCCGGCCCCCTGGGCCCAGGCGCGGGTGTAGTTGGCGATCTCCTCGCCCTCCTCGATCGGCAGCCAGAAGGGGAGTGCGCGGTTCACCGGCAGCTCGTGCTGGTAGCTGATCCACGGCGCCTGCATTTCGCCGACGATCAGGCGCTTGCGGAAGCCGGTGGCGTCGATGAAGAAGTCGCCCTCGAGCTTCTGGCCATCCTCGAAGACGATGGCGGTGACGTCGCCGCTTTCGGCGTGGCGCTCGACCCCGGTCAGCACGTTGTCGACGATCTCGACGCCGTCGGAGTGCGCCTTGAGGTACTTGCCGACGAGGGCCTGGTCGAAGTGGTAGGCGGGGAGGAACGGGCCCAGAGCGAGGAGACTGTCGTCGGGCTTTGTCGTCCACGGCGCCTTCTTGCGCTCGAGCAATGGGCCGAAGAGGTGCATGTCCTGCACGGGCTTTTGCACCGAGACCGCGTAGACGTTGAGATAGTCGGACGGGGCTCCGGCGGGGGCTTCGACCACCTGGTGCGGGTCGTCGATAGGGCCGTAGTAGGTGAACCCCTTGCGGCGCCAGTCCTCGTGGCGGATGCCGAGCTTGTAGGTCGCCTCGCAGCTGCGCATGAAATCGAAGATGTCGATGTTGAAATGGCGCAGGAAGACGTGGAAGGCGGCGGTGGTGGCTTCGCCGACACCAACGGTGGGGATCTTGCTGGATTCGACGACGGACACCTTGGCGTCGAGGTTCAGCCGCTTGATCGAATCCTGCAGGATAAAGGCGGTGATCCAGCCGGCGGTGCCGCCACCGACCACCACAAATCGCGATTGCGCCAAGATAGTTTTCCCCCACTCGCTCCGGGCCGCAGTTGAGCCCGGAGTGGCGGGGATTTCAAGCGGTTAGGTGCGTGACGGAGCGCCCATGGCTAGCGACCCCCACCCTCGATCCCTCCCCACAAGGGGGAGGGAGGCGATGCTTCTAGGGCGGAGCTTCCAGAGTGGCGACGTCAGGATTCCGCGAGGGCTTTCAGGACGTGGGGGGCGAGCGGGTTCGCCTGCGCTTCGCCGGAGGTGAAGTCGAAGGTGGAGACGGTGATCCAGCCCTTGCCGAGGAAGCTGCGCTTGGTGAGGGCGGCGGCCTTGTGCAGCCACGCCACCGCTATGCCGGCATCGACGAGGCCGCCGAAGGCGGTGGAGCGGAAGCCGGTGAGGACGAATTTCGGGATGATGCCGCCCCAGTGCTCATCGAGCATCGGGCCGTTGGGCAGCGCGGCCCACGGGCCATCGGTGCGACGCCAGGAGAAGGCGCCCATCCAGCGGCCATCCCACGAGGTGCCCTCTCGCTCCTTCAGCTGCATGGTGGGGAAGTTGTGGTTGTCGCCGGCCGGCAGGGTGCGGGCGGGATCGACGAGGGCGTCGATGTGGTTGGCGACGAGCAGGACTTTCCGGCCGGCGAGGACCTGCTCGCGGACCGGGGTAGTGAGCCGCGTGGCAAGCAGGGTGCCGCCGGAGGCCGAGGGGTAGCCGAGGGTGGTGAGCAGGGCCCGGGCGGCATCGTCGGCCGGTTCGAGGGCCGGGGCGTTCGCGACGGGTGGGACGATGCAGAACTCGTGTGTGCCGACGGCCAGGGTAGCGCCGGTTGCGTCGGTGGCCGAGAGTTCGAGGGTGTGGGTTTCGACCGCGGTGGCGGCGGGGGCCGTGATCGACAGGGTGATCTCGCCGCTGCCCGTAGGGCCGGCGGGGAGGTTTTTCGTGCCGGTCGCGGTGCCGAAGCGCCAGGTCAGGGTGGCATCGGCGGCGAGCTTGCCGGCGCTGGCGAGGCGGACCGGGACGCTGATCGTCTCGCCGGCTGCAAGCGCGGTGCGCTCGGGGCGGGCGACGATGAGGGCGGGTTGCTGCAGGGCGCGGAGTTTGTTGCCGAAGGCACGAATGTTGTTGCGGGCGTCCAGCAAGCCGTTGGCTTCCCACTGGGTGTCGTTGAGTTCGGTGATGATGTAGCCGCAGATCGGATCGGCGTAGCGCAGGGTTTCGATCTGGTATTTCAAGGCGCGGTACTGGGTGTCCTGCGCGGCGGAGACGAAGCCGTCGAGATCGCCGAAGATGGGGCCGAGCTGGGCGTCGCGGAAGCGGGTCTGGATGCCGTGCGGGTAGCCGGCACCGTTGTTCCAGTCATGGCCGCTCTCGAACCACCAGGGTTCGGAGCCATCCCTTTCCATGATGTCGGAGAGGTGCGGCAGGCCCCAGACGCCGAACTCGGAGCAGATCAGTGGCTCGCTGCCGCTGCGTTCCGCATCGCCGTGCGGGCTGTACGTCCACTTCGGGCGCGCCGCGAACTCGCTGGTGACGCGGGCGAACCAGGCGTTCTGCGAGGGCCAGCTATTGTACCAGTGGAAATCCTCGATGTCGGATTTCACGTGGTAGTTGCGCGGGAAGCACGGGGAGTTGTCGACGAGCAGGCCCTGCGGGATGCGGGCCTTGAAGGCTTCGAAGCTCGACTTGAGCCAGGCGCGATCGTCGGGGTTGTCGTCGAGATCGATGCCCCAGCCCTCGTTGATGATGGTCCAGATGCAGATGGCGGGGTGGTGGCCGTGGTTGTCGACGGCGGCGTGGAAGGTGTCAGCGAGCTGCCGGCGCGTTTCGGGGGCGAGCCACTCCATGTAGGGCATGTCGAGCCAGACGACGAGGCCGAGGCGGTCGGCGAGATCGAGGTAGAGCTGGTCGGGGATTTTCACGTGGCAGCGCAGGGTGTTGAGGCCGATGGCCTTGGCGTTCGTGAAGCGCTGCTCGAGGAATTCGGGGGTGGGGTGGCGGCTCTCCTCCTCGGGGTACCAGTCCTGATCGAGGGCGCCGAACATGTAGAAGGGCTCGCCGTTGAGCCAAAGGCGGCCGTCGCGGGACTCGAAGCGGCGGAAGCCGACGGTGCGGGTTTGTGACTCGCTGCCGAGGGTGACGGTGAGGTCGTAGAGATTGGGGGCGTCGGGAGACCAGACTTCGACCGCTTGGACGGGGAGGCGGAGGGCGATGTCGCCCGTTACGGCGAAGGATTCCGACGCAATGGTGTGGCCGTCGCGGGTGAGGGTCAGGGTGGCGGTGCCGGAGCCTTCGAGGTGTCCGCGGACGGTGACGGCGTGGGCCGCGAGGTCGGTTTCGGTGGCGACAGCGAGGCCGGTGATGTGGAGGGGCTCGCGGGCTTCCAGGCGGACGGGTTTGAAGATGCCGCCCTGGAGGCCGTACCAATCCTGCTTGCCGTGCAGCATGACGCCGAGGCCGCGATTGGCGTAGTCGCGCTCGTCAGGGACGCGGGCGGTGACGGTGAGCTCGAAGCGGGGGCCGAAGCGGGTGACGTCGATCTCGAGCGGGATCCAGGCGTTGTCGTGGCGAGCGACCACCTCGCCATCGATGCTGATGGTGGTCTCGTGGAAGACGCCCTCGAAGACGAGGACGGCGCGCTTGCCGGTCCAGCCGGCGGGGACTTCGACGGTGCGGCGGTAGGTGCCGGTGCCGGCGGAGTTGCGGAGTTCGGCGAACTGGGCCTGCCAGACGCCGGGCACCTTGATCTGCCGCTCGCCATCAAGCCGCGCTGCCGCGCCGGTGAAGGTGAAGGCCCATGGACCGTCGAGGCTAAGGGTGGGGCGGGCGGCGGCAAGGGTGGTCACGGCAATCTCCTCCGGATGCCGGTCGTCGCGCCGGCTTCTCACGGGCGCGACACTAGCAGTTTCGGTGCGGGAGGCTACGTATCCGAGGCGATTCCTCCTCAGACTTCAGCGTCATGCCGGCAGGAATGGCGTCAGCCAGCCGAGGCCGGCGGTGGTGGTGGTTTTCGGGCGGTATTCGCAGCCGATATAGCCGTCGTAGCCGAGGCGTTCGAGCTCGGGCAGCACGAAGCTCCAGTTGATCTCGCCGGTGCCGGGCTCGTGGCGGCCGGGCGTGTCGGCGACCTGGATGTGGGCGATGCGGTCGCGCAGGCGCTCGTAGGTGGGGACGAGGTCACCCTGCATCACCTGCGCGTGGTAGAGGTCGTACTGGATGTAGAGGTTGGGATGCCCGACGCGGTCGAGGATGCGTTCGGCGTGGGCGGTGGTCGAGAGGAAGAAGCCGGGCATGTCGCGCTGGTTGATCGGCTCGATCAGCAGCTTCACCTCGACGTCGGCGCAGCGCGGGGCGGCGTATTGCAGGTTGGCGACGAGCGTCTCTTCCATCGCCTCGAGGTCAGCACCGGGGGGCGCGAGACCGCAGATGACGTTGAGTTTGGGGCAGTTCAGCGCCGCAGCGTAGTCAAGGGCGGTGGCGATGCCGGCGCGGAACTCGTCGCTGCGGTCCGGAAGGGCGGCGATGCCGCGCTCGCCGGCCGCCCAGTCGCCAGCGGGGACGTTGAACAGGGCCTGTTCGAGGTTGTTGATCCGCAACGTCTCGGCGATCGCTTCCTTCGGTTCGGCGTAGGGGGCCATGTACTCGACAGCCGGGAAACCGTCGCGGGCGGCGGCGGCGAAGCGGTCGAGGAAGCCGAGGTCCTGATAGAGGAAGCTGAGGTTGGCGGAGAATTTCACGGTGGCGGCCCTGGCGCATGAGTGAGGCTGAGGGTCGAGCGGTAGCACGGGGCAGGGTGGGCAGGCGAACTGTGCCGTGGCGCACGTCCGCTGGACGATTGTCGCGGGTTCCTGCTTGCGAGCCCCGGCCGGTTGACAGAGTATTCGGCCGTACAGGGGTTTAGGCGAATGGCGCAGCGGCAGGAGACGCAGGGGAACAGGCTCGACGATGCCGCGCGGGCCGGGTGGCTGTACTATGTCGCGGGCAACAACCAGGAGCAGATCGCGCGCAAGCTCGGGGTGTCGCGGCAGACGGCGCAGCGGCTGGTTTCACTGTCGGTGAGCGAGGGGCTGGTGCGGGTGCGGCTCGATCATCCGATCGGGCGGTGCATGGAACTGGCCGAGCGGCTGACGGCACGCTACGCGCTCGAGTTCGCCGAGGTGGTGCCCACCGATCCCGATGCTCCGGGCGCAATCCATGGGGTGGCGATCGCGGCGGCGGCGCAGATCGAGCGGTGGCTGCGGAACGAGAAGCCGACGGTAATGGCGCTCGGCACGGGGCGGACGCTGAAGGCGGCGATCGAACAGCTGACGCCGATGGAGGCGCCGCAGCACAAGATCGTGTCGCTGACCGGCTCGATCGCGCCGGACGGCTCGGCGGCGTTCTACAACGTGATCTTCAATATCGCGGAGGCGGTGAAGGCGCGGAGCTTTCCGATGCCGCTGCCGGTTATCGCCTCGTCGGCGGCGGAGCGCGACATGCTGCTGAGCCAGCCGATGATTCGGGAAACGCATTTGCTGGCGCAGCAGGCGGACATCGCGTTCGTGGGCATCGGTGACCTGGGGCCGGAGGCGCCGCTGGTCGTCGACGGGTTCATTTCTGCCAGCGAGGTGAAGCTGTTGCAGAAGGCGGGGGCGGTCGGCGAGATCGTCGGCTGGGCCTTCGATGCGCAAGGGCGGTTCATCGATGGGATCACCAATGACCGCGTCGCCTCGGCACCGCTGCCGTCGCGGGAGACTTCTACCGTGGTGGCGATTGCCGTCGGCGAGCGTAAAATGCCCGGCATCCGGGCGGCGCTCAGCCGGCGGCTGATCAACGGGCTGATCACCGACGAAGCCACGGCCGAAGCGATTCTGGCCGCCGAATAGTCAGCATATCTGTCACTTTTGGCTCCGTTCCGAGCGCTGGCCGAGCGACACCCGTTCGGCTGGTGGGGTTTGTACACCCGCTTGACATAATCCAAAAGTTGATGAGTAATTGCCCAAGAGCGAGACAAATGCTCGCCTATGGGAGGACATTGATGAGACTGCTTCCGCTTCTTTCGAGCGTGCTCGTGCTTGCGCTCGGCTCGACAGCCCATGCGCAGACGACGCTGACCATCGCCACCGTGAACAACGGCGACATGGTGCGCATGCAGGGCCTGACCGACGATTTCACCGCAGAGAATCCTGACATCCAGCTGCAGTGGGTGACGCTGGAAGAGAACATCCTGCGCGAGCGCGTCACCACCGACATCGCCACCAAGGGTGGCCAGTTCGACGTGATGACGATCGGCACCTACGAGGTTCCGATCTGGGCCAAGAACGGCTGGCTGCTGCAGCTCGACAACCTCGGCGACGCCTATGACGTCGATGACCTGCTGCCCGCGATCCGTGGCGGCCTCAGCGCCGACGGCAAGCTCTACGCAGCGCCGTTCTACGGTGAATCGAGCTTCATCATGTACCGCACGGACCTGATGGATAAGGCCGGGCTGACCATGCCCGACGCCCCGACCTGGGAGTTCGTCGCCGACGCCGCCCGCAAGATGACCGACCGGTCGGCCGAGATCAACGGCATCTGCCTGCGCGGCAAGGCCGGCTGGGGCGAGAACATGGCATTCCTGACCGCGATGTCGAACTCGTTCGGCGCGCGCTGGTTCGACGAGGCCTGGAAGCCGCAGTTCGACCAGCCGGAGTGGAAAAACACGCTGCAGTTCTACGTCGACCTGATGAAGGATGCCGGCCCGGTGGGCGCCTCCTCCAACGGCTTCAACGAGAACCTGACGCTGTTCCAGCAGGGCAAGTGCGGCATGTGGATCGACGCCACCGTCGCTGCCTCGTTCGTGACCAACGCCAAGGAAAGCTCGGTGGCGGACAAGGTGGGCTTCGCGCTCGCTCCGGATACCGGGATGGGCAAGCGTGGCAACTGGCTGTGGGCATGGTCGCTCGCTGTGCCGGCCGGCTCGCAGAAGGCCGAGGCCGCGCAGAAGTTCATCTCATGGGCGACCGACAAGGCTTATGCCGAGCTCGTCGCCAGCAAGGAAGGCTGGGCCAACGTGCCGCCGGGCACCCGCACCTCGCTCTACGAGAACGCCGAGTACCAGGCTGCCGCGCCCTTCGCCAAGATGACGCTCGACTCGATCAACGCCGCCGATCCGACCGCGCCGACCGTCAAGCCGGTGCCCTATACCGGCGTGCAGTTCGTCGCGATCCCCGAGTTTGCCGGCATGGCGAACACGGTCGGCCAGCTGTTCTCGGCCGCCCTCGCCGGTTCGACCAGCGTCGATGACGCCCTGGCGCAGGCGCAGCAGACCGCCGATCGCGAAATGTCGGCTGCCGGTTACTACTGATCCTCCTCCCGAGGAGCACCTGGCCCGGCGGCACGCCGCCGGGTCCTCTTCCTGATTTCCGCACGCGCCGTCGTCCCGACGAAGGCCGGGATCCAGCCTGAGGCTACTCCTCCCCGCTTTGGGTTTGAGCGTCTCAGGATGGGCCCCGGCCTTCGCCGGGGTGACACGGTGGGTGTGGCAACCGAGCAGCAAGGCCTGCCGGTCAAAGCCCGACTACCGAGGGGGGAACGACATCATGGCAACCAGGCAGACGCACCGCCTTGCGCGGTTGATGATGACGCCTTCGGTCGCGGCGCTGCTGCTGTGGATGCTGGTGCCGCTGGCGCTGACCATCTGGTTCTCGTTCCAGCGCTACCGGCTGACCAACCCGGCAATCTCCGGCTTTGCCGGGTTCAGCAATTTCAGTTTCTTCGTTACCGACCCTGCCTTCTGGCCGGCGATCCTCAATACGCTGCTGATCGCGGGTGGCGTGCTGGTGCTTACCGCGGGCCTCGGCATTGGGCTGGCGCTGATGCTCGACCAGCCGATCTTCGGGCAGGGAATCGTCCGCATCCTGATGATCTCGCCGTTCTTCGTGATGCCGCCGGTGGCCGCGGTGATCTGGAAGCACGAGCTGATGAACCCGACCTGGGGCGTGTTCGCCTCGGTATCGCGGTTTTTCGGGATGGAGCCGGTCAACTGGCTCGGCAGCTTCCCGCTGCTGTCGATCATCCTGATCGTGGCGTGGCAGTGGCTGCCGTTCGCGACGCTGATCCTGCTCACGGCGATGCAGTCGCTGTCGGAGGAGCAGAAGGAGGCGGCCGAAATGGACGGCGCCAACGTGTTCCGGCGCTTCTGGTACATCATCCTGCCGCACCTCGCCCGGGCGATTACCGTGGTGATCCTGATCCAGACGATCTACCTGCTCGGCGTCTATGCCGAGATCCAGATCACGACGGGTGGCGGGCCTGGCTTCGCCAGCACCAACCTGCCGTTCCTCATCTACAACGTGGGCGTACTGGGCGGGAATATCGGCGCCGGCGCGGCGGGTGGGCTGGTGGCGGTGGTGCTCGCCAATGTGGTGGCGATCTTCCTGATGCGGGCGGTGGGGAGGAACCTCGATGCCTAGGCACTCGGACTGCCAGTTCCACGACGTCACCCCGGCGAAGGCCGGGGCCCATCCTGAGACCATTTCGTCGAGCCAGCTACCGCTCAGGATGGATCCCGGCCTTCGCCGGGATGACACGGGGTTTGTTGGTTGGGCAGTTGCTGGGGGAGAACACTGATGGCCCGTGCCGTGTCGATGCGCCGGAAGCTCACCATGACCGTGCTGGTCTGGGTGGTGGCGCTGATCATGTTCTTTCCGATCCTCTACACCATCATCACCAGCCTCAAGACCGAGGGCGAGGCGGCGGCGGGGTTCTCGATGCTCCCGTCCTTCACCTTCGAGAGCTACGCGCTGGTGCTGGACCAGCAGGATTACTTCCGGCCGTTCTTCAACTCGGTGATCATCTCGATCGGCTCGACGGTGCTGGCGCTGCTGATCTCGATCCCCGCCGCATGGGCGATGGCGTTCACGCCGACGCCGCGGACGCGCGACGTGCTGATGTGGATGCTTTCGACCAAGATGATGCCGGCGGCCGGCGTGCTGGTACCGATGTACCTGATCTTCCTCAACACCGGGCTACTCGACACGCTGCTGGGGCTGACGATCATCCTGACGCTGGTCAACCTGCCGATCGTGGTGTGGATGCTCTACACCTACTTCAAGGAAATCCCGGTCGATATCCTCGAGGCGGCGCGCATGGATGGCGCGACCCTGCCCAAGGAACTCGTCTACGTGCTGCTGCCGATGGCGGTGCCGGGGATTGCCTCGACGCTGCTGCTCAACGTCATCCTCGCCTGGAACGAGGCGTTCTGGACGCTGCGGCTCTCCACCACCAATGCGGCGCCGCTGACGGCGTTCATCGCATCGTTCTCGTCGCCGCAAGGCCAGTTTCTCGCCAAGCTATCCGCCGCGTCGGTGCTGGCAATCCTGCCGATCCTGCTGCTGGGCTGGTTCAGCCAGAAGCAGCTGGTGCGCGGTCTCACCTTCGGCGCAGTGAAATAGGGGAAATCAGATGGGCTCGATCACGCTCGAACACGTCAACAAGACCTTTGGCGGCCATCAGGTCATCCCGGACGTCTCGCTCGAGATCAAGGACGGCGAGTTCGTCGTCTTTGTCGGGCCCTCGGGGTGCGGCAAGTCTACTCTCCTCCGACTGATTGCCGGCCTCGAGGACACGACCGGGGGGCACATCAAGCTCGACGGGGTCGATGTGACCGACAAGGGGCCGGCGCATCGCGGGCTGGCCATGGTGTTCCAGTCCTACGCGCTCTACCCGCACATGACGGTGCGCCAGAACATCGGCTTTCCGCTGAAGATGGCGAACATGGACAAGGCGGCGGCCGAGCAGAAGGTCAACGATGCGGCGCGGGTGCTGAACCTGACCGACTATCTCGACCGCAAGCCGCGCATGCTGTCGGGCGGGCAGCGGCAGCGTGTCGCCATCGGCCGAGCCATCGTGCGGCAGCCCAAGGCGTTCCTGTTCGACGAGCCGCTGTCGAACCTGGACGCGGCGCTGCGGGTGAACATGCGCATCGAGATCACCGAACTGCACCAGCAGCTGAAGACGACGATGGTTTATGTGACGCATGACCAGGTGGAAGCCATGACCATGGCCGACCGGATCGTGGTGCTGAACGCGGGGCGGGTGGAGCAGTTCGGCACGCCGCTCGAGCTCTACAAGGCGCCCGCCAACAAGTTCGTCGCCGGGTTCATCGGCTCGCCCAAGATGAACTTCTTCGAGGGGGCGGCGGCTGGGAAGTATCAGGCGGCCTCGGTCGGGGTGCGGCCCGAGCATATCCGCATCTCACGCGATGCTGGCGACTGGCAGGGTCGCGTCGGCGTGGCCGAGCACCTCGGCTCGGACACCTTCCTGCATGTGCATGTCGAGGGGGCCGGGCTGCAGACGGTGCGAACCGAGGGTGAGAACAGTTTCAACCCGGGAGACGAGGTGTGGCTGACGCCGGACCCGGCCCGCATCTACCGCTTCGACGGTGCCGGCCTGGCGCTCTGACGGATGAAACCAGCGCTGTGTCATCCCGGCGAAGGCCGGGATCCAGCCTGAGAGGTAGCGGGGCCACCTTGGTTGACAGGGCTGAGGATGGGCCCCGGCCTTCGCCGGGGGTGACACGTCAGTGGAACAATAGACGGAGGTGGTTCCCTCATGCGTAGCCACCATCAAGGTAGGATACCACAATGCCTCTAGAACTCAGCGCCGACGACCTGCCGGAGATTGCTGCCACCGCCAGCGTGCCGAAGTACAGCCGCGGCTCGCTCACGCCCGGCATCGTGCATTTCGGGGTGGGCAATTTCCACCGGGCGCATCAGGCGGTGTATCTCGACGACCTGTTCAATCTGGGGCTCGACCATGACTGGGGCCTGGTCGGCGCGGGGGTGCGCGATGGCGACGTGGAGATGCGCCGGAAGCTCGCGGGACAGGACTACCTGACCACGGTGGTGGAGCAGGAGGCGGAGCGGACTTCGGCGCGGGTGACGGGCGCGATGATCGACTTCCTGCCGGTCGGCGATGTCGCGGCGGTGTCGGAGGCACTGGCGGACCCCAAGGTGCGGATCGTGTCGCTGACGGTGACGGAGGGCGGCTACTACATCGATCCGGCGTCGCAACGGTTCGATGCGGCCCATCCCGATATCGTGGCGGACAGCGCACACCCCGAGGCGCCGAAAACAGTGTTCGGGCTGATCCTGCTCGGGCTGCAACTGCGCCGGGAACGGGGACTGCAGCCGTTCACGGTGATGAGCTGCGACAACATTCCGGGCAACGGGCATGTGACGCAGAATGCCGTCGCCGGGCTGGCGGAACTGATCGATCCAGCGCTCGCGGCCTGGGTGCGCGAGGCGGTGGCGTTTCCGAACGGCATGGTGGACCGGATCACGCCGGCCACCGGGCAACGGCAGCGGGATGCGCTGTCGGCAGAGTTCGGCATCGTCGATGCGTGGCCCGTGTTCTGCGAAGAGTTCAAGCAATGGGTGCTGGAGGACAACTTCCCGGCCGGGCGGCCGGCGCTCGAGAAGGTCGGCGTGCAGTTCGTGCCCGACGTGGGGCCGTTCGAGCACATGAAGATCCGCATCTTGAATGGCGGGCACGCGACGATTGCCTATCCTGCCGGGCTGCTCGACATCCACTTCGTGCACGAGGCAATGGAGCATCCGCTGGTGCGGGCGTTTCTCGAGAAGGTGGAGCGCGAGGAGATCATTCCGGTAGTACCGCCGGTGCCGGATACCGACCTCGGGGAGTATTACGCGCTTATCGAGCGGCGGTTTTCCAATCCCAAGATCGGCGACACGATCCAGCGGCTCTGCCTCGACGGGTCCAACCGGCAGCCGAAGTTCATCCTGCCGTCGGCGGCCGACCGGCTGGCGGCGGGGCAGGGGGTGACGGGGCTGGCGCTGGTTTCGGCGCTGTGGGCCCGCTACTGCTACGGCGAAAGCGACAGCGGCAAGGTGATCCCGCCGAACGATCCGAGCTGGGACCGGCTGACCGCACTGGCGAAAGCGGCGAAGGCCGAGCCGAAGGCGTGGCTGACGATGGGGGATATCTTCGGGCCGCTGGCGGGCGACCTGGTGTATGTCGCAGCGTTCAGCAAGGCGCTCGGGTCGCTGTGGGCGCGGGGGACTGCGGCGACGCTGGAGGCGTATCTGGCGGGGAGGCTTTAGGGGCGGGAGGGCAAGGCGGCGTATGAGGCGGTGGCAGGCCGGCGTCTGGGCCGCCCCCTCCACCACCCTTCGGGTGGTCCCCCTCCCTCGCTACGCAGGGGAGGGCCGCTCTCGCCGTCGTGGCTTAAGCCACCAGTTCCAGCTGATCGTGACCGGCGAGGGTCATGCCGAAGCCGGGGGCGTCCGAGATGCGGAGCTTGCCGTTGACGGGCATGGCTTCGCCTTCGAACAGGTCGCCGAAGACCGGCATGATCGACTTGCCGTCGGAGCTGGCCGCCACGTATTCGCAGAAGGCCGGACCGGTCTGGCTGGCGATGAACTGGTAGGAATAGGGGCCGGAGCCGTGCGGTACCACGACGGTGTCGTAGGCAGAGGCGTGCGCGGCGATGCGGAGCGTCTCGGTAAGGCCGCCGACCCACATCACATCGGGCTGCACGATATCGAGCAGCCGCTCCTCCAGCAGGCGGCGGAAGCCGTAGCGGGTGTATTCGTGCTCGCCGGTGGTCCACTTGAGCGTGGGGTGCGCCGCCTTGATCTGGCGGAAGCCCTCGACGTCCTCGGGTGACAGCACTTCCTCCCACCAGTGGATGTTGAGCGGCTTGCACAGTTCGGCGAGGCGGATGGCGTAGTCGGCGGTGAGCGACATGTAGCAATCGACCATCAGCGGGTAGTCGGGGCCGACGCTGTCGCGGTGGCGCTTCAGGAACGCGTAGTTGGCGCGCAGACCTTCCTCGCCGTCGAAGTGGCTGTGCGGCAGCGGCACCTTGGCGCCCCAGAAGCCGAGGGCCTTGATCGAGACGGGCTCGGGGGTGGTGCAGTAGAAGGTGATCTCGTCGCGGGCCTTGCCGCCGATCAGGTTGTAGACCGGTTCGCCGCGGACCTTGCCGACGAGATCCCAGAGCGCCAGGTCGACGGCGGAGATTGCCATGATCGGCAGGCCCTTGCGGCCATAGGGCAGGGACGAGCGGTAGAGCTGGTCCCAAATCATGTTGATGTTGCGCGCGTCCTGCCCGACGATGAAGCGGCGGTAGTGGTGATGAATCAGCCACGCTGCAGGCGCGCCGCCCGAACCAGTGGCGACACCGACCGTGCCGTCCTCGGTCTCGATCTCGACGACGATGGAGCCGAGTACCCCGATGCCCCAGCTCGAGCGCTTCTCGCGGTATTTCTCGTAGCCCGACATCGGGTTGGAGATCAGGGAATCGACCAGCCAGTGCCTGGCGTCGCCCTGCTTGAAATAGGTCCCGGCCTTGTCGGACGGCTTGACGTTGTAGACGCGCAGGTCGCGGATGCGGAAGGCGGAGCTCATTCGGATCGATCCGTTTTCTTTTTCGTCTTGGCAATGGCGACGGACTGGATGGTGGTGTCGCGGACGTGTTCGAGGTGGCTGCGGTAGCCGGCGGCGGCGGCATCCGGGTCGCCGGCGAGCAGGGCGTCGGCGATGACGATGTGCTGGCCGACGCTTTTCGGGATCACGCCGGGCATTTCGCTGGCGAGCCGGCGCACGTCGAGGCCGAGATCGTAGAGCACCTGCGCCAGCGAGGAGAGCAGCGGGTTGCCGGCGGCGTCGTTGATGGCCTGGTGGAACTCGATGTCGATGAGGCGGAAGGCGACCGGATCATCGTGGAAGGTGCCGCCATCGACGGCGAGCTTGTGGATGCGGGTGAGCTGCTCGCGGGTGCCACGCTGGGCGGCGAGGCGGACCAGCTCGAGATCGACCACGGAGCGGGTTTCGAACTGCTGGTGCACGTCGTAGTCGGCGACGCTCAGCATGGTGTTGAAGGGGGCGACGAGGCGGCTTGGCGACAGATCGGTGACGGTGTAGCGGCCGCCCTGGCGGCTGGCGAGGACGCCCATCAGCGTCAGCGCCTTCAGCGCTTCGCGCAGTGGCGGGCGGGAGATGCCGAAGGCGATGGTCATCTGCGCTTCGGTGGGCAGCCGGTCGCCGGACTTGAGGTTGCCGGACTTGATCATCCCCATGATGCGGGCGGCGACCTGCTCGGCAATCGGCCGGCGCTCGAGCGTCCCGAAACTCTCGCCGCGCTCGCGGTCGAAATCGGCAAAGCCGTTGTCCTCGGAGGGGACCAGGGTGCCGGGTTTGCTCACGCGCAAGCCCTCGCGGGGCCGTCGTCAAACGGCCGCGGACTACGTCGTTGATTGCGGATGTCGACGCCCTCGGGCATCTCCGCTCCTCCCCTTGAAGCCACTCTCACGGCGGCCATTGGCTATCAGAAATGGGCGGGCGGTCAGGACTTGTCAAACAAATTTTTGTCTGACAAGTTGCACAAAAGGTCGGAGCAGGGCCCACCCTGCCAGGTCGCCTTTGGGAGGATTTCGGGATGCCGCTATCGGTCGCCACGCGCCGCAAGGTGGGGAATACCGCGCTCGAACTGCCGGTGTTCGGCTTCGGCACGGTGCATGTCGGCGGGCTCTACCATCCGGTCGACGATGCGACGTCCCGCGCCACGTTCCAGGCGGCGTGGGATGCCGGGGTGCGCTACTACGACACCGCCCCATGGTATGGGCGCGGCCTCAGCGAGCACCGGACCGGAGCGTTCCTGCGCAGCCAGCCGCGCGACGAATTCCTCATCACCACCAAGGTCGGCCGAACGCTGCGCCGCCCGGCCGACCCAAGCACCTTCGATCGCGCGCCGTGGACCGGCGGGCTGAGCTTCGAGGTGCATTTCGACTATTCCTACGACGGTATCATGCGCTCCTACGAGCAGGCGCTGCAGCGCCTCGCGCTCGACACGGTCGACGCACTGGTGATCCACGATCTCGATATCGGCTACCACGGCGACGGGCTGGCCGTGCACGAGAAGGCGCTGCGCGACAGCGGCATGAAGGCGCTCACCGAGCTGAAGGCGTCCGGCGATATCAAGGCCTTCGGCATGGGGATCAACACCAACGCGTCGCTGGTCGAGACGGCCACGCAGGTGGAGCTGGATTTCTGCCTCGTCGCCATGCCCTACACGCTGCTCGACCAGGCGAGTCTCACCACCGGCATGGCCGAAGCGCAGAAGCGCGGCGTGTCGGTGATCATCGGCGCGCCGTTCGCCTCGGGCATTCTCGTCACCGGTTCATCCGGCCCCGCGCACTATGCCTATGGCAAGGCGCCACCGGAGGTTCAGGCCCGCGTTCGCGGCATCGAGGCGGTGTGCGCGGCCCATGACGTGGCGCTGCCCGCCGCCGCGCTGCAGTTCGTGCTGGCGCATCCGATCGTGGCTTCGGTGATCCCCGGTGGCGCGAAGCCCGAGGAGGTGATGCAGAACGTAGCGTCGCTGGCGGCGCCGATTCCGGCCGGCTTCTGGTCCGACCTAAAGGCGCAGCGGCTGATCCATTCCGAGGCGCCGGTGCCCGCATGACCGACACGGCCGTCGCACCGCTGATTTCGGCCCGGGGCATCGGCAAGACCTTTGCCACGGTCGATGTGCTGCGCGATGTCGATCTAGACCTGCTGCCGGGTGAAATCCACGCGCTGCTGGGCGAGAACGGCGCCGGCAAGTCGACATTCGCCAAGATTCTCGCCGGGGTGCACCGGCCGACGCGCGGCAGCATCGCGCTCAACGGCAAGCCCGTCGAGGTCACGAGCCCGGTGGTTGCCCAGAAGCTCGGCATCACGCTGATCCACCAGGAGCCGATCTCGTTTCCCGACCTGTCGGTGGCCGAGAACCTCGTCATCGGTGCGGCCGAGGATGGCTGGTTCAGCCGCGTGCCGTGGGCGGAGATGACGCGCGAGGCCAACCGGCTGATGGACCTGCTCGGAGTGCGCATCGACGTGACGCGGCCGATGCGCGGGCTGTCGATCGCCGACCAGCAGATGGTGGAGATTGCCCGGGCGCTGGCGTCGAACAGCCGCCTCATCATCATGGACGAGCCGACGGCGCCGCTGACGCCGCGCGAGGTGGAGACGCTGTTCGCCATCGCCCGCAAGCTGCGCGACGAAGGCCGCACCATCGTGTTCATTTCGCACCGGCTCGAGGAAGTGCGGGCGCTGTGCGACCGGGTCACCATCTTCCGCGATGGCAACAAGATTGCGACAGACACGATCGGCAACCTCTCGGACGCGGACATCATCCGCCTGATGATCGGCCGGCCGGTGAAGGAATACATGCACAAGACCGGTGCCACGATTGGCGAGGTGGCGCTCGAGGTCGAGGGGCTGACGCTGCCGGGCGTGTTCAGCGACATCAGCTTTTCGGTGCGCAAGGGCGAGATCGTCGGGCTTGGCGGCCTCGTAGGCGCCGGGCGTACCGATGTGGCGAAAGCCATTTTCGGCGTGACGCCGGCGGCCAGCGGTACGGTGTCTATCAACGGCAAGCGGGTGTCGATCACCGACCCGTCGCAGGCGATTGCGCTGGGGCTGGCGTTCGTGCCGGAGGATCGGGCGGTCGCCGGCATTTTCCGCACGCTGTCGGTCGAGCAGAACATTTCGGTCGCGGTGCCGAAGCAGCTGGCGCCAGGCGGGTTCATCCGCCGCGCGGTCGAAAGGGCGATGGGCGAGGACGCGGTGAGGAAGCTGTCGATCCGGCTCGCTTCGCTGCGCCAACCGATCGGGGAGTTGTCGGGTGGCAACCAGCAGAAGGCAATCCTGGCGCGCTGGCTGCTCACCGACCCGGGGGTACTGATCCTCGACGAGCCGACGCGCGGCATCGATATCGGCGTCAAGGCCGAGTTCTATTCGATCATCGGCGAGCTTGCCGCGCAGGGGCGCGCCATCCTGCTGATCTCGTCGGAGTTGCCGGAACTACTGGCGCTCTGCGACCGGGTGCTGGTCATGTCGGAAGGCCGGCTGACGGCCGATATTCCGCGTTCCAGGGCGACGCAGGAGGCGGTGATGCGCGCTGCGGTGCCTCGTAGATCCACGACCGAAGGAGCCGCGGCATGACCACGCTGCGCAAGATATTCCTGCGGCGGGAAGCCGGCATCGCCGTGATGATCGTGCTGTTCTGCCTCGCGGTCGGCGCGGTGAAGCCGCAGTTCCTGACGCTCGACCAGTTGCGCATCATCCTGCTGCTGACGCCGCTGGTCATGATCGGCGCGATGGGGCAGATGCTGGTGATCGTCGCGCGGCATGTGGACCTGTCGATCGGCTCGATGCTGGGCGTTTCGGCGATGGTGAGCGGCATGCTCTACCGCTACGACGCGACCTGGTTCGGCGTGGACATGCCGTGGTGGGGCGGGATTCCGATTTCGATCGTCGTCGGAGCGCTGCTGGGGCTCGGCAACGGGCTGCTGATCACGCTGTTCCGCCTGCCGGCGATCATCGTGACGCTTGGCACGCTGAGCCTCTACCGCGGGCTCACCTTCATCATCTCGAACGCCAAGCAGATCGACCGGCAGTGGATTCCATCCGAGCTGAAGGGGCTGGCGCAGACGTCGCCGATCATGGGCATCCCGTGGATCATCTTCATCGCCTTCGGCGTGGCGCTCGCGACCTATTTCTTCGCCATGCACACCCGGGTGGGGCGGCAGATATTCGCGCTCGGCTCCAACCCGGTGGCGGCGCCGCTGCGCGGCATCAAGGTGAACCAGGTGACGCTGCTGGTGTTTGCGATCTCCGGCGCGCTGTCGGGGCTGGCGGGCATTCTCTATGCGAGCCGCTGGGGCTTCGTGAATCCGTCGAATACCGGCTCGGGCTTCGAGTTCCAGGTGATCGCGGCGGTGGTGATCGGCGGGGCCTCGATCAATGGCGGCGTCGGCACGGTGCTGGGGACGGTGCTCGGCGTGCTGCTGCTCGGCTGTGTGTCGGCGGCGCTGCCGCTGCTCGGCATCCCGGGCACGTCGCAGGCCGCGATCTACGGGGCGGTCATCCTGATCGCGCTGGTCATCGACCGCTCGGTGCGGCAGCAGGGCATTGCCAGCCTGAAGAGGGCGCGGGCATGAGCACAACAAAGACTGCGCCGGCGCAGGCCGATAGCTCTCCTGTTCGCCCACGGTGGCAGACGCTGCTGATCCGGCCGGAAACGATGACCTTCATGCTGCTGGTCGTCGGTGTGTTCGGCGGCAGCGTGCTGTCGCCGTTCTTCCTCGACCTCAGCTACATCCTGAGGAGCTTCACGCTCTATTCGGAACTGGCGATCGTGGCGCTGGTGCTGACCATGGTGATCATCGCCGGCGAGATCGACCTGTCGCCGGCGGCGAACATGGCACTCTCGGCCTGCATCTTTGCGTGGGCGCAGGCGTCGGGCGTGCCGATCCCGCTCGCCATCGTCATCGGGCTGCTGTCCGGCCTCGCGATGGGGGCGCTCAACGCCTTCCTGGTGATCGGGCTGCAATTGCCTTCGATCATAGTCACCATCGGCACGCTGACGCTGTTCCGTGGACTGGCGCAGGTGCTGGCCGGCGACAAGTCGATCCGGGTGCCGGAGTGGTTCATCGGCGTCGACAAGATCATGCTGGCCGGCATTCCGCTGCCGGTGGTGCTGTTTATCGTGCTCGCTATCGGGCTCGGCATCGTCCTGGGCGGCACGATCTTCGGCCGCAACATCTATCAGATCGGCACCAACGAGGTGGCGGCGCGGCATGCGGGCATCCGCAGCGCGCGCATCAAATCCAGCCTGTTCCTGCTGGTGGGGCTGGTCGCCTCGGTCGCCGGGATCATGACGGCGTCGCGGCTCGGCTCGGTGCGCTACGATATCGCGGCCGGCGGCGAGTTGCAGATGGTGCTGATGGCGATGCTGGGCGGCACCTACATCTTCGGGGGACGCGGCACCATCCTCGGGACGTTCCTTGCGGCGTGGCTGCTGGTGATCGTCTCGACCGGCATGATCGTCGCCAACGTGCTGCCAGCGGTGCAACTGGTGGTGCTGGGCGGCCTGCTGATCGTCGCCATCATCGCCACCAATCTGATCTATTCCCGCACCCAGAGGTGACGGGCTATTCCGCCGGGTAAAACCGGCACAACAGGAGGAAAGACGTGTTCAAGAAAGCTCTCGTTCTCGGCCTGGCCGCTGGCCTCGCCTTCGCTAGCACCGCCATGGCGCAGGATGCGCTGAAGATCGTCTATATCGGCAAGAATACCGGCAATCCGTATTTCGACTCGATCACCGGCGGCTTCGTCGATGCCTGCGAGTCGCTGGGTTGCGAGTTCGAGTTCGTGGCCCCGGCGACCGCCGAAGCCACCTCGCAGATCCCGTTCATCGAAGCGCAGATCCAGCGCGGCGTGAACGTCATCGGCATCGCGCCCAACAGCCCCGATGCGCTGAACCAGGTGCTCGAAGACGCGCGCTCCAAGGGCATTCTCGTGCTTACCGTGAACGGCGATATCACCGGCAACGAGCAGTATCGCGACGCGACCATCCTGCCGGTCAACTTCGACATCGTCGGCCGTGACCAGGTCGAGATGGTGGGATCGCTGATCGGCTATGAAGGCGAGATCGCCATCCTGTCGGCCACCACCGAAGCTCCCGACCAGAACAAGTGGATCGTGGGCATGAACGAGACGCTGAAGGCGGACGCCAAGTACGCCAAGATGAGCCTCGTGGCGACCGTCTACGGCGATGACCAGCCGGAGAAATCGACGACGGAAATGGAGGCACTGCTCTCCAACTTTCCGAACCTCAAGGGCGTGATCGCGCCGACCACCGTGGGCATCGCGGCCGCGGCACAGGTCGTGCAGTCGCGCGGCATCGCCGACAAGGTCGCCGTGACCGGCCTCGGCCTGCCCAGCGAAATGCGGGACTTCGTCAAGGACGGTACCGTCAAGGCGTTCCAGCTCTGGTCGCCCTACAATGAAGGCTGGCTGGCCGTGCACTTCGCGCTCGGCGTGATCGACGGCTCGATCAAGAACGAGGTCGGCTCGACCTTCGAAGTGCCGAACCTCGGCACCATCACGATCAATGCCAACAACTCGATCAATACCCAGGCCGAACTGACGACGTTCAACGCCGAGAACATCGACGAATTCGACTTCTGATGCCTCCGGGGCGCCGGTTCTACCGGCGCCCCAACTCTATCCAGGGAGTGAGTGATGGAACGCGTCGCCTTCAAGATGAAGCTCTTTCCCGGTCGCGAGGCCGAGTACAAGCAGCGCCATGACGACATCTGGCCCGAGCTCGCCGAACTGCTCGCAGCCTATGGCATCCGCGACTACTCGATCTGGCACGACCCCGAGACCGATATCCTCTTCGCCACCCACCTGAAGACCGACAGCAACCGGCTGGCCGAGCTGTTCGACCAACCGGTGATGAAGAAGTGGTTCGTGATGCAGACCGACATCATGGACACCAATCCCGACCAGACTCCGGTGCAGATCCCGCTCAACCGGATGTTCCAGCTCGACTGACCGCCGAGGCTGATGTCGGCTGCGCCGACGGATTTCAGCCGCGGGCGATCGCGTCGATCTCGGCGCGGTGCCGTTGCATGGCCAGCTGGGTTCGGTAGTCGCGGTCGAACTGGGCCATGGCCGCCGGGTCGGGCAGGCGGATGGTGCCAGGCTGGGCCATGGCGGAGCAGGCAGCGGGCAGATCAGGGTGGAGGCCAGCGGCGGTCGCTGCCACCATGGCGACGCCGAGCAGCGTTGCATCCTGCGTGGCCGGTTCGATGACGCTGCAGCCGGTGGCGTCTGCATAGAGTTCCATCAGCAGCGGGTTGCGGCTGTGGCCGCCGGTGACATGCAGGGTGTCGATGGCGTAGCCGCGATCGTTCAGGGTTTCGAGGATGTGGCGGACCTGTACGGCGATGGCGACGCAGGTGCGCCAGTAGAGGCGCGCAAGGCTGTCGAAATCGCTGTCGAGCGACAGGCCGGAGACGACTCCCAGCGCCTGCGGATCGGCGAGCGGCGAGCGGTTGCCGTGGAAGTCGGGCAGGACGTGCAGGCGGGCGCCGAGGCCAAAGCCTTCGGTGAGGCGCAGATGCATGATGCGCTCGACGACCTTGCGGTGGAGGGCTGGGGTTGGCGCGCCACCGGCGCCATGCAGTTTCAACAGGTGGTCGAGCAGGGCGCCGGTGGCCGATTGCCCGGCCTCGTTGAGCCAGACGCCGGGCAGCACCGCGCCGGCATAGGGGCCCCAGACGCCTGTCGTCGGGCGCGGTTCCTGCGACAGGGCCATGACGCAACTCGAGGTCCCGGCGATCAGCGCCAGGTGCCGGTGGATGTCCTGCGGTTCGGTAGCGAAGGCGGCGAGGGAACCGAGGGCGCCGGCATGCGCGTCGATCAGGCCGACGCCGACACTGCAGCGCGCGGTAAGGCCAAGCAGTGCGGCCGCGGAGGGGGTGAGCGTGCCGAGCGGCTGGCCGATCGGGCTCGCCCGGTCGGGCAGTCCGCCGCGTTCGACCAGCTCGGGGATGCCGACCTCGGCGAGGAAATCCGGCTGCCAGCCGGGGGTCTCGTGGGCGAGGTAGGTCCACTTGCAGGTGAGGGTGCATTGGGAGCGGGCGGTGAAGCCCGAGGCTTTCCAGGTGAGAAAATCGGCGAGGTCGAAGAAGTGGCCGGCCTCAGCCCATGTGTCGGGGGCGTGCCGCTTCAGCCACATGAGCTTGGGCACTTCCATTTCGGGCGACATCACGCCGCCGATGAAATCGAGCACCCGGTGGCCGGTGGCGGTGCATTCCCCGGCCTCGGCGAGGGCGCGATGATCGAACCAGGCGATGGTGTCCCAGCGAGGGTCGCCGCCCGGCGAGACGGGCAGCGGATCGCCGGCGCGGTCGCGGACGACCAGCGAGCAGGTGGCGTCAAAGCTGATGCCGACTGCCTCGTCGGGCCGCGCGCCGGCGACGCGCATCGCCTCGCGCACGGCGGCGCCGACGGCGTCCCAGATCTGCTCGGAGTCGTATTCGGCAAAGTTGGCGTCGGCGCGGTTGAGCTGCAGCGGATGTTCGGCGCGCCCGATCAGGTGGCCGTGCGGCGTGACCACGGCGGCCCGGGCGCTGGCGGTGCCGACATCGACAGCGACCAGCAGCTTCGCGTCGGCGGTTTCGCGTGCGGCGTGCATCTCCAGCAGGCCGGGCAGGGCGCGCATGTCCTCCATGATGGCGTCGGGGGCGAGGGCCTCGACCTCGTCCCGCAGGCCGCCCTCGGCGAAGTGGCCGCCGCCGAGATAGGCGAAGACCCGCATGCCGGCCGCGCGCGCCGCCATGATGCCGGCCGGCGAGTCCTCGATGACGAGGCAGTTCTCGGGCGCCACGCCCATCTGCGCCGCGGCGTGCAGGAACAGGTCGGGGGCGGGTTTGCCGTTCTGCACCATGCTCGCCGAATAGACCTTGCCCTCGAAGCGCGGCAGCAGGCCGGTGAGTTCGAGGCTGAGGCGGATGCGTTCGATCTGGCTCGAGGAGGCAACGCAGAAGGGCAGTTCGAGCCCGGCCAGGATTTCGGCGATCCAGCCGGTCGGCTTCAACTCTTTGCGGTAGAGCGCGAAGAGCCGGTCGCGCATGCCGCCGAGCGAGGCTTCGCTCAGCCGCGCGCCATGCGTCTGATTCAGTGATTCCGAGATCGAGGCCAGCGAGCGGCCGAGGAACGAGCGGAAGGCGTCGCCGCGGTCGATCTCGATGCCCTGTTCGCCGAGCAGGCCCAGCAGCACGCGCATGGCCAGCGGTTCGCTGTCTACCAGCACGCCGTCGCAATCGAAAATGACAAGCTTGATCGGCGCCATCAGCCCCGATCCCCGCAAGAACGCTCAAGCACGAAGAAGTCCTCCCCAGTCTATGGGTAGCCGGGGGATCGATGCTTGGGCAAGCGGGGATCAGCTGGCGGCGAGCAGTTGCCGGCTGTAGTCGTCGCGAACGTCGCTGGCGCGGAGCTGCTCGCGGGTGAGGGTTTCCACCTCGCGGGCGTTGCGCATCACCATCAGCCGCTCGCACATGTAGCTGATGACCGCGAGGTCATGGCTGACGATGACGAAGGTGAGGCCGAGCTCGCGGCGCAGGCGGTTCAGCAGGTTGAGGATTTCGGCCTGGATCGAGACGTCGAGTGCCGAGGTCGGCTCGTCGAGTAGCAGGATGCGCGGGCTCAGCGACAGGGCGCGGGCAATGGCGACGCGCTGGCGCTGGCCGCCGGAGAGCTCGTGCGGGAAGCGGAACTGGAATTTTGCGCCGAGCCCGATGAGGTCGAGCAGTTCGGCGGTGCGGCCGACCGGATCGGCGATGCCGTTGATCAGCATCGGTTCGGCGATCTGCTGGCCGATTGTGTAGCGCGGGTGGAGCGAGCCGTAGGGATCCTGGAACACCATCTGGGCGGTGCGGGCGAGGTCGCGCTGCCTGGTCGTCCGGGCATCCATGCCGTTGATGATGATGCGGCCCGACCAGTGGCGGTTGAGGCCGACCATGGTGCGGAGGATGGTGGACTTGCCCGAGCCCGATTCACCGACGAGGCCGAAGCTCTCGCCCTGGGCGACGGTGAAGCTGACAGTGTCGACGGCCGTGGAGCCGGAGAAGCGGACGGTGAGGTTTTCGACGGTGATCACGATGCCGCCTCCAGCCACGACGCGTCGCGGGTGAGGGTGGGGAGCGGTTCGAGCGAGCCGTCGATCGAGGGCAGGCAGGCGAGGAGGCCGCGGGTATAGGGATGCTGCGCGGCGTGCAGGTTCTTGGCGTCGAGGGTTTCGACGATGCGGCCGGCATACATGACGATCACCCGGTCGCAGAATTTGCTCACGAGGTTGAGGTCGTGGCTGATGAAGATGAGGCCCATGCCGCGTCGGGTCACCAGTTCGTCCATGATCGACAGCACCTGGGTGCGGACGGTGACGTCGAGGGCGGAGGTGGGTTCGTCGGCGATCAGCAGGTCGGGTTCGCGCACCACCATCATGGCGATCATGACGCGCTGGCCCATGCCACCGGACAACTCGTGCGGGTAGAGGCCCATGACGCGCTCGGGGTCGCGGATCTGCACGGCTTCAAGCGACGTGACGGCCTGCCTGCGTGCCTCGGCGCCCGACAGCTTGCGGTCGCCGATGCGGATTGCCTCGATGATCTGCTTGCCGACGTTCATCACCGGATTGAGCGAGTATTTGGGGTCCTGCAGGATCATGCCCATGCGGCCGCCGCGCAGGGAGCGGCGGAGTTTTGGCGAGGCGGTCGTGAGGTCGATGCCGTCGAAGCGCAGGCGGTCGGCGCTGATCCGCGCGTAGTCGGGGAGCACGCCGAGCAGCGAGCGGCCGGTGAGGCTCTTGCCCGAGCCCGATTCGCCGACGATGCCAAGTTTCTCGCGGCCAAGCGAGAAGGAGACGCCGCGCACCGCGTCGTTCCAGCTCCCATCGTCATTGCGGAAGGCGACGCGGAGGTTTTCGATCTCGACGAGAGGGCCGGTCATTTGCGCTGCCTCAGGTGCGGGTCGAGCAGGTCGCGCAGGGCGTCGCCGAGCAGGTTGAAGCCGAGCGAGACGGTGAAGATGGCGATGCCGGGGACGGTGGCCACCCACCACTGGTCGAAGATGAACTTGCGGCCAGTGGAGATCATGGCGCCCCATTCGGGCAGCGGTGGCTGGGCGCCCAGCCCGATGAAGCCCAGACCGGCGGCAGTGAGGATGATGCCGGCCATGTCGAAGGTCATGCGGACGATGACAGAGGAGAGGCACATCGGGATGACGTGGAAGACGATGATGCGGAACTCGCTGGCGCCGGCCAGCCGCACGGCGTTCACGTAGTCTGAGTTCCGCACGACCATCGCTTCGGCGCGGGCGAGGCGGGCATAGGGCGGCCAGGCGGTGAGGGTGATGGCGAGCGCGGCGTTGACGATGCCGGGGCCGAGCGCCGCAACGAAGGCCAGCGCCAGCAGCAGCTTGGGAATGGCGAGGAACACGTCGGTGATGCGCATGAACACCGCATCGATCCAGCCGCCGCGAGTGCCGGCAACGGCGCCGATGATCAGGCCAAGCGGGGCGGAGGTGACGATCACGAGGGCGACGATCAGCAGGGTCAGCCGCGAGCCGTGGACGAGGCGGGAGTAGATGTCGCGGCCCAGTTCGTCGGCGCCGAACCACCACTCGGCGCTCGGTGCGGCGAGGCGGGCGGTGAGGGTCGGCATGTAGGGATCGTGCGTGGCGATCCACGGCGCGAAGGCGGCAACGAAGATCAGCACCAGCACGATGAAGAGGCCAACGACGCCGAGCGGGTTGCGGAAGAAGCGGCGCGCGAAGCTGCGGAACTCCTTCCAGCGCGCGGCGCGGATGGCGGCCTTCGGATCGGCGGCTGGTTCGGTGAGCAGGGTCATTTGTTGGCGAGGCTCCGCGAGCGCGGGTCGAGTGCGGCGTAGAGCACGTCCGACAGCATGTTGAGCAGCACGAAGACGATGCCGACGAGCAGGGTGCCGCCGAGAACGGCGTTCATGTCGGCGGCAAAGAGCGAGGAATAGAGGTAGTTGCCTATGCCGGGCCAGGCGAAGATGGTCTCGACCAGCACGGAACCCTCGAGCAGGCCGCCATAGCTCAGCGCGATCACGGTCACGAGCGGGATCGCCGCATTGCCGAGGGCGTGCCGTACCACCACGGTGAACTCGCTGGCGCCCTTCAGCCGGGCGGTGAGAACGTATTCGCGGCTCAACTGGTCGAGCATGACCGAGCGGGTCATGCGGGAGATGTAGGCGAGGCTGAAATAGCCAATCAGCACGGCGGGCAGGATCATGTGGCTTACAGCGTTCCAGAACACCTCCCACTCGCCGGCAATGGCGGCGTCGACGAGGATGAAACCGGTGATGCGCGGCACGATCCCGGTGAAGAACACATCGACCTGCCCGGGGCCCGAAACCCAGCCGAGCTTGTAGTAGAAGACGAAGAGGCCGACGAGGCCAAGCCAGAAGATCGGCACCGAATAGCCGATCAGGCCGATGACGCGGATCAGGTGGTCAGGCCACTTTTCGTGCCAGTAGGCCGAGGCGACGCCCATGGGGACGCCCAGCGCCACGCCGATGACGAGGCCGATGGTGGCCAGTTCGAGGGTCGCGGGGAAGAAACTCAGCAGGTCCGTGAATACCGGGCGGTTGGTGGAGTACGAGATGCCGAAGTCGCCGCGCAGCAGTTTGCCGAGATACTCGATGAACTGCTGCCAGATGGGCTTATCGAGTCCGAGTTCGAGATAGACGCGGTCGTAGACCTCGGGCAGGGCCTTCTCGCCAACGATGGCCAGCACCGGGTCGATGGGGAGCACGCGGCCGATGAAGAAGGTGAGCGAAGCGAGCCCGACAAGGGTGATCGCCACCGTCAGCAGCCAGGAGGCGAAGCCGAGAAGGAGGCGCAGCGGTCGCGGCAGGTTGTCTGTCATGGATCCTCGTCGAGAACGGAGCCGGGGAAGTTCCCCGGCTCCGCAGGTCGGTTATTCCTTGGTCACGCCGCCGTAGCGATCGTCGGAGAAGGTGATGCCGAGGACGACACCCTTGACCGAGTTCCGCATCGCAACCTTGCGGCTGTCCTGGAACATGAAGACGAACGGCGAGGTGTCGGTGTGCAGGCGCTGGGCCTCGTCGTAGAGCGCCTTGCGCTTGTCGACGTCCTGTTCCTGCACGGCCTGGTTCACGAGGTCGGAGACCTTGCCCGAGTTCCAGCCGAAGCGGTCGGCGAGGTTGCCCTTGGTGCCATCCGGATCGGACGGATCATGGTTGCCGAACGCCTTGGCGTTGGAATGCGGATCGGGATAGTCCGGACCCCAGAGGCCGAACCAGATGTCGAGGTCGTGCGAGCGGTAGCGGTCAAGCCACGGGCCGCCATCGACGACCTGCAGGTCGAGTTCGACGCCAATCTGGCTCAGCGTGGCCTGCACGGCCTGAGCATAATCGGGGTAGGGCGGCACGTTCCAGACGACGGTCTCGAGCTTGATCGGGGTTGCGACGCCCGACTCGGCGATCAGCGCCTTGGCCTTCTCGATGTCGAGCGAGTAGGGGTTGTAGTCGATGCCACCGCCCAGGAACCCGTCCGGGATCATGGTCTGGTGCACCTTGATGGTGCCCTTGCCGATGGTGTCAGCGATGCCCTGGTAGTCGACGCCGTACTTGATGGCTTCGACGACCTTCGGGTTGCTCAGCGCTTCGTTGCGAACGTTGAGGCCGAAATAGTACATCGTCGAGGACACGCCCTCGAGAATCTGGATGTCGGCGTTGCCGGAAATGGCACCGATATCATCCGGACCCAGCTTGTTGGCGATGTCGATGTCGCCCTTTTCGAGCGCGAGGCGCTGCGTCGCCGATTCCGGCATGTGCTGCAGGAACAGGCGATCGACGCCGGGGGCGGTGCCCCAGTAGTTCTCGTTGCGGCTGAGCAGGATCGAGACCTTCGGGTCCCACTTGGTCAGCACGTAGGGGCCCGAGCCGGCCGAGTTCTCGGACTTCAGCCAGGCATTGCCGTAGTCGTTCGAGCCGTCGGCAAGGGTGCCTTCATGCTGCTTGACGATGGTCGAGTCGACGATGCCGCCGGTGAAGGACGACAGCACGTAGAGCACGAAGCTCGGCGCGTATTTCTGGTCGACTTCGAACTGAAGCGTCGACGTATCGAGCGCCTTCACCTTCTCCGCCACGTTGTCCTTGGTCAGGCCGAACTGGGCGAAGATGAAGCTGATACGGCTATCGATCAGGATGACGCGACGGATAGAGTACTCGGCATCGGCAGCCGTCACCGGATTACCCGAGGCGAACTTGGCCGCCGGGTTCATCTTGAAGGTGAAGGTCGTGCCGTCCTCCGACACGGTCCAGCTTTCGGCCAGCACCGGGATGATGTTGGTCGGGTCGGCCGGATCGAAGGTCACCAGCGGCTGGTAGATCTGCTGGCTGGCAAGCACGCCGCCGACTTCCGACACTTCGGCCGGGTCGAGCGTGATGATGTCGTCGATCGCGTCCGCAATCACCAACGTATTCTTGGGCGTCTCGGCTATGGCTCCCGACACGGTCATCACCGCGCCGAGCGCTACCGCGACAAGCGTCCTGTACAAACGCATGGCAGTCTCCCTGGTTAAATCCTGTGCCGGCGCGAACGGCCGGCGGTTGAAGTCGTCATCTCTCGCTGACCCCATGGAAGGTGAAGGTCAGCGCAGCGATTGGCAGAAGGGTGTCGATTTCGGCGATTGTGGCCGGGGTGAAGATGCCGGCATCGCCGAGCAGGGCGACGACGCCGCGGGTTTCGCCGGCGATCACGATGGGGAAGCACGCGCAGGCGCTGTAGCCCATGGCGACGAGGCCGTCAGTTTCGGGCAGGAATGCGCCCATGCCGGCGACGCTGTCGCCGATGACAGGGCGACGGTCGCGGAGGATGGCGTTGTTCCACGGATCGTCGCCGACCGGATCGACATTGCCGATGGGGAAGTGCGCCGGGTTGGAGGTGCCGATGCGGTGCGTCACCGTGCGGTCGGGCGCGGTGGCGATGAAGGTGGCGGTGCGGACGCCGGGGATGGCGGTGAACAGTTGCGACAACACGGCGAACAGCGCGGGCGGGCCGGACGCGAGGGCGTCGGCGAGTTGCCTGGCGATGGCGGGATCGACGGGGCTCATTCGGGGAACAGCCGCATGGTGCCGACCCAGAGTTCGATGGCGGTATCGGCGCCGATATTGGTGCCGCGATGCGGCTGGCGGCTGTCGAAGTGTAGCGTGTCGCCGGCCTTGAGGTCGTAGGTGACGCCGTCGACCTCGTAGAGCATGTGGCCGGCGACGAGGTAGACGAAGTCCTCGCCCTCGTGGCTCATCATCTCGGAGGCATGGCCGGGCGGCACGTGCGACAGGCAGGCGTTGAGCTTGGCATCGGCGAAGCCACGCTCGAGGAACTCATAGTAGCGCGAGGTGCCATCGACCTTGAAGGTCGGGCGCTGGCCGGCATGGGTCACAACGGAGTGCGACCGGGCCGGAGCCTGCGAGACGAACATGTCCACCGAAGCGTCGAGCGCCTTGGCCACATTGTAGAGCGAGGCGAGCGACGGGCTCGAGATGCCGCGCTCGATCTGGGAGATGAAGCCGATAGTGAGGCTCGCCTCGTCGGCGACCTGCTGCATGGTCTTGCCGATGGCCTTGCGGCGGGCCCGCAGGCGGGCGCCGAGGCTCTCGCCCTCCGTGACAAAGGTTTCGGACATCTCGCGGATGTCGTCGGCATGCATGAAACGGGCGTCCCCCGGAAAACTTTAGGCACACTAAATTAGCAGGCGCCGGAGTCAACGGGGGTTGTGCGGCCGATCAAGCGGACTCGTAGGCGATGGTTGCCAGCAGTGCCTCGCGCTCGGCGGTCGGCTCGACGAAGCCCAGTTCCTCGCGGATGCGGGTGGTGTCGAGCGTCAGGGGGTAGCGCAGGTCGGTGGCCTCGGCGCGTTCGAACAGCAGGGCTTTTTCAGCCGCGGGCACGGTTTCGACCTCGATCGGCGTGTTAAGCATCACGGCGAAGCTCAGGAGCCACTGCACGGGATTGCGGACGAAGTCCTGGCCGACATTGTAGGTGCGGCCGACGGCGCGAGGGTCGAGGGCGGCGAGGACCATGGCCTCGGCGACATCGGTGACGTAGCCGTAGGAGTTCGGCCACTTGCCGGCGCGTTCGTCGAGCCGGATCAGGCCGCCCTTCTTCACCGCGTCGATCGCCCACTTGAAGCGATGCTGCTTGTCGCCGGGGCCGAAGATCATCGGGGCGCGAATCACGGTGGTGGAGAAGCGGTTGTCGCCTAGCGCCGATTCCTCGAGAACGATCTTGTCGTAGTCCTCGAACAGTTCGGCCGATACGCCCTTCGGGCGATGCGGGTTGCCGCGATAGGGGAAGCGGAAGCTGCGGAGCGGGTCGGTTTCCTTCGCCGGCTGCGGCTGGATGGCCGGGCTCTCCTTGCGGATGAGGCCACCGTAGTTCGAGTACACATCCACAGAACTCAGCAGCACGTAGCGGCCGCCGGTCGCTGCGGTCGCCTCCATGACGGCGCGGGTGTTGAGCATGCCCAGCGCAAAGATGTCGACGACCGTGTCGATGCGGTGAGTCGCGAAGATATCGCGCAGCCGCGCTTCGTCCATACGGTCGGCGCGCTCGAGGATGGCGCCTTCGGGCAGGTTCACCGGGTGCTCGCCGCGCGCCACCACCACGGGGGCGAGCCCGCGCAGCGCCAGCCGCTCGGCCACTGCCGTGCCAATGAACCCCGTTCCGCCGATGATCGCGACTGCCATGACCTGAACTCCTGAAGCCAGCGCAACCCGATTATCCTGCAATCGCGCCGCTGTCACATCGGCCATCGGTCGGGCCCGACATCGAAGCTTCACT
This sequence comes from uncultured Hyphomicrobiales bacterium, assembly GCA_903842455.1. Lineage (GTDB taxonomy): Bacteria > Pseudomonadota > Alphaproteobacteria > Rhizobiales > Devosiaceae > Devosia_A. The sequence goes on along the minus strand of CAIMLX010000054.1, from coordinate 785 downwards.
GCATCGTCACCGGCCTGTCACCGGGCTGAAATCCAACCGTCAAGCAGACGGACTAGGAGTGCGGCCGTTCGAGACCCGGGGGCAATCCGGCTCGAGACCGAACCCGAATCCTCCCAGGAGACGATGATGATGAAGACCAACTGGCTGCTTGGCGCGGCCGTTTCGGCGACTGCGCTGGCCCTCGTGGCCTCCCCGGCTGCCGCCGCCACCAAGTTCGAGTTCTGGTATGGCCTGTCGGGCGATCTGTCCGAGCGCATCCAGGACATGTGCAAGACCTTCAACGAGTCGCAGGCCGACTACGAGATCGTCTGCGTGTCGCAGGAAAACTACGACAACAACCTGCAGGCCACGATCGCCGCGTTCCGCGCCAACAAGCAGCCGACGATCACCCAGGTCTTCGACGCGGGTACGCTCGACCTGATGCTGTCGGAAGCCTATGTGCCGGTGCGCCAGCTGATGGCGGAAAACGGCTACGAGATCGACTGGTCGAACTATTTCGCCGGTGTCGGTTCCTACTTCTCGACCTCGACCGGCGAAATGCTGTCGATGCCGTTCAACAACTCCACCGCGGTCATGTACTACAACACCGATGCGCTCAAGGCCGTCGGCGTCGAGGCCCTTCCCGCGACCTGGGCCGAGGTCGAGGATACCGCTCGCAAGCTCAAGGCTGCTGGCTATGAGTGCCCGGTCGGGTTCGATCCTGCTGCCTCGTGGCAGTGGTTCGAGCAGTTCTCTGCCTCGCACAACCAGCCGATCGCTACCAAGGCCAATGGTTTTGAAGGCCT